>NZ_JBHXTC010000094.1:8017-15903 GCF_042677605.1 Streptomyces sp. NPDC127106 | reverse complement strand
GCGGCAGCGACTGGATGTGCGTGCTCAGCCCGATCGCGGTCAGGCTCAACTCGTCGTGCTGGGCGAGGTGGTTGCCGATCACCACGAACCGGGTGTGGTGGGCACGGTTGATGTGTCGGACGCCCGACAGGGCGCGCACGGGCGCGCTAAGCTGCTGGTCAGCCATGAGGAAGTCGTGTCTTCCTGTGTGGTCAGGCCCTCGCGGCGGGATGCCAGTCCCATGCGAGGGCCGATTGCGTTTTTGGGCTCGTTGCGGCCGACTCTGCACCGCGAATCGGCATATGCGCCAGCCGGGTTGGCGCAATTCACCCGACCGGGTGAGAGGGGGAGGGGGGAGGTTGGGAAAGGTCATTTCCCCCGGTCTTTTATCCCTAGGCGTCGAGCGATACCACGGAGCGGCTCACCGGGTCGTGAAAACCTCGATCTGGTGAAAGCGGACCAGACAGGTCCAATTCCGCCGGCAGTCGGAAGCACTTCCCCTGAACCCTCCCGTCCGTGATCGCGAGGACGCGAGCTGCGCGCGCCGCGCGGGGTTGCGGGGGGGTGCGGGGAGGGTGGCGTCGAGGGAGATTTCCTGATTCACGTGACTCAGCGTGGCCATCCGTGCGTAACCTGAACAGAGTCGAGGACGCTGCGTACAGCGGTGGTCCAGGACTGTCCCGTGCTGTCCTCCCGGCCAAAAACGGAGGTGGAAAGTGAACGCAGACGGAGCCGACGAATCGAGCTGGGAACTCGATCCGGAGGACGAATCCGGGGCGGTAATCGCCACGGTGGGACGCCAGTTAAAAATGTGGCGCGAGGCAGCAGGCCTCGATCCCACCCAGTTCGGCAAGCGGATGGGTTACGGCCCGAACCTCATCTACAAGATCGAACGCGGCACCCGCATTCCCCGCCCCGAGTTCCTCGACAAGGCGGATGAGGTGCTGGAGGCGGGCGGGAAGATCGCGGCGATGAAGGTCGACGTGGAAAAGGCCCGCTACCCGAAGAAGGTCCGCGATCTGGCCAAGTTGGAGTCCGAGGCGGTTGAGCTCGGCGCTTACGGGAACCACAACCTGCACGGACTGCTTCAAACCGAGGACTACGCGAGGGCGCTGTACGAGATCCGGCGGCCCGCCTACTCGCCGGACCAGGTGGAGCGCTACGTCGCGGCGCGCATGGCGCGGCAAGAGGTAATCCACCGGCAGCCGTTTCCCGCCATGACCTTCGTGCTGGAGCAGGTCACGCTTGAGCGGCCGATTGGGGGACCAGACGTGCTGCGCGGCCAGTTG
Organism: Streptomyces sp. NPDC127106; assembly: GCF_042677605.1. Taxonomy (NCBI): domain Bacteria; kingdom Bacillati; phylum Actinomycetota; class Actinomycetes; order Kitasatosporales; family Streptomycetaceae; genus Streptomyces; species Streptomyces sp. NPDC127106. Next base: position 14,635 of record NZ_JBHXTC010000094.1, on the reverse strand, counting down.
GAGCGCCTGCTCGATGTTGGTGCGATGCGCAACGTTGAGATCCAGGTGATGCCAACCGGGTGCGAGGACCATGCCGGGATGGGCGGCGACATCCAAGTGTTGAAGCTGGGCGACGGTTCCACCGTCGCCTACTGCGAATCGCAAGTGGCGAGTCGCGTGATCACCAACGCTAAGGACATCCAGGTTCTGGAACTGCGCTATGGGATCATCCGATCACAGGCTCTCAGTCCCCGGGAGTCGCGAGCCTTCATCGAGAAAGCGCTGGGAGAGACATGAGCATCAAGCCCTCTGCCGAGGACCTTTCTGCACTGAAGTGGGTCAAGAGCAGCTACAGCGCCAGCAACAGCAACGAGTGCGTTGAGGTGGCCTGGGCCAAGAGCAGCTACAGCGCCAGCGACAGCAACGAATGCGTCGAAGTCGCCCAGCGGCCCGGCACCATCCTCGTCCGCGACTCGAAGGTCCCCGACGGCGGTCGCCTGACGGTGAGCCCCGCCGCCTGGGCCGGATTCGTCGCCACCGCTGCCGCCTAGCCAACGGGCCGGTGCGGGCTAGCCCTCCTGGGGACGGGCCGGTTCGGTGCGCAGGTGGGTGACCTGGGCGCGGTGGGCGGCCCGCGCGACCCGGCGCTCCCCGGCCGCGGCCAGCACCGCGTCCCTGGCTGCCTCCTCGGCGTCGAACGGCGCCGGGGAGAAACGGCCGCAGGCCCTGACGTGCCGTTCCCAGTCGTCCTGCCAGGACTCCACCGTCCAGCCCGGCCACAACTCCGGTACCCGGTGAACCTGCGGGGAGGAGTAGAGGGACCACCAGCCCAGGCGGCGGCGCGCCGGGTCGAGGTGGATGCCGGAGTTGACGTGCAGGCGGCAGACTCCATGCCCGGGGGCGTCTGCCAGGCGGTCGAGCAGCGAGACGCCCTCGCGTACGGGGTGGTCGAAGGCGTCGGAGGCCACGTGGACGCGGTCGGCGCCGACCGTGATCACCACACCGCCCGGGTCGGGCCGGGCCAGGTCTTCGTCGTCGGGGGCGAGGAACGGGGCCGGGGAGAGGTCCGCGTCGCGGCAGCGGACGTACTCCGGGTCCAGGCCGACGTGCTCGCGCAGTTCGGCCGTGCCGTCGTACAGCCAGCGGACCTCCCAGCCGGGCCATGCTGCACGGATGAGCTCGAACGTGGCGGCGCGGTGGCGGAGTTCGGTGCTCGGGCCCTCCCAGGCGAAGAACAGCAGCACCTGCCGGCCGAGGTCGAGCAGCACACCGCCCTGGGTCATGGTGTCGTCCAACCACCAGCCGTCCTGGCGGAGTTCGGGGAGCATGGCGAGAGCCGTTGCAGGTCCGTCCAGCAGGTCGAGGTCGATCCCGACCGCCCAGCCGGTCCGGTACAGCTCGTGCGTGCCGTCCTCGCGGACCACGATGACGTTGGCTCTGTCTCCCATGAGGTCAGGATGGCCGGGGCCGGGGGCTTCCGGCCATCCGTATGCGGCGGCTCGGGGGCTCCGGCGCCGGCGCCGGCGGTGGCGCCAGACGAAGCGGATCGAGCTCACCCGATGCCTGCACAGGTGAGCCCCGGCCGCGCCTCAAGGCCTGCCGGACGCTTCGGGTCGGGCGTGCCAGTCCTCGCCGGGTACCTCGGGGCTCGCAGGAGCGGCGTGGGCCGGGGGTGGGGTTGGCTCCGCGGCGAGGCCGGCCGGGGCCCGCGGCTGCATCCGTGGCCGCACGGCGGTCACCGTCGTCCAGGATGGCGTTGTGTGCGTACCGCGCGCGTGACGGTCCCGAGCCCGGCCGCCAGGGTCCCGGTGGCCAGGACGGCGAGCACCGGGTTCACGTAGCCGGGGACCAGGTCCTCATCCGCGTTGCACGTCATCGAAAGCGGGAGCAGCGTCTCCATGTGCTCGCCGGGGTCGAAGTGGGTGCGCAAGGTGAGTTCGCACATCTCACGGACGTCCAAGACCAGAAGGTGAGTCAGGCCCCACAGGTACAGCCCGCAGGTCAGGACGGACAGCAGCAAGGTCCAGCGCGCCCACCGATCACCGCAAGCCGCGCGCCTGACCGTCGCCACGAGGCACCAGAGTCCGGCCACGATGGCGCCCACCTGCAGGAATTCACTCAGCATGTCGGCACGATATGCGGGCCACCCGAGCATCATTCGGGCATACCATCCGTTTGCGTCCGGCATTGTGCCGTCGGTTACCGAATCAGTGCATGGCCAGGGCGCACGGCACGGTCGCCGACTAGGCCAGGACCGCCCGCAGTGCCGGGGCGTAGGCCGCGACCAGGGAGGGGCGGTCGAGGGCGGTGACCGCCGGCACGCGCAGCAGGTAGCGGGTCAGCGCCAGCCCCAGCAGCTGTGAGACGACCAGCCCCGCGCACGCGGCCGCCCGCTCCGGCCCGAGGACGGCGGCCAGGGCGGGGAAGGCCTGCCCTGCGAAGACTGCGCGGACCCGGGCGGCGGCCTGCTCGTTGGTCACCGCCGACCGGAGCAGGACCAGCAGGGCGTCGTCGGCCGGGTCGCCCTCCCAGCGGTCGATGAAGTGCCCCAGCACGGTCTCGGCCAGGCGGTCGGCGGGCACCCCGGAGAGGTCGGGGATCCGCAGGTCGATCTCGTCCTCGCCGCCACCCTCGCCGCCGGCAGCGGCCGCCAGCGCCGCGTCGAAGAGTCCCTGCTTGCTGCCGAAGTACCGCATGACCATCGACGGGTCGATACCCGCGTCCGCCGCGACGGCCCTGATGGTCGTGCGCTCGTAGCCCTGTGCGGCGAAACGGTCCCGCGCGGCGCGCAGGATCGCGGCCCTGGTCCGCTCACCCCTGGTCCGCCCGCTCTCGCCCTGTTCGCTCCGTATCACGCCAACAACTGTAGGCCAACAAGCGTTGACTTTCCAGGCCCCCGGGCGCATGCTGATGCCAACAGCCGTTGGCCAACAAGCGTTGGCCCTCTGGAGGAGGCCTGCCGTGACCCGCACCGCCGCACTCCCGCTCCCGGCCCGCACCGACGTCGCGATCGTCGGCGCCGGCCCCACGGGGCTGGCCCTCGCCGTGACCCTCGCCGAGGCCGGCGTCGACTTCGTCCTCCTCGACCGCCAGGCCGAGGGCGCCAACACCTCCCGCGCCGCCGTCGTCCACGCCCGCACCCTGGAGGTGTTCGACGAGCTCGACCCGTCCGGCGCCCTGTCCGCGGAGCTGATCGGCCGCGGCGTCCCGGTCTCCCGGTTCCGGGTCCGCGACGGGGCCCGGCCGGTCGCCTCCCTCTCCTTCGACGGCCTGCGCGGGCGCACCCAGCACCCGTACGCGCTGATGGTCCCCCAGTACGAGACCGAGGCCGTGCTGCTGGCCCGCCTGCGGGCCCTCGGCGGCGACGTGCACCGCCCGTACGAGGTCACCGGCGTCACCCAGGACGCCGACGGGGTCACCCTCACCACCGCCGGCGGCGAGACCCTGCGGGCCGCACACGCGGTCGGCGCCGACGGCATGCGCAGCGCGGTCCGCGAGGCCGCCGGCATCCCGTTCACCGGCGGCGCCTACGAGGAGTCGTTCGTCCTCGCCGACGTGGCCATGGACTGGGTGCCCGGCCCGCGCGAGGTCTCGATGACCTTCTGCCCCGTCGGGCCGACCGTCGTGGCACCGCTGCCCGACGGCCGCTACCGGGTCGTCGCCGCCGTCACCGAGGCCCCGGCCGCCCCCGACCGCGCCTTCGTGCAGCAGCTGCTGGACGAGCTCGCCCCCGGGCAGGCCACCGTCCGCGACCTCGCCTGGTCGTCCCGGTTCCGGATCCACCACCGGGTCGCCGACCGCTACCGGGCGGGCCGCCTGCTGCTGGCCGGGGACGCCGCCCACGTCCACAGCCCGGCCGGCGGCCAGGGCATGAACACCGGCATCCAGGACGGGTACGCGCTCGGCCGCGCCCTCGCCGCCGGCGACGTCGACGGGTACGAGGCCGCCCGCCGCCCCGTCGCACTGCGCGTGGTGGCCCTCACCGACCGGATGACCCGCTTCTCCACCACCCGCAACCCGGCCCTGCGCCTGGCCCGCAACACCGCGCTGCGCCTCCTCGCGGGCATCCCGCCGCTGCGCAACCGGGCCGCGGCGGAGTTGGCGGAGCTCAACTACCGCTGAGGGACCCACGGAGCCGGGCCGGGCCGGGCCCGGCGGCGGCGGCCCTACTCCACGAACAGTCCGCGCGCCGCGGCCCGGGCGTCGAAGGCCTCCAGCCGGGCCTGGGCGTCCGGCAGGGCGTCGGCCATCGCCTCCAGCAGCACCCGCCCCAGCAGCATCGGCGCGCACGCCGTGTCGAAGGCCAGCCCGGTGCCGACCGGCGCCGGGATCAGCAGGTCCGAGTACCGCGCGACCGGCGCGAAGGTCGATTCGGCGACCGTCACCACCGTCAGCCCCGCCGACCGCGCGTGCTCCAGCGCCTCGGCCACCTCCCGCGGGTACCTGGGCAGCGCGAAGCAGAGGAGGGCCGAGGCGCCGGCCCCGGCGGCCGCGTCGATCCGGTCGGCCAGCATCGAGCCGCCCTCGTCGAGGAGCCGTACGTCCGGGTGCACCTTGGCCGCGAAGTACGCGAACCCGCGCGCCTGCGAGGACGCCGCCCGCAGCCCCAGCACGGGCAGCGGGGACGACCCGGCGAGCAGCCGGCCCGCCTCCTCCACCGGCGCGGGGTCGGCGAGCATGGCCGAGAGCCGCCGGAGGTTCTCGATCTCCCCCTGCACGGCCTGCTGGTACTCGTTGTAGGCCTCCTCCTGCGACTCCTCGACCCGCTCGGCGGGCGGAGCCACCTCCCGCAGGTGCCGGCGCAGCGCCGGGTACCCGTCGAAGCCCAGCGCCACCGCGAACCGGGTCACCGACGGCTGGCTCACCCCGGCCAGCTCGGCGAGCTCGACGCTCGACAGGAAGGGCACCTCCGTCGCCCCGCGGACCATGCAGTGGGCGATCCGCCGCTGGGTCGGCGTCAGCCGGTGCCCCTCGAACAGCTTCTGCAGCCGCGCCGCCGGGCTGTCGCTCATCCCGACCCCTCCGTCCCCGTACCCATTCAGTCACCGAGCACTCTGCATGCGCTTATGCAGGACGGCAAGCGGCTGCCCGCTTGCCGAGACGCGGCGACCGGCATACGGCGACGAGCGCGCAACGAAGGGCTCCCCCGTACGGTACGCACGCGGGAGCCCTTGGAGTGGCAGGTTCCGGAACGGGCTAGGCGAGCAGCTTCTGCTTCGCCTGCTGGAACTCGGCCTCGGTGATCGCGCCCCGCTCCTTCAGGTCGGCCAGCGCGGCCAGCTCCGACGCGCTGCCGCCCGTGCCGGACGGTCCGGCGGCCTCGCGGACGTACGCCTTGAAGGCCGCGTCCGTCTGCCTGGCCGCCTCCATGTCGCGCTCGGCCATCGACTTCCCGCGGGCGATGAGGTACACGAGGATGCCGATGAACGGCAGGATCACCACGAAGATGGTCCAGCCTGCCTTGCCCCAGCCGCCCATGTCCTGGCTCCGGAAGATGTCAGTGATGATCTTGAAGAGCAGGAAGAACCACAGCACCCACAGGAAGATGAGCAGCATGGTCCAGAAGAGGTTGAGGAGCGGGTAATCGTCCATCTGAGCCTCCCGGAGGCTTGGTTGCCCCCCGAACATTCACCGTTCCGGTATAGCCCGAACTCCCGGGCACCGCACGCCCAGCGCGGCCCTCTGGGCGACGGGGACCGTTTGCGGGCTCGGGGCGGCTGTGCCAGCTTGAGTGGGCGGGGGACTCGGGGACTCGGGGACCGACACGGGGGACCGTTCCGAAAGATCCCGAAGAGGGGCAACCCATGAAGCGACGCTTTCCGAGGACGGCTGCCGTCACCGCGGCGGCCCTGGTTCTGGCCGGCGGCGGTACGTCCGCCGCGTTCGGCGACCCGACCGCCAACCCGAGCCAGGCGGCGGCGGACCTGTGCGCGAACATCAACGAACTCAGCTCCGACACCGCGGCATTGCAGGCCCTGAACCCGTCCACCACGACGAAGGACCAGCTCAAGGAAGCGACCGAGAAGGTCCAGGAGGACTGGAAGGAGGTCGCGGAGTCCACGGCGACCTGGAACCAGGCGAAGAAGAACGCGGTGAAGACGGCCGCAGAGAACCTCAAGAAGGCGTACGCGAACCTGCCCGGCGACACCACCGGCAGCCAGGCCGCAACCCAACTCGCGCCGCAGGCGCAGGCGTTGAACACGTCCATCCGGGACGCCCGGCGCGATCTCAACTGTCCCTGACCTGACCCGACCGGCGGCCGGAGATCCGGGGAGCCGGACGGGGAAGTGGAAGTAGAGGTGGAACGCGGGGACCGCCACACCCTCGGCTGCCCGAGGGGCGGGACGACGGCGGTCCCCGCGGGGGACACGGGCCGGGTCAGGGCCGTCCGCGTCCATGGCGTTCACGCGGTCCGGGAGCCGCTCCGGAGGTACGCCAACGCCGTTCCGTGGCGCCGGCCGGGGCCCTCGCCCCTGCCGACACGCACCACTGTGCCCGAGGCGTGTTAAGCCGGTGCTGCCGCCACGTGACGTGCCCGTACCGATTGCCCGACGCGCGGGCAGACGGACCGCGAACGCGCCGTACCCGGCCGGATAAACGGGCCCCGTACGGCCCGCAAGTTTTGAAGTTAAATTGGGT
>NZ_JBHXTC010000094.1:0-8007 GCF_042677605.1 Streptomyces sp. NPDC127106 | reverse complement strand
GCCCGTGCGCGGCTGCCCCCGCCGTCCGCGCGCCCCGGCCTCCGCCGCGCCCCGGGCCCCCCGCGCGCCGGGGGCGGCCGCGCCCCGCCCGCCCGCGTCAGGTATTGACTTACTTGGCGTTCTTCGCGAGGAAGGCCAGCAGGTCCTGGCGGCTCACCACACCGGTCGGCTTGCCCTCGACCAGCACGATCGCCGCGTCGGCCTCGCCGAGCGCGGCCATCAGGTCGGAGACCGGCTCGCCGGAGCCGACCTGCGGCAGCGGCGCGCTCATGTGCTTCTCCAGCGGGTCCGACAGCGCCGCCTGCTGCGCGAACAGCGCCGCCAGCAGCTCCTTCTCCACGACGGAGCCGACGACCTCGGCGGCCATCACGTCCGGGTGGCCCGCGCCGGGCTTCACGACCGGCATCTGCGAGACGCCGTACTCGCGCAGCACCTCGATGGCCTCGCCGACGGTCTCCTCCGGGTGCATGTGCACCAGGGAGGGCATGTCGCCCTCCTTGTCGGCGAGGACGTCGCCGATGCGGGCGGACGGGCCCGCCTCCTCCAGGAAGCCGTGCCCGGCCATCCACTCGTCCGAGAAGATCTTGCTCATGTAGCCGCGGCCGCTGTCCGGGAGGAGGACGACGACCACGTCGTCCGGGCCGAGGCCCTCCGCGGCACGCAGCGCGGCGACGACCGCCATGCCGCAGGAACCGCCGACGAGGAGGCCCTCCTCCTTCGCCAGCCGGCGGGTCATCTGGAAGGAGTCCTTGTCGGACACCGCGATGATCTCGTCGGCCACGTTCTGGTCGTACGCGGTCGGCCAGAAGTCCTCGCCAACGCCCTCGACGAGGTACGGGCGTCCGGAGCCGCCCGAGTAGACGGAGCCCTCCGGGTCGGCGCCGATGACCTTGACCTTGCCGCCGGACACCTCCTTCAGGTAGTTGCCGGTACCCGAAATCGTGCCGCCCGTGCCGACGCCGGCCACGAAGTGCGTGATCTTCCCCTCAGTCTGTTCCCACAGTTCGGGACCGGTGGTCTCGTAATGCGAACGGGGGTTGTTCGGGTTGCTGTACTGGTCCGGCTTCCAGGCGCCGGGCGTCTCACGGACGAGGCGGTCGGAAACGTTGTAGTACGAGTCGGGGTGCTCCGGGTCGACCGCGGTCGGGCAGACCACGACCTCGGCGCCGTACGCCCGCAGCACGTTGATCTTGTCCAAGGAAACCTTGTCGGGGCACACGAAAATGCACTTGTAGCCCTTCTGCTGGGCCACGATGGCGAGTCCTACACCCGTGTTGCCGCTGGTCGGCTCCACGATGGTGCCACCGGGCTTGAGGGCACCGCTCTCCTCGGCGGCCTCGATCATCCGGAGGGCGATCCGGTCCTTCACGGAGCCGCCGGGGTTGAAGTACTCGACCTTGGCAAGGACGGTGGCCTGAAGGCCTTCGGTCACGCGGTTGAGCTTCACCAGCGGGGTGTTGCCGACGAGGCTGATCATCGAGTCGTGGAATTGCACCATGTTCTCCAGTGACGGGACTCCACGGGTTCTCCGGGAGACATGGCCAGAGTATGCGGAAAGGGATTGGCCGACAGGGAGTACGGGGCAGGAAGGTCAACAAGACCGGGAGGTGGCTTGCAGGGTGTCCAGAGCGAGGACGGCCCGCCGGATCGCGGCGGGAGCGGCGTACGGCGGAGGCGGGCTCGGGCTGGTCGGGGTCGCCGCCGTCGGGCTGGTGCTGGCGGAGGTCCAGTTCGCCAAGAAGACGGTGGGGACCGGGCTGGGCGACCCCCCGCGCGCCGACGGGCTCTACGGGAGCGACTTCGGCGGTCCCGCGGCCGGCCCGGGCTGCCCCGGGCCGGGCCCGCTGCGGCTCGCCATGCTCGGCGACTCCACGGCCGCCGGACTCGGCGTGCACCGGGCGCGGCAGACCCCGGCTGCCCTGCTGGCCTCGGGGCTGGCGGCGGTGGCCGAGCGGCCCGTGGAGCTACGGAACGTGGCCCTGTCCGGGGCCATGTCCGACGACCTCGACCGGCAGGTCGGGGTGCTGCTGGACGGGGACGAGGAAGCGCCGGCCCCCGACGTGTGCGTGATCATGATCGGGGCGAACGACGTGACCCGGCGCATGCCGCCGACGCAGTCCGTCCGGTACCTCACCTCGGCCGTACGGAGGCTGCGGCTGGCGGGCTGCGAGGTGGTCGTGGGGACCTGCCCCGACCTCGGCACGATCGAACCGGTCTACCAGCCGCTGCGGTGGCTGGCCCGGCGGGTCTCGCGGCAGCTGGCCGCCGCCCAGACGATAGGGGTCGTCGCCCTGGGCGCCCGGACGATCTCGATGGGCGACCTGCTGGGCCCCGAGTTCGCGGCCAACCCGCGCGAGATGTTCGGCCCGGACTCCTACCACCCCTCGGCGGAGGGGTACGCCACCGCGGCCATGGCCATCCTGCCGACGGTGTGCGCGGCGCTGTCCCTGTGGCCGGAGTCCGACCGGCTGGACCTCGCCCGGAACGAGGACATGCTGCCGGTGGCCAAGGCCGCATCGGCCGCCGCCGGGCAGGCGGGCACCGAGGTCACCGCTGCGCGCGGCCCGTGGGCCCTGCTGAAGCACCGCCGCCGGCGGCGGGTCCCTGCGGAGTCGCCGGAGCCGAGCCCCGCCGAAGCCTGACGCCCCCGACCGCCGCCCCACGCCGGACCCGGCCCGCCTCGCGCTCGCCCGCGCCGCCGCCTCCGCCCTGCGGGCCGTGGGGTGCTGACCGCGCAGTTCCCCGCGCCCCTGCAGCACCCTCCCCGCAGCGGCGCCCTGCGAGCGCGGCACATGCCGGCGGCAGGAACTTCGACCGCGGACCGTGGGGGCTGATCGCGCAGTTCCCCGCGCCCCTGGCATGCGCCCCGCGGCGGCGCACGTGCGTGAAACCCGGCTCCGCCGAGCGGGGCCCTGCGGGGCACCATCCAGGGGCGCGGGGAACTGCGCGAACGACCGGCCACGGCCCGCAGCCGAGCACCCCACCCGAGGCCCCCAGAGAGCTGCGGGAGCGGTGCCAGGGGGCATGCTGGGGGGCGGGGCCCCGGGGCGCAGCAGCCCCGGCACCAGCCCGGCGAGCCCCCGCCCACCCGCGGAGCGACCGGCATCACACCGGCAAGCCGGTGACCCCGACCGTACGGGCCGGTAACTTCGCATCCGGTCCGTAATGAGCCGCAACTCACCCTTGGAGCCCCGATGCCCGAAGCAGTCATCGTTTCCGCCGCCCGGTCCCCGATCGGGCGCGCCTTCAAGGGGTCCCTCAAGGACGTCCGCCCGGACGACCTGACCGCGACGGTCATCCAGGCCGCCCTGGCCAAGGTCCCCGGGCTGGACCCGCGGGAGATCGACGACCTGATGCTCGGCTGCGGTCTGCCCGGCGGCGAGCAGGGCCACAACCTCGCCCGTATCGTCGCCGTGCAGATGGGCATGGACTACCTGCCGGGTACCACCATCACCCGCTACTGCTCCTCCTCGCTGCAGACCTCCCGCATGGCCCTGCACGCCATCAAGGCGGGCGAGGGCGACGTGTTCATCTCCGCGGGCGTGGAGACGGTCTCCCGCTCGGTCAAGGGCAGCTCCGACGGCCTGCCCGAGACGCACAACCCGCTGTTCGCCGAGGCGGAGGCCCGCACGGCCGAGGTCGCCCAGTCCGAGGGCTCTACGTGGCGCGACCCGCGCGAGGACGGCCTGGTCCCGGACGCGTACATCGCGATGGGCCAGACCGCGGAGAACCTGGCCCGGCTGAAGGGCGTGACCCGCCGGGACATGGACGAGTTCGGCGTGCGTTCGCAGAACCTGGCCGAGGACGCCATCAAGAAGGGCTTCTGGGAGCGGGAGATCACCCCGATCACCACCCCCGACGGCACCGTGGTCAGCAAGGACGACGGCCCGCGCGCCGGGGTGACGCTGGAGGGCGTGGAGGGCCTGAAGCCGGTCTTCCGCCCGGACGGCCTGGTCACGGCCGGCAACTGCTGCCCGCTCAACGACGGCGCCGCGGCGCTGGTCATCATGAGCGACACGAAGGCGCGGGAGCTGGGTCTGACCCCGCTGGCCCGGATCGTGTCCACCGGTGTCACCGCGCTCTCCCCCGAGATCATGGGCCTGGGCCCGGTCGAGGCCTCGAAGCAGGCTCTGAAGCGGGCCGGTCTGACGGTGGGCGACATCGACCTGTTCGAGATCAACGAGGCCTTCGCGGCCCAGGTCATCCCGTCCTACCGGGACCTGGAGATCCCGCTGGAGAAGCTGAACGTCAACGGCGGCGCCATCGCCGTCGGCCACCCGTTCGGCATGACCGGTGCCCGCATCACCGGCACCCTCATCAACAGCCTCCAGTTCCACGACAAGCAGTTCGGCCTGGAGACCATGTGCGTGGGCGGTGGCCAGGGCATGGCCATGGTCATCGAGCGGCTGAGCTAGGGGCTGGGCCGGTGCCGCAAGGGGTCTGCTTGATCCCTTGCGGCCCACTGACGCCGGTTCCAATCCCCTCGCGGCCGACCCGTGACCGAAATTCCCCCAGGATGTGACCTTCGTCCTGGGGGTTTGATATTTCCCCAGGTCAGGGTAGGGGGGTCCATGTCTGGTGTGACGAAAGCCCTGTCCATTTCGTGACGTAATGCACTGCACGCCATTCCCATGTCAGGACACTCTGATGTAGGAAGTCGGGGGATCGAGTCACATCAGGAGTTAGTCAGTGAGCGCCATGTCTCTTGCCCTGCTGCTGACCACGGCCGTCGCTGCGGCCGTGGGCGCTGCTGCGCTGCACGCTGTCCACGGCCTGCGCAAGCAGGTCACGGCCCTGCGCGGCGAGCTGGCCGTTCCGGCCCAGTCGCGCGGTGCGAGCGTCCCGCACGCCCGCCACGCCGTGGAGTCCCCTGCCGCCGAGATACGGGCCGCCGTGGCCGAGGCCCTGGCCGAGGAGCGCGAGCGCGAGCTCGCCGAGGCGCGGGCCTTCTGGGCCGCGCAGGAGGCCCGCGACGCCGCCGACGCCCCGTCCCTGCTGGGCGGTCTGCCCGGGCTCGGGGACGACACCCCGGCCGTCTTCCTGCCCCGCCAGGCGGACCTGGTGGGCCTGGAGCCCGTACTCGGCGAGGAGATCGCCGACGAGTACCCCGAGGACTCCCCCGAGCTGGCCGCCGCCCGCCGGCGCCACCCCTCGCACCCGGACTTCGTGCCGGTCCAGCCCGCGGCCGCCGGCGCCGACCACGAGCGCACGGTCAGCCGCCTGGAGGAGCTCGCGGAGGCCCGTACGGCCCTCGCGGACGTCCGCCCGGGCCCGCTGGGCACGCTCGACGTGTACGTGTTCACCGACGGGACCACGCTGTGCATGACCCCGGGCCACCGGGAGACGGCGGAGCGACTCGCGGAGGCGCTGCGCTCCGGCACGGCGCCGGTCCTGCTGGGTGGATCGGGCATCTCCGGCGCCTACGCGCTGACCTTCTCCTGTGGCGGGGACGCGCAGGATCCGGACAACAACGTCTACATCCTCGCGGACCGCGTCATCGCGTCGCTCTGACTTCCGCCTGCTCCACCAGCCGCACGGCCTCGTCCAGGATCCCGGACGGGGCCGTCGCCGTTTCCCGGGCGTCGGCGTCCGCGGCGTCCGCGGCGTGCAGCGCCGCCGCCAGGTCCGCTCCGGCGACCGCGACCTGGTCCCCGACGACGAAGACCCCCGCATCCGGAATCTCACGTGCCGGAGCCGCGCGATGGGGCTCCTCCAGCCGCTGGGCCCGCGCGGAGAGCTCCCGGGCCAGCCGGAGGGCCTCGGCGGCGGCTCCCTGCTGCAGGCGGCTCTGGGGCATGGCCCGCAGCCGGTCGGCGAACCGCTCCACGGCGACGGTCAGGGGCGAGGTATCGAGCACGCGGCCGACCTTACGCGCCGCCCCGGCACCATTGCCAACGGGCGAACTCTCCGGCACGGTGACGTGAAGAGAACAGCACGGCACACCTTCCGGAGGCGCCCATGTCCGTAGAGTTCTCCGAGCAGACCCACCGCAACATGATCGACAGAATCCCCCAGACCACCGGTCGCGACCTCGCCGAATGGCTGCGGACCGTCGAGGACGGCCCCTCCCTGGTCCGGTTCGAGGAGAAGGTGAGCTGGCTGCGCGGCGCGCACGAGCTCTCGTACGGCCAGGCCAAGGCGATCATCCACGAGTACGACCTGCGCAGGGCGGCCCGCAGGTTCGGCTGAGCCCGTTCCGTGCGGCCCCTGATCCCCCGTCCGGTCCCCGACCCCCGCCGATCCCTTTCTCCCTCCACGACGCGGGAAGGCCCCGCGAGCGGTGCTCGCGGGGCCTTCCCCTGTCGTGCCACGGCGTGCGTGCCGTGCCGTGCGGGGCCCGGTGGGGCCCCGGCCCGGTCATTCGTCGCCGGAGATGAGCTGGAACAGGCGCAGCAGCTCCAGGTAGATCCACACCAGGGTCATCGTCATACCGAAGGCGGCCATCCAGGCCTCTTCGCGCGGGGCGCCGTAGGTGATGCCGTCCTCGACCTGCTTGAAGTCCAGGGCGAGGAAGCAGGCGCCGAGGACGACGCCGATGATGCCGAAGAGGATGCCGAGGCCGCCGCTGCGGAAGCCGAGGCCGTCGCCGCCCGCGAAGACCGAGAACAGCAGGTTGGCGGCCATGAGGAGCATGAAGCCCATGGCGGCGGCGATCACGAAGCCGTAGAAGCGGCGGGTGACGCGGATCCAGCGCATCTTGTACGCGATCAGCACGGCGGCGAAGACGCACATCGTGCCGAGCACGGCCTGGATGACCACGCCGGCGCCGATGTAGGTGCTGGTGGCCGCGCTGATGACGCCGAGGAAGACGCCCTCGAAGGCCGCATAACCGATGATGATCGCCGGGGAGGCCTTGCTCTTGAAGACCTGGACGAGCGCCAGGACCATCGCGACGAGCGCGGCACCGATGGCGATGCCGTACGACTTGCCCAGGTTCGCCGGGTCGACGGGCAGGGCGAGCCAGGCCAGGGTGGCCGTCAGGATGACCGTGCCGAGCGTCATGGCCGTACGGCTCACGACGTCGTCCATCGTCATCGCGTTGGCACGGGCCGGAGCCTGCGGCATCCCGGTGGTCGGGTCGGTGGCGTAAGGATTCGTCGCGTACGGGTTGGTCCCGGCCTGCTGGTACTGCGCGTCAATGCCCGCGTATGCACCGTTGTCGCGGCTGAACCCCCGTCGCGAGAAGACCGGGTTACTGCTCCTCATCTCACTCCTCCATGGCCACCGTGCGCGGCCTTGCATCAAGAGTAATGCGTTAGCAAATAAATGACTCTACTGCTGGAGGAGGATCTTAGGAGAAGGCCCGGCCAACCGCAGGGGGTAATGGGGACCGCGTGTCAGTGATGCCAGGCCCTTCCGCCGGTGTTGTGGATGAACCGCTGGAGCGTCCTCAGCGTGATCAGGTATTCCTCGTCGGACACGCCTTCGTGGCGCTCCTCCCACAGCTCGCGCTGGAGCGCGGCGGCTTCGGCGTGGAAGGCCCTGCCGTCGGCCGTGAGGCGGAGCACCCCGAGGGCGTCCTCGGTGAGCCACCCCTGGACGATGGTCGTGTCGATCTCCGCCTCCAGCGCCTCCCGGCCGGTGTCGAGGTAGTCCCGCAGGATGCGGGAGACCTCCGCGCGGGGCATGCCGCCCCGGGCGTCGGCGCCGGCGCCGGCGACCTGGGCGAGGACCCACCACTGCGGCTGGGTGGTGCCGATGCCGGCGAGGGCGGCCCGGGTGCGGGTGACGACGGCCCGGTAGGCCGCCCAGCTCCAATAACCGATGGGCTGCTCGATCAGTTCGGCGTCGCCGTGGGAGTACTCCATGGCCATGACCGCGCCTTCCTTCCGTCCGTTCCGGGGCTGGTCCGACAGGACCGACCGTAGGAACCGAACCGCGCTTGAGTTGACGTGCTCCCCGCCCTAAAGGACAAGGCCGTGAAGTTAAGCGTGTTTGTGCTGGTGGGACGGTGGCGTTGGTGATGGCCTGACGCAGGAAGCGGAGCCCCGGTAGAACTGACAGTCG
>NZ_JBHXTC010000093.1:12247-15952 GCF_042677605.1 Streptomyces sp. NPDC127106 | reverse complement strand
CCCCACCCACCCAGCCACATCCACACACAGAGATACACCATCTCCCCACCTCCCACTCCCGCTGCCGCCCCCGGGGGCCCCGACCCCCTGCACCCCCGCGCCTCAAACGCCGGCGGGGCTGGATGTGCGGGGTGTGGGGGGTGTGGGGCGGGGGCCCCGCGTGTTCGGGCGGAGCCCGGGACCGCATGCGGCGGCGGGGAGGGAGACGGCGAACGCCGGAGGTCGGGGAGCCGACCGCCGGCGTTCGGGGTGCGGCCGTCAGGCCGCGTGGGGCTGTGTCAGTCCTTGATCTCGCAGATCGTGGCGCCCGACGTGAGCGACGCGCCGACCTCGGCCGTCAGGCCGACGATCGTGCCGGAGCGGTGCGCGTTCAGCGGCTGCTCCATCTTCATCGCCTCCAGGACGACGACCAGGTCGCCCTCGTTGACCTGCTGGCCCTCCTCGACCGCGACCTTGACGATCGTGCCCTGCATCGGCGACGCCAGGGTGTCGCCCGAGGCGGCCGGGCCGGACTTCTTCGCCGCGCGGCGCTTCGGCTTGGCGCCGCCGGCCGCGGCCGTACGGGCCAGGGTCATGCCCAGGGAGGACGGGAGGGAGACCTCCAGGCGCTTGCCGCCGACCTCGACGACGACCGTCTCGCGGCCCGGCTCCTCCTCGGCCTCGTCCGCGGCGGGGGCGGCGAAGGCCGGGATCTCGTTGACGAACTCGGTCTCGATCCAGCGGGTGTGGACCTTGAACGGGGTGCCGTCCGTCGGGGCGAACGCCGGGTCGGCGACGACCGCGCGGTGGAACGGGATGGCCGTGGCCATGCCCTCGACCTCGAACTCGGCCAGCGCACGGGCGGCACGCTGCAGGGCCTGCTCGCGGGTCGCGCCCGTCACGATCAGCTTGGCCAGCAGGGAGTCCCACGCCGGGCCGATGACCGAGCCCGACTCCACGCCCGCGTCCAGGCGGACGCCCGGGCCGGACGGCGCGTTGAACTTGGTCACGGTGCCGGGGGCCGGGAGGAAGTTGCGGCCCGGGTCCTCGCCGTTGATGCGGAACTCGAAGGAGTGCCCGCGCAGCACCGGGTCGCCGTAGCCGAGCTCCTCGCCGTCGGCGATGCGGAACATCTCGCGGACGAGGTCGATGCCGGCGACCTCCTCCGTGACCGGGTGCTCCACCTGGAGGCGGGTGTTGACCTCCAGGAAGGAGATCGTCCCGTCGACGCCGACGAGGAACTCGACGGTGCCGGCGCCGACGTAGCCGGCCTCCTTGAGGATCGCCTTCGAGGCGGCGTACAGCTCGGCGTTCTGCGCGTCGGAGAGGAACGGCGCCGGGGCCTCCTCCACCAGCTTCTGGTGGCGGCGCTGCAGCGAGCAGTCACGGGTGGAGACGACGACCACGTTGCCGTGGCTGTCGGCGAGGCACTGGGTCTCGACGTGGCGCGGCTTGTCGAGGTAGCGCTCGACGAAGCACTCGCCGCGGCCGAACGCGGCCACGGCCTCGCGGACGGCGGACTCGTACAGCTCCGGCACCTCGTCGAGGGTGCGGGCGACCTTCAGGCCACGGCCGCCACCGCCGAAGGCGGCCTTGATGGCGATCGGCAGGCCGTGCTCCTTGGCGAACGCGACGACCTCCTCGGCACCGGAGACCGGGTCCGGGGTACCGGCGACGAGCGGGGCGCCGGCACGCTGCGCGATGTGCCGGGCGGCGACCTTGTCGCCGAGGTCGCGGATGGCCTGCGGCGGCGGGCCGATCCAGGTCAGGCCCGCGTCGATGACGGCCTGCGCGAAGTCGGCGTTCTCGGAGAGGAAGCCGTATCCGGGGTGGATGGCGTCCGCGCCGGAGTCGGCGGCGGCCTGCAGGACCTTGGAGATGTCCAGGTAGCTGGCGGCCGGGGTGTCACCGCCCAACGCGAAAGCTTCGTCGGCCGCGCGGACGTGCAGGGCGTCCCGGTCCGGGTCGGCGTAGACGGCTACGCTCGCGATCCCGGCATCCCGGCAGGCCCGAGCAACGCGGACAGCGATTTCGCCACGGTTGGCGATGAGCACCTTGCGCACGATGGCTCCCTCCTTGAAACAAGCTGAGTTTAGGGACTGCCCACACGGCCTTTCGACCCTTCCCCAGAGGTGACCTTGCCCACACGCAGTGTGATTCGAGGCTGCCTCTAGTGTCGAAAGTCCTTGTGGCGCCCCAGGTCAGGGGGATCCCCGACTGCACAGTAACCCCGTCAGATAGCCACGGTCTCTGTCCACCCGGTCAGCGGCCCCCCGCGATTCTTTGTGGATTCCCTACGAACGGCCCACAGATTCTTTGCGGGGCGGCCGCGGCGCGCCCCCTCGCGTAACGAACGGGCGCGCACCTCTTGTCCCTACGTTTACCCGTTAGTAGCCTCCAGGCGTCGACCGGGCGTGTCGCCCTAGGGGTCGCACAGGGGTCGCATAGGGGAGGGGTGGGGCGTCGTGGATGCCGTGCTGCGCAGACTCGTGGCCGCTCTGGCGGCCGTCGCGCTCGCCGCCGAGGGGCTGCTGCTCGCCCTGGTCCACTTCGTGCTGGGCAGCACCACGCGCAACCAGTCGATGTCCATCGCCGGCTCGGACCCCGATGTCATGGCCGTCGCCACCTACGTGCTGGGGGCGGCCCTCGGGGGCTTCCTGCTGCTGTGTGCGGTGCTGCTCGCCGTGGCCGCCGTACGCGACCGCGCGCCCGGCCGCTTCGCCCGCGTCGTCCTGATCGCTGCCGCCGTCGCCCACGGGCTGCTCGGAGCCCTCGCCGTCTCGGCGGTGGGCTGGGGCGCCTTCGCGGCGACGATGGTCATCCTGTGCCTGATCGTGCTGACCCTGACGCTCCACCCGGCTGCCCGGGGCGGCCGCGCGGCGGCCGGTCAGGAGCCCGCCGGGCTCAGGCCCACAAGTCCGTGATGGACACGCCCAGTTCCCCCAGCAGGGAGCGCAGCAGCGGCATCGACAGGCCGATGACGTTGCCGTGGTCGCCGTCGATGCCCTCGATGAACGGCGCCGACAGCCCGTCCAGGGTGAACGCCCCCGCCACGTGCAGCGGCTCGCCGCTCGCCACGTAGGCCGCGACCTCCGCGTCCGTCGGCTCGCCGAAGCGGACCGTCGTCGAGGCCGTCGCCGAGACCCGGCGGGCCGTCGTCGTGTCGATCACGCAGTGTCCCGTGCGCAGGACGCCCGCCCGGCCGCGCATGGCCTTCCAGCGGGCCGTGGCCTCCGCGGCGTCCGCGGGCTTGCCCAGCGCCTCGCCGTCCAGCTCCAGCACCGAGTCGCAGCCGATGACCAGGGCGCCCGCGGCCTCGTCCAGGCCCGCCACGACGGCCGCCTTGGCCTCCGCCAGGGCGAGCGCCAGCTCGGCCGGGGAGTCCGCGGTCACCGAGTCCTCGTCGAAGTTGCTGACGATCACGTGCGGGGCGAGCCCGGCCTGGCGCAGCAGGTTGAGCCGGGCGGGAGAGGCGGACGCGAGGACGAGGGCGTGGGCCGGGGCCTGGGCAGCAGTCATGCCCGTCATCGTAGGCGGGCGGTCTAGAACCCCACACCCAGCACGTACACGACGACCACCATGGCGAGGACGAGCACGACGGTCATCCGCCGGAGCATCGCCTGTGTCTCGCGCATCTCGTCGGGCGGCTCGTTCTTCGGGTCGGACCAGAGCATGCTCCGATTCTGTTTCCGAGGGGCCGGCGGCGCCTGAGTACGGGTACTCAGG
>NZ_JBHXTC010000093.1:2403-12237 GCF_042677605.1 Streptomyces sp. NPDC127106 | reverse complement strand
GGGGGGGGGAGATGGGGGGGGGGCGCCCCCCGGGCGGGGCGGGGCGGGCGGGGGCGGGGGCGGGGGGGGGGCCGCCCCCCCCCCCCCGCCCCCCCCCCGCCGTTTCGCGCCATCTTCCGGCGCGTCGGCGTCCTCAGCCCCGGCCGGGCCAGTACGTACGGGCCCACGCGCGCGGCCCCGGCTGCGGCAGCGTGCGCGCCGCCAGCCGGCTCGGGTCCGCCCACGCGTCGACCACCCGCGGTGCGCCCGACGGTGCCGAGGCCAGCACCGCCGCGCGCGCTTGGACCACCGCCAGGGCGGCGGCCAGCTCCTCCGGGGTCGGATTCCCCTTGACGACCTTGATCACCACAGGATTGACCTCCCGGACCTAGAGGGGGATGTTGCCGTGCTTCTTCGGCGGCAGGGCCTCGCGCTTGGTGCGCAGCTGGCGCAGGCCCTTGACGATGTGCGCGCGGGTCTCCGAGGGCATCGTCACCGAGTCGACGTAGCCGCGCTCGGCGGCGGTGTACGGGTTGAGCAGCGTGTCCTCGTACTCGGCGATGAGCCGGGCGCGGACGGCCTCCACGTCCTCGCCGGCGGCCTCGGCCTCGGCGAGGGTGCGGCGGTGCAGGATGTTGACCGCGCCCTGCGCGCCCATGACGGCGATCTGCGCGGTCGGCCAGGCCAGGTTGAGGTCGGCGCCGAGGTGCTTGGAGCCCATGACGTCGTAGGCGCCGCCGAAGGCCTTGCGGGTGATGACGGTGATCAGGGGGACGGTGGCCTCGGCGTAGGCGTAGATCAGCTTCGCGCCGCGCCGGATGATTCCGTTGTACTCCTGGTCGGTGCCGGGCAGGAAGCCCGGGACGTCGACGAAGGTCAGCACCGGGACGTTGAAGGCGTCGCAGGTCCGCACGAAGCGGGCGGCCTTCTCGGAGGCGTTGATGTCGAGGCAGCCGGCGAACTGCATCGGCTGGTTGGCGACGATGCCCACCGGGTGGCCCTCGACCCGGCCGAAGCCGGTGAGGATGTTCGGGGCGAACAGCGCCTGGGTCTCCAGGAACTCGCCGTCGTCGAGGACGTGCTCGATCACCGTGTGCATGTCGTACGGCTGGTTCGCGCTGTCCGGGATCAGCACGTCGAGCTCGCGGTCGCCGTCGGTGACCTCGGTGTCGGCCTCCTCCGGGAAGGCGGGCGGCTCCGAGAGGTTGTTCGACGGGAGGTACGACAGCAGGGACTTGACGTACTCGATGGCGTCCTTCTCGTCCCCGGCCATGTGGTGGGCCACGCCCGAGGTCGCGTTGTGGGTGCGGGCGCCGCCGAGCTCCTCGAAGCCGACGTCCTCGCCGGTGACCGTCTTGATGACGTCCGGACCGGTGATGAACATGTGCGAGGTCTGGTCGACCATCACGGTGAAGTCGGTGATGGCGGGGGAGTAGACCGCGCCGCCGGCGCACGGGCCGACGACCAGCGAGATCTGCGGGATGACACCGGAGGCGTGGGTGTTGCGGCGGAAGATCTCGCCGTACATGCCGAGGGCCATGACGCCCTCCTGGATGCGGGCGCCGCCGGAGTCGTTGATGCCGACGACCGGGCAGCCGGTCTTCAGCGCGAAGTCCATGACCTTCATGATCTTCTGGCCGAAGACCTCGCCCAGGGAGCCGCCGAGCACGGTGAAGTCCTGGGAGAACACCGCCACCGGGCGGCCGTCGACGGTGCCGTAGCCGGTGACGACGCCGTCGCCGTACGGGCGGTTCTTCTCCATGCCGAAGTCGGTGGAGCGGTGCCGGGCGAACTCGTCCAGCTCGACGAAAGAGCCCTCGTCCAGCAGCAGGGCGATCCGCTCGCGCGCCGTCAGCTTGCCCTTGGAGTGCTGCTTCTCCACGGCCCGGGCGGAGCCGGCGTGGGTGGCCTCCTCGATACGGCGCTGCAGGTCCGCGATCTTGCCCGCGGTGGTGTGGATGTCGATCGGCTCTGACGGTTGTGACATCGGGGTCGCGGCTCCCTGTGTGGTGTCAACTGCCTGGTCAATGAATGACTACTGCTGGCTACTGGTGCGTAGCGTATCGGCGGGCATGGCGCTCGGCAGTGCGGCGTTTGACACACCTAATGTGGCTTGCATGACGCCATCAGATGCTTCAGGAGGAGCCCCTTCCGGGCCCTCCGCGGGCCGCTGGTCGGACCTCGACCGGCCGCCGCTGAACGCCGCCGCGCTGCAGCGCGCCCTCGTCACCGGGCAAGGACTGTGGTCCTCGGTGGAAGTCGTCCCCACCACCGGGTCCACCAACACCGATCTCGCCGCCCGGGCAGCGCAGCTGCCCGAGGGGGCCGTACTCGTCGCCGAGGAGCAGACCGCCGGGCGCGGGCGGCTCGACCGCAACTGGGTCGCGCCCGCCCGGTCGGGGTTGTTCTTCTCCGTCCTGCTCAAGCCGGGCGAGGCCGTGCCGCAGGAGCGGTGGGGCTGGCTGACCCTGCTGGCCGGGGTGGCCACGGCGGCCGGGCTGTCCCGGGCCGCCGGGGTGGACACCGCACTCAAATGGCCCAACGACCTGCTGGTCACCGTGGAAGGGGCCGAGCGCAAGGCCGCCGGCATCCTCGCGGAGCGGGTCGCGGACGGGATCGTCATCGGGATCGGCCTCAACGTGTCGCTGACCGAGGACGAGCTCCCGGTCCCGGAGGCCGGGTCGCTGGCCCTGGCGAAGGCCGCCGTCACGGACCGGGAGCCGCTGCTGAAGGCCCTGCTGCGGTCCCTGGAGGAGTGGTACGGGAACTGGCGCGCGGCCGCCGGCGACCCCGCGGCCAGCGGCCTGCAGGAGGCGTACGCGGCCCAGTGCGCGACCCTCGGCCGGCACGTGCGGGCGGAGCTCCCCGGCGGGCGGTCGCTCACCGGGACGGCCGAAGCGGTCGACGCGGAGGGGCGGCTCGTCGTACGGACGGCGGACGGGGCGCACGAGGCCGTCGGCGCCGGGGACGTGGTGCACCTCAGGTCCGCGCACTAGAGCGGGTCCGGGCCGGTCAGCCGGCCCCCGGCGGGCCGGGCCCGGGGTGCCCGCCGGGTGGCCGCCCGGCGGGGCCCCGGACCGGCCCGTGCCCCGTGCCGGGCGCCGGAGGTCACGGGAGTGGGGAGTGAGCTACGGCACACCTGCCGTATGGTTTAGGCGATCCCGGTCCTGCCGGTGATCACCGGTTCGGCAGGGCAGTGCGCACGGAATGGACAGGAGGCGGCCCTTGACCGTCGACGACTCTACGTCCGGTGCGTCCGCCCGCGGACCCGGGAACCCGAGCGGCCCGGGGCCGATCGGGCGCGACCAGCACACCCCGCACCACGAGGTGGACCACACCGCCCAGCCGACGGCGGACCCGCTCGCCATCCGGCTGGAGCAGCTCATCCTCGGGGCGGAACGCCGGTACACCCCCTTCCAGGCGGCCCGCAGCGCCGGCGTGTCGATGGAGCTCGCCTCCCGCTTCTGGCGGGCCATGGGCTTCGCGGACATCGGCCAGGCCAGGGCCCTGACCGAGGCCGACGTCCTCGCGCTGCGCCGGCTCGCCGGCCTCGTCGAGGCGGGGCTGCTCAGCGAGCCGATGGCGGTGCAGGTGGCCCGCTCCACCGGCCAGACCACCGCCCGACTGGCCGAATGGCAGATCGATTCCTTCCTGGAAGGGCTGACCGAGCCGCCGGAGCCGGGCATGACCCGTACGGAGGTCACGTACCCGCTGGTCGAGCTGCTCCTCCCGGAGCTGGAGGAGTTCCTCGTCTACGTGTGGCGGCGCCAGCTGGCGGCGGCCACCGGCCGGGTGGTGCAGGCGGCCGACGACGAGGAGATGGTCGACCGGCGCCTCGCGGTGGGCTTCGCCGACCTGGTCGGATTCACCCGTCTGACACGGCGCCTGGAGGAGGAGCAGCTCGGCGAGCTGGTCGAGTCCTTCGAGACGAACGCCGCGGACCTGGTCGCCGCGCACGGCGGCCGGCTGATCAAGACGCTCGGCGACGAGGTGCTGTACGCGGCGGACGACGCGGCGACGGCGGCCGAGATCGCGCTGCGGCTGATCGAGACGATGGACGCCGACCCGCTGATGCCGGAGCTGCGCGTCGGCATCGCCTTCGGGACGGTCACGACCCGGATGGGCGACGTCTTCGGCACCACGGTGAACCTGGCCAGCCGGCTGACCTCGATAGCCCCGAAGGACGCGGTGCTGGTCGACGGGGCGATGGCCGAGGAGCTGGGCCGCACGGGCGCGGCCCCGGTCTCCGAGAAGGAGGCCGAGGCCGAGGAGGGCGGCGGCTCGTACCGCTTCGCGCTGCAGCCGATGTGGCAGCGGCCGGTGCGCGGGTTGGGCGTCGTGGAGCCCTGGTCGCTGACGCGGCGGAAGCCTAAGATCCCCGGGTAACGTTCGTTAACCGGGAGGGCCCTGTGTCGGTGGAGTCGGCGATGGAGTCGGAGTTCGTAGCGGTACGTCGGCACGGTGACGACGGGGTCGTGGAGCTGGTCCTCGACCGGCCGAAGGCGATGAACGCGGTGTCCACCGAGATGGCGCGGGCCATCGGGTCGGCCTGCGCGCAGCTGGCGGCGGACCGGTCGGTCCGGGTGGTCGTGCTCACCTCGACGGCGGAGCGGGCGTTCTGCGTCGGCGCGGACCTCAAGGAGCGCAACTCCCTCAGCGACGCGGAGCTGGTGCGCCAGCGGCCCACGACCCGGGGCGCGTACGGGGGCGTGCTGGAGCTGCCGATGCCGACGATCGCGGCGGTGCACGGCTTCGCGCTGGGCGGCGGCTTCGAGCTGGCGCTGGCCTGCGACGTGATCGTGGCCGACGAGACGGCCGTGGTCGGCCTGCCCGAGGTGTCCGTGGGCGTGATCCCGGGCGGCGGCGGCACCCAACTGCTGCCGCGGCGCGTGGGCGCGGCCCGGGCGGCGGAGCTGATCTTCACGGCCCGCCGGGTGGAGGCCGCGGAGGCGCTGTCGCTGGGCTTGGTCGACTCGGTGGTGCCGGCGGGCCGGGACCGCGAGGAGGCCCTCGCCCTGGCCGCCCGGATGGCGGCGAACTCCCCGGTCGGCCTGCGGGCGGCCAAGCGGGCGCTGCGGCTGGGGCACGGGATGGACCTGGCGGCGGGCCTGGAGATCGAGGACGCGGCCTGGCGGACGGTGGCCTTCTCCGGTGACCGGGCGGAGGGCGTGGCGGCGTTCAACGAGAAGCGCCGCCCCAACTGGCCGGGACAGTAGCCGCAGGGTTCGCCGCCTTCGTGCCTCCGCCGGGCCCCGCCCGGCGGGGCCATCGCCTACCAAATCGGATGAAACTCCCTAACCTGGGGTGATGGGACTCGACGCGCGGCTGCGAGCCGTCGTGGGCCTGGCGCAGGCCATGGCCGCCGCGGGGGCGCCGCGGGACAGCGTGCGGGCGGCCGCGCGGGGGGCGCGCCTGGCGATGGACGGGTCGTTCGCCGCGATCTCCGCCTGGGAGCGGGAGCGCGGCCGGCTGCGGGTGCTCGTCAACGAGGGCGAGCGCCGGGCGGACGAGGCCGAGTTCCCCGAGGACGAGTCGTACCCGGTGCACGACTTCCCGGAGATCACCGAGTTCCTGCACGAGCGCTGGGTCGGCGGCGGGGGCCCGCACGCCTGGGTCGAGAGCGCCGGCGGCGCCCGCCCCGGCCGCCGCGGCGAGACCCTGCGCCGGCGCGGCCGCGGCACCTGCGTCGTGGCGCCCGTCGTCCTGAGCGGCCGCGCCTGGGGCGAGCTGTACGTGGCCCGGGACGACGGGCTGCCCGACTTCGACGAGGACGACGCCGAGTTCGCGACCGTCCTCGCCGCCGTGATCGCCGCCGGGCTCGCGCAGAACGACCGGCTGGAGGAGGCCCGGCGGCTCGCGTTCACCGACCCGCTGACCGGGCTGGCCAACCGCCGCGCCGTCGACGTGCGGCTCGACGGGGCCCTGGAGGAGCACCGGCGGGGCGGTGTCGTCGTGAGCCTGGTGGTGTGCGACCTCAACGGGCTCAAGCGGGTCAACGACACCCTCGGCCACGCCACCGGCGACCGGCTCCTGGAGCGCTTCGGGTCCGTGCTGAGCCTGTGCGGGGCGATGCTGCCGGGCGCGCTCGCCGCCCGGCTCGGAGGTGACGAGTTCTGCCTGGTCAGCGTCGGCCCCCCGGCCGACGAGGTGGTGCGGGTCACCGAGGAGCTGTGTCGCCGCGCGGGCGGGCTGGAGCTGGGCGAGGGGGTGGCCTGCGGGGTCGCCTCGACCGGGGACCCGATCGGCCCCGTGACGACCTCCCGGCGGCTGTTCCGGCTGGCCGACGCCGCCCAGTACAAGGCCAAGGCGGCCCGTTCCGCCGGCCCGGTCGTCGCCGGGCGCGACACGGCGGTGGTGCGGCTGGCCGACACGGCCCAGCAGGAGGCCCCGGGCGAGCGGCGCCGTTTCCGCGGCCGGGCGTGACGGTGGGCGGCGTGACGGCGTGCGGCGTGACGGTGGGCGGCGTGACGGCGTGCGTCCCTCCCGGGGTGGGGCGGGGCGGGGCGGCGACCGGCGGACTTCTGCCCGGGTCGGAGACATCCGGTGAATGTCACTAGTGACATGAAGTGATTCAGTCCGTAGGGTGCTGAATATGGATATGCACACTGTCGTGGTGGGGACGTCCGGGACCACCCCCGAGGACGTCATCGCCGTCGCCCGCGGCAACGCGCGGGTCCAGCTGTCCCCCGAAGCCCTGGACGCGCTCGCCCGCTCCCGCGAGATCGTCGATTCCCTCGCCGCCAAGCCCGAGCCCGTCTACGGGGTCTCGACCGGCTTCGGCGCCCTGGCCTCCCGGCACATCAGCCCGGAGCTGCGCGCCCAGCTCCAGCGCAACATCGTCCGCTCGCACGCCGCCGGCATGGGCCCGCGCGTCGAACGCGAGGTCGTGCGCGCCCTGATGTTCCTGCGCCTGAAGACGGTCGCCTCCGGCCACACCGGCGTCCGGCCCTCCGTCGCCCAGACCATGGCCGACGTGCTCAACGCGGGCATCACGCCCGTGGTCCACGAGTACGGCTCCCTCGGCTGCTCCGGCGACCTCGCCCCGCTCTCGCACTGTGCGCTCACCCTGATGGGCGAAGGCGACGCCGAGGGCCCCGACGGCGTCGTCCGCCCGGCCTGCGAACTGCTCGCCGAGGCCGGCATCGAGCCCGTCGAGCTGCGCGAGAAGGAGGGCCTCGCCCTCCTCAACGGCACCGACGGCATGCTCGGCATGCTGATCATGGCCCTCGCCGACCTCCGCCGGCTCTACACCTCCGCCGACATCACCGCCGCCCTGACGCTGGAGGCCCTGCTCGGCACGGAGAAGGTCCTCGCGCCCGAGCTGCACGCCATCCGCCCGCACCCCGGCCAGGGCGACGCCGCCGCCAACATGGCCGCCGTCCTGAAGGGCTCCGGGCTCACCGGGCACTACCAGGAGGAGTCCGCCCCGCGCGTGCAGGACGCGTACTCGGTGCGCTGCGCCCCGCAGGTCGCCGGCGCCGGCCGCGACACCCTCGCGCACGCCGCCCTGGTCGCCTCCCGCGAGCTGGCCTCCGCCGTCGACAACCCGGTGGTCCTGCCCGACGGACGCGTGGAGTCCAACGGCAACTTCCACGGCGCGCCCGTCGCGTACGCCCTGGACTTCCTCGCCATCGCGGCCGCCGACCTCGGTTCCATCGCCGAGCGGCGCACCGACCGCCTCCTGGACAAGAACCGCTCGCACGGCCTGCCGCCGTTCCTCGCCGATGACGCGGGCGTCGACTCCGGCCTGATGATCGCCCAGTACACGCAGGCCGCCCTGGTCAGCGAGATGAAGCGGCTGGCCGTCCCGGCCTCCGCCGACTCCATCCCCTCCTCCGCCATGCAGGAGGACCACGTCTCGATGGGCTGGTCGGCCGCGCGCAAGCTGCGCACCGCCGTCGACAACCTGACCCGCATCATCGCCATCGAGCTGTACGCGGCCACCCGCGCCATCGAGCTCCGCCACGGGCTCACCGCAGCCCCGGCCAGCCTCGCCGCCATCGCCGCCACCCGGGCGGCCGGCGTCGAGGGCCCCGGGCCGGACCGCTTCCTGGCGCCCGACCTGGCCGCCGCCGACGCGTTCGTGCGCTCGGGCGGACTGGTCGAGGCCGTCGAGGGGGTCACGGGCCCGCTCGCCTGAGCAGCCCGCACCCGTCCGGCAGTGACCGGCGGCGCGGAAGAGGAACGGCCGGGGCCGCTCCCGGGAGGTGTCCCGGCGGGCGGCCCCCGGCCGTTGCGACGTGCTACAGGGCGCGGGTGCGGCGTACCGAGAAGGTGACGAAACCCGCGCCCACGCCCAGGAACAGGGTGCCGGTCAGCAGGTACGGGGTGGTGTCGATCCCGCCGGTGTCCGCGAGCGCCAGGGTGGCGGCCCGAGCGGCCTGCGGGGTCCCGCCGGCGTCCGCGCCGCCCGCGCCGTCGGCGGTCATCGTGACGGTGTCGGAGTCGCCGGTGTTCCCGGAGGCGGGCGCGACGGAGGCCGGCCCGACGGAGGCGGGGGCCGCGGACTCGGGTGGGGTGGCGTTCGCGGACGGAACGAACCAGAGGGCGGCGAGGAGAGTGGTCGCACCCAGCGAGGTGAGCAGGGGCGGGCGTGCGGACACGGGGCGATCCCCCTTGCGGAAGCAGCGAATTGACCGTGTGCGGAGATGCTACCGGGACTAACGGCCTTGGGAGATATCGATGTCGGGGTGTGCTGGTCCGGCGGGATGGCTGGTGGCGGACCTGCACCTCGGTGCCGTCGGTCTGCAGTCGCAGCATCGAGGGTCCGAAGGGACGGGAAGGGCTCAAGGTCCGGAACTGGGTGTGCTCCTGCGGGACGGCCCACGACCGCGACGAGAACGCAGGACTCGACCTTCGCCGTGAAGGACGGCGCATCGCGGCCGAGGGACGCCCGGACACGTAAAACGCCTGCGGAGCCCGTCAGGGAAAGGGGCGGGTCGTGGAAAGCCGGGGCTCGTGCGGGCTTACTCTCCGACGTATGAACCCTTCTGACACATCACGGTACGTACGGCTTCGGGTGGATTTGGTGCTGGAGGTGCCGGACGCCGAGGCGCTCACCGGAGCCGCACTCGACCACATCTCCGCCGACGAGTCCATGCCGGACGACGAGCGCGGCCACGCCGAGGCGGCGGTCCGCGAGGACGAATCGGAGGCCCTCGCCTACCTCGTCGACCCCACCGACCTGGTCGTGGACGTCCCCGGGGTGGAGCTCGTACAGGCCTCCTGGAGCAGCGAGCCCGTCGAATACGACCCCGAGTCGCTGGAGTACGACCTGGACGAGGAAGATGGGGGCTTCGACAGAGAGACCGACAACGCCTGACCGTGGGGTGGCCCACATCCAAACGGAATGTGGAACCGTCCGGGCCGTCAATGCGTTGACTGGTGCGTGGCAGGGGGCGTGTCCCCCTGCCCGGGGATGCCCCCGGGGGGTTCGGCAACGATGGAGTGGCGTGTGAGGACGGACAGCAAGCGGCGGAGAAGGTCCGTGGCGGCCATATCGGCCGTGCTCGGCGGCGTACTGATGCTCACGGCGTGCGGCGGCGGGGACGAGGGCGGGGCGAAGGGCGGCGGGGACACCGCCAAGTCCCAGTCCGACGTCGACGCGGCGGCCGCCAAGGACGCGGCGAAGGTCAAGATAACGATCGCGCCAAAGGACGGCGCGACCAACGTCGGCCTGGACACCACGGCCGTCAGCGTCGCCGACGGCACGCTCACCGCGGTCGAGCTGAAGACCTCCGAGGGCGCGACCCGGGGGGGGGCGGGAGACGGGGCGGGGGCGCCCGGGGGGGCGGCGCCCCCGCGGCCGGCTTGGCGCCGGGCCTGGGGCCCACCCCTCCCCACCTGCCCACCGCG
>NZ_JBHXTC010000093.1:0-2393 GCF_042677605.1 Streptomyces sp. NPDC127106 | reverse complement strand
AAGGTGTTCGGGTCAGGCGGCGTTCGCGCCGCCGGGGCAGTCGTTGCAGACCCCGTAGCGCTGTGGGGTATAGTATTGCAAAAAGGTTTGGCACACCGGGGCGACCCCGCCGGGGGGGCCCCCGCGCGCGGCAAAGACCCCCGGCCACGGCAAGAGCTGGAAGCCGGACGCCCCGCTGAAGCGCTCCACGAAGTACGCGCTCTCGGCCACCGCCAAGGACGCCGGCGGCAAGGAGGCGCACGAGAACGCCTCCTTCACCACCATCTCCCCGGAGAACAGCTTCATCGGTTCGTTCGTGCCGGAGGACGGTCAGACCGTCGGCGTGGGCATGCCGGTGTCGATCACCTTCAACAAGCCGATCAAGGACCGGAAGGCCGTCCAGGCGGCGATCAACGTCACCTCCAGCTCCGGGCAGGAGGTCGTCGGCCACTGGTTCAGCGATCAGCGGCTCGACTTCCGCCCCGAGAACTACTGGCAGGCGAACTCCACCGTCACGATGAAGATGCAGCTGGACGGTGTGCAGGGCGCCCCCGGCGTCCAGGGCGTGCAGAACCGCACCGCCACCTTCAAGATCGGCCGGAGCCAGGTTTCCACGGTCGACGCGAAGTCGAAGAAGATGACGGTCACCCGGGACGGTCAGGTCATCAAGACCATCCCGATCTCGGCGGGCGCCCCGGCGAACCCGACGTACAACGGCCAGATGGTGATCTCCGAGAAGTTCAAGGAGACCCGGATGAACGGCGCCACCGTCGGCTTCACCGACGCCGACGGCAAGGGCGAGTACGACATCAAGGACGTCCCGCACGCGATGCGCCTGTCCAACTCCGGGACCTTCCTCCACGGCAACTACTGGGGCGCCGACTCGATCTTCGGCAACGCGAACACCAGCCACGGCTGTGTCGGCCTGAACGACGTCAAGGGCGCGGGCGACCCGAACCAGCCGGCAGCCTGGTTCTACGACAACTCGCTCATCGGCGACGTCGTCACGGTGGTCAACTCCCCGGACAAGACCATCAAGCCGGACAACGGCCTCAACGGCTGGAACATGAGCTGGGCGGACTGGAAGGCCGGCTCGGCCGCCTGACCCGGTCCCGCCGGTCGGCAAAGACGCACCGCGGATGGCGGGGCACCCCTCGGAGGGTGCCCCGCCATCCGGCGTTCCCGGTCCGCCGAACTCCCGCGCGGGCGGCCCCGTCCCCGGGCTAGGGTCCGGGGACATGACACGCGACCCCGCGATCCGTGCCCTCACCCCGCCGCCGTCCGACGCCGAGGCGGAGGCCTGGCGGACGGTCCTGGCCGACGCCCGGGCCGCCGACCTGCCGCAGCTGCCGGCGCCCTCCCGGGTGGAGGTGGCCGGACGGCTCCAGGTGCGGCCCGCGCGCGGGCGCGCCGCCCTGTGGGCGGCCGAGGACGGCGTCGCCGGGCTCCTCCTGTTCACGGACGAGGAGAACCTGCACACCGCGTTCCTCGACGTGCTGACAGTCCGTCCACGGGCCCGCCGGCAGGGCCTCGGTACGGCCCTGTGGCAGCGGGTCCGCGCGGAACTCCGCGCCGAGGGCCGCACCTCGGTCGCCGCCCAGATCGACCTCGGCGGCCCCGGCCAGGCCTTCGCGGAGTCGCTGGGCTTCAGCTGCGTCCTGCCGATGGCCTGGTACGTCCAGGACGTCCGGGAGGCGCAGCGCACCCTGCCCGTCCGGGAGACCGCCGCCCCGCCCGGCTACGAGCTCGTCTGCTGGCCCGGCCTGGTGCCCGACGCGTGGGCCGCCGCGGCGGCCCGGGCCCACTGCGCGATGGACGACGCCCCGACGGGGGACGTCGACGAGCAGGTCCTCGCCTGGACCCCGGACCGCCTGCACGCCTCCCAGCAGCTGGTCCTGGACCGCGGGGGCGCGCTCACCACGGTCGCCGCCGTCACCCCGGAGGGCGAGGTGGCCGCGTACACGGAGCTCGTGCTGCCCGACCCGGACGGCCCGCGCGCCATCCAGTACGACACGGTCGTCGTCCCCGGACACCGCGGCCGCGGCCTCGGCCGCACCGTCAAGCTCCGCATGCTCGCCGAGGCGGGGGACCGCCACCCGGCCCTGCGCGCCGTCGCCACGACCGTCGCGGACGACAACGCCCCGATGCGCGCGGTCAACGAGGCCCTCGGCTACCGCCGCGAACGCGGCACGGCCGTCTTCCAGCTCACCCTGTAGCGGCGGCCGGGCGGCGCGCCACGAGGGAGTACAGGACGGGCAGGTGCGTCTGCCCGAACGGGAAGCGGTACCTGCCGTCCTGACCGGATGATGCCGGCGCAAACCCCGTCCTTCAGGGCGGGGTAAGCCGGAACGGCCCGCAGAGCGAAGCTACAGCGGGCGGCGCTGCTGCTCGATGTACTGCCGCACCACCGCGAG
>NZ_JBHXTC010000092.1:0-16354 GCF_042677605.1 Streptomyces sp. NPDC127106 | reverse complement strand
CCGCCGCGGGGGGTGTGCATCAGGGTCTGGACGGTCTGCCGCAGGACGTTCCAGGCGCCGGCGTCGTAGGCGTACGCCGGGTCGAACGGTGCGGGAGGGGTGACCCCCGCCGAGCGGAAGGCCGCCGCATGCTCTCCGTCCTGCGCAACCGCACCTACCGGCACCTGTTCGCCGCCCAGGCCGTCGCCCTCACCGGCACGGGCCTGGCCACCGTCGCCCTCGGCCTGCTGGCCTACGACATCGCCGGCCCGCGGGCCGGATCGGTCCTCGGCACCGCGCTGGCGATCAAGATGGTGGCGTACGTCGCCATCGCGCCCGCCGTCGGCGCCGTCGCCCACCGGCTCCCCCGCCGGACCCTCCTGATCGGCGCCGATCTGGGCCGCGCCGCGGTGGCCCTGTCCCTGCCGTTCGTCGACCGGGTGTGGCAGGTCTACGTCCTGATCTTCGTGCTGCAGGCCGCCTCCGCCGTGTTCACCCCGGCCTTCCAGGCCGTGATCCCCGAGGTGCTGCCCGAGGAGCGCGACTACACCCGGGCGCTGTCCCTGTCCCGGCTGGCCTACGACCTGGAGAGCCTGTTCAGCCCGGCCCTGGCCGCCGCCGTGCTCGCCGTCACCAGCTACGACCGGCTCTTCCTCGGGACCGCCGCCGGCTTCCTCGGCTCCGCGGCCCTGGTCGCCTCCGTCGCGCTGCCCGGGGCGACGGGCGCGGCGGTAGCCGGGGCGACGGGCGGGGCGGGCTGCTGCCCGGGCACGGACCCCGGCCCGTCCGCGTCCCGGCGGGGCCGGCGGACGTACGCGGCGGCCACCGCCGGCGCCCGGCTCTTCCTCGCCACCCCGCAGCTGCGCGCCCTGCTGCTGCTCAACCTCACCGTGGCCGCGGCCGGCGCGCTCGTCACCGTCAACACCGTCGTCTACGTCCGCGACCACCTGGGCCGCCCCACCGGGGACGTGGCCCTCGCCCTCGGCGCCTACGGGGCCGGCTCCATGGCCGCGGCCCTGCTCCTGCCGCGCGTCCTGGACCGGGCCGCCGACCGCACGGTCATGCTGCGCGGCGCCCTCGTCCTGACCGCCGTGTTCCCCGCCGCCGGCACCCTGACCGCGGCCGGCTCCGGAGGCTGGCGCTGGCCCGCCCTGCTGGCGGCCTGGGCGGCGTTCGGGGCCGGCGGCTCCCTGGTGCTCACCCCCGCCGGCCGGCTCATCCGCCGCACCGTTCCGGCCGAACGGCGCACCGAAGCCTTCGCGGCCCAGTTCTCCCTCTCCCACGCCTGCTGGCTGCTGACCTACCCGCTGGCCGGCTGGGTCGGCGCAGCCGCCGGCCTGACGGCCGCCGTCGCCGCACTCGGTGCGGTCGCCGCGGTCTCGGCGGCCGCAGCGGCCCGTCTGTGGTGCCCCGCCGCGGCCGTCGACCGCCCGGGCGGCCACCGTCACACGGGTCTGGTTTTCCACAGGGCGGAGCGGGGTGTCGCAGGAGGTCGGTAGGCTGCCGGACATGACCCTTTCGGACGCGTCCCCCGAGACCAGCGATGCCCTGCAGGTGCTTCACCGCGTCTTCGGGTACGACTCCTTCCGCGGCGAGCAGGAGGAGATCATCGAGCACGTCAGCGCCGGCGGCGACGCCCTGGTGCTGATGCCCACCGGCGGCGGCAAGTCGCTCTGCTACCAGATCCCGGCCCTGGTCAGAGGCGGCACCGGCGTCGTGATCTCGCCGCTGATCGCGCTGATGCAGGACCAGGTGGACGCGCTGACCGCGCTCGGCGTGCGGGCCGGCTTCCTCAACTCCACGCAGGGCCTCGACGAGCGGCGCACCGTGGAGCAGCTCCTCCTCGCCGGCGAGCTGGACCTGCTGTACCTGGCCCCCGAGCGGCTGCGCACCGAGGGCACCCAGCGGCTCCTCGACCGCGCCGAGATCTCCGTCTTCGCCATCGACGAGGCGCACTGCGTCGCCCAGTGGGGCCACGACTTCCGGCCCGACTACCTCGCGCTGTCCATGCTGCACGAGCGCTGGCCCAAGGTGCCCCGGATCGCCCTCACGGCGACGGCCACCCCTGCCACGCACGCCGAGATCGCGGGCCGCCTGGGCCTCCAGGACGCGCGGCACTTCGTCGCCAGCTTCGACCGGCCGAACATCCAGTACCGGATCGCGACCAAGAACAACCCCGTCAAGCAGCTGCTGGACCTGATCCGCACCGAGCACGAGGGGGAGGCCGGCGTCGTCTACTGCCTCTCCCGGGCCTCCGTGGAGAAGACCGCCGCCGCCCTCGTCGAGCACGGCATCGACGCCGTCGCCTACCACGCGGGCATGGACCCGGCCACGCGCGCCGCGAACCAGGCCCGCTTCCTGCGGGAGGACGGCATCGTGGTCGTGGCCACCATCGCCTTCGGCATGGGCATCGACAAGCCGGACGTCCGCTTCGTCGCCCACCTCGACCTGCCGAAGTCCGTCGAGGGCTACTACCAGGAGACCGGCCGCGCCGGCCGCGACGGCGAACCGGCCACCGCCTGGCTGGCGTACGGGCTGCAGGACGTGGTCCAGCAGCGCAAGCTGATCGACGGCTCCGAGGGCGACGACACCCACCGCCGCTCGCTGACCGCCCACCTCGACGCGATGCTCGCCCTGTGCGAGACCGTCGAATGCCGCCGCGTGCGGCTGCTGGCCTACTTCGGGCAGGAGTCCGGGCCCTGCGGCAACTGCGACACCTGCCTGACCCCGGCCGAGTCCTGGGACGGCACGGTCGCCGCGCAGAAGCTGCTGTCGACGGTGTGGCGGCTGGCCCGGGAGCGGCGGCAGAAGTTCGGCGCCGGCCAGATCATCGACATCCTCCAGGGCAAGAAGACGGCCAAGGTCATCCAGTTCGACCACGACACGCTGTCGGTGTTCGGGGTCGGCGCCGACCTGAGCGCCGGCGAATGGCGCGGGGTCGTACGGCAGTTGCTGGCGCAGGGACTGCTGGCGGTCGAGGGCGACTACGGCACGCTGGTGCTGACGGACGCCAGCGGCGAGGTGCTGGGCGGCCGGCGGACCGTGCCGATGCGCAAGGAGACCGCGCCCGTCGCGAGCCGGGCCACCCGCAAGGAGTCCGGGGCCCGCTCCGGGAAGGGGGCGCGCGTCCCGGCCGACCTGCCCACGGCCGCCGTGCCGGTCTTCGAGGCCCTGCGGGCCTGGCGGGCCGCGACGGCGCGCGAGCAGGGCGTCCCGGCGTACGTCGTCTTCCACGACGCGACCCTGCGCGAGATCGCGACGCAGCTGCCCACCACCGCCGAGGAACTCGGCACGGTCAACGGCGTCGGCGAGGCGAAGCTCGCCAAGTACGCCGAGGGCATCCTCGACACCCTCGCCGAGACCGGAGCCGAGACCGGAGCCGGCCCGGCGCAGCCCGCAGCGCAGGCCGCCGCACCCGCAGGCCCGGCGCAGGCCGCCGCACCCGCAGGCCCGGGACGGACCGCGCACCAGGAGCCGTGGGACGACGAACCGCCGCTCGACCCGGAGGAGACGGACCCGCCCTGGGACGATTGGGAGTAGTCGGCCCCGGGCCCGGCGGCCGGGGCTACCCGGCCGCGGCCGGGGCGGGCTCCTCCTCCTCGGAGTCCGCACCGTCCTCCCGGGCCGGTTCGCCGTGCGCCGGGCACGGCGGGCACAGGCGGGTGTACTCGGCCATGACCTCCTCGACGGTCTCCCGCTGCTTGCGCTCGCACGCCTTGCGCCGGGTCTCCTCCTTGCACAACAGCTCGGCCCGGGCGCCCTCCAGCACGGCGATGGCCTGCCAGCCCTTGAGGACGCACAGCAGCGCCCGGCACAGGCAGTCGACGAACTCCGAGACGTTCGAGAAGCCCCGGAAGGCCTCCGCGATCCGGCGCAGCAGCACCAGCAGGCGCGCGTAGAGGCGTACGACGTCCTGGCCCAGCACCGGGTCGCAGACGTCGGCCAGCAGCTGCACCGCATCCGCCTTGATCTTCACCGCCCGCTCGGGCAGCGCCGTCACCTCGCCCTCCAGCGCCGTGAAGCAGGCCGCCGCCTTCTGGGTGTCCTGCGCGTAGCGGGCGATCCGGGCGGCGAGGGAGGCGACCGTGTCGTCCGGGTGGACCGTGTCCGAGAAGTCGCACCCGCAGTCGTCCACGCAGCAGCCCCAACCGCCCGCGCACCTGCGGATGTCGTCGAAGACCCGGTCCACGGCCTGTGCCAGGCAGTGCCGCTGCTCGTGCCCGACCCGGCAGCGGATCTGCTCGCGGACCTTGCCGAGCGTCGCGCCCGCCTCGTCCAGATCCGCCTTCGCGGCCAGCCGGGCCCGGGCGTACCGGGTCCGGGACCCGTTGAACTTCTCCTGGAACTCCCGCAGCTGCGGGAGGTGTTCCTGGGTGACCTCGGCCCGGCGCTGGATTCCCGTGGCGATGCAGGCCAGTTCGTCGATGGCGCCGGGGTCGCAGCCGCCCGTGCTGCTGCCGGCCGGGTGGGTGTGCGCGGTGCTGCTCATTCTGACTCTCCTGGTCGATGCGGGCAGGCACGAGCCGAGTGTGGGCCGGACGGTGTCACCGGCCCGTCGCCCGGCCATTGCGCACCGGGCGCCGCCGGCCGCACCCGGGCCGGCAACGCGCGCGTGACGGGGCGGGCCGCAGCATCGCCCCATGGCTGGATACCGGGCACTCGCCGCCGTCGGGCGCAGCGTCGTCGCGCTGCTCAACCGGCGCTTCGCCGAGGAGATCCCCGAGGGCCGCCGCCCGGAGGCCGTCCTCGCCGGGCCCGTCGACTTCGACAAGGTCGACACCCCGGGCTCCGTCATCCGCAACCCCGCGGTCTCCGTCTACTGCTACCGCCTGAGCATCGACCGGGAGACCCGGCCGGCCCTCGCCGCGCTCGCCGCGCAGGACGGGCTGCCGCGGCTGCCGCTGCGGATGCACCTGATGGTCGCCGCCTGGGACCAGTTCGTGGAGGCCGAGCTGGAATGGCTCGGGCTCGTCGCCCGGATCCTGGAGGCCGAGGCCCTGCTCACCGGGCCGCTCCTGCACCCCAGCGGGGACTGGCTTCCCGGCGACTCGGTGCAGATCGTGCCGGACGAGCTCGCGATGGACTCGATGAGCGAGGCCTTCCAGGCGATGACCACCGACTACCGGCTCTGCCTGCCCTACCTCGCCCGGGTCGTCCGCATCGACGGCCCGGCCCGACCCGCCCCCGGCGCGGTCACCACCGTCGCCGCCGGCCCCGTCTCCACGGAGCGCGTGCGATGACCGGCCCGGCCGCCGGGCGGGAGGCCCCGATCGCCGTCGACGCCGGGACCGCCGAGGTGCTGCACCGGCTCGCCCTCGCCGTCCGCCCGCTCGACGCCCGCACCCGCGCCCCGGCCGGGCCCGGGCTGCGGGTGGGCTGCGAGTACGATCCCGTCCCGGGCCGCCGGACCCTCCCCGGCGACCTGCTGCGGCCGCTCGAAGGTCACGGGGCGACCGGGTTCGTCCTGCGGCACGGCACCTCCGGCGGGCTCCCGCGCACCGTGACCGTACGCGTCGACGACCCCGCCCGGCGGTGGATACCGCGCCGCTTCCGGGTACCGCTGTGGACCCGGCCCGAACTCGTCGGGGCCGACGCCCGGCCGCCCTCCGCCCCGTACGTCCGCGCCGACGCCCGGCTGTTGCTGCCCTGGCTGCTGCCCGGCCCCGCCCACCCCGTGCCGCTCGGCACGACCGGCATCCGGCTGCGCGTCGTCACCGCCGCCGGGACGCCGGTCCGCTGGCCGCGGGTCGACGCCTTCGGGCCCGGCGGGGTCCCGCTCGGCTGGGCGCACGGCGACGAGCACGGCCAGGTGCTGCTGCTGGTCGACGGGGTGGGCGTGCTGCCCCCGCCGCCGCCGTCCCGGTTCGACGTCGCGCTGCGCACCCACGCCCCGGACCCGCCCGCCGATCCACCCCCTGGGCCGCCCGCCGATCCACCTTCCGGGCCGCCCGCCGACCCGCTCGCCGGTCTCGTCGCCGAGCCGGTCGTGCGCAGCACCTCCCCGCCCCGGCCGCAGGACCTCGACAACGCGGTGCTGCGCGGGACCGCCCGGCCCGCCGGGTACCGCACCGGCGCCGCCGACGCCGTCCGCACGCTCACCGTCGGTCAGGTGGTCCACGCCGCCGACCTGCCCCACATACCCGCCTGACCCGCGACCGAGGAGAGCCGCCCGATGCCCGAGTACCTGACCCCCGGCGTGTACGTCGAGGAGACCAGCTTCCGATCCCGCTCCATCGAGGGCGTGCCGACCAGCACCTTCGGCATGGCCGGGCGGACCGAGAACGGCCCCGTGCCGTACGCCCTGCCCGGCGGCCCGACCGTGCTCCCCGCACCGGTCCTCGTCACCGCGTTCACCGAGTACGAACGGGCCTTCGGCGGCCTGCGGATCGGCGACGAGGACTGCCCGCTCGCCCTCGCCGCCCGTGCCTTCTTCGCCAACGGCGGCCGCCGGCTCTACGTCTCCCGGGTCTTCCGCTTCACCCGCACCGCCGGCGCCGTCGACGTCCCCCGCAACTTCGCCTCCCTGGCCCTGCCCGTCCAGGGCACCCCCCTGCTGCACTGGCGGGCCCGCTGGCCCGGCTCCGCCGGCGCCCGGACCGGTGTCGCGGTGACCTTCCGGCGCGGGAAGAACATCCTCGTCAGCGGCCCCGGCGGCACACCCCGCCTCACCGGGGTCCAGGAGGGCGCCGCGGTGGAGGTCCGGCCGCTGGAGGGCGGACAACCGCCGGTCATCGCCGACACGGTCCCGCCGGAGCCCGGCCGTGTCCGGGTCGTCGCCCGCCGTGCCGACGGCGTGCTCGGATACCGGGACGATCGGACCGGCGGCTTCGAGGCGGTCACGGCCGGCTTCGCCGCCTTCCACCTGACCCTCGCCGTCACCGTCCGCCTCGACGACCGCGCCGACGTGTACAACGAGCTCGAACTCGACGACCGGCACCCGCGCTCGGTCGGCAACGTCCTCCAGGCGGCCGATCCCGCCGACGAGTTCTCCCTCGTCTGGCTGGAGACCGTACCGCCCGCGCCGGGGGCGGCCCCGGTCACCCCCGGCGCGCGGCTCGCCGCCCTGCTCCTGCCCGGGCAGAGCGGCCTCCACCTCACCGGCGGCGGCGACGGCGACCCGCTCGGACCCGAGGACCTGGCCGGTCAGGAGGCCGACCCCGACGACCTGGCCAACCCCGCCCTCGGACTCGGCGCGCTCGCCGAGATCGACGACATCGCCGTCGTCGCCACCCCCGACACCGTCACCCTCCGCCGGGCCGACCAGAAGACCGCGGTCGACCACCTGATCGGGCACTGCGAGAAGCTCCGCTACCGGATCGCCGTCGTCGACCCGCCCCGCGACAGCTCGATCTCCGAAGTCCGCAGGTTCCGCGCCCAGTTCGACAGCAAGTACGCCGCCCTCTACTACCCCTGGGTCCGTATCACGGACCCGACCAGGCGCCCCGACCCCGGTGCCCCCGCCCCCCTCCTGGACGTCCCGCCCTCCGGATACGTCGCCGGCATCTACGCCCGCAGCGACGCCGAACGCGGCGTGCACAAGGCGCCCGCCAACGAAGTCCTGCTCGGCGTCGACGACTTCACCGTCAACGTCACCTACGACCGGCAGTCCGTCCTCAACCCCGAGGGCATCAACGCCCTGCGCTTCTTCGAGGGCCGCGCCCGCCGCGTGTGGGGCGCCCGCACGATGAGCTCCGACCCCGAGTGGAAGTACGTCAACGTCCGCCGGCTCTTCATCTACCTGGAGCACTCCATCGAGAAGTCCACCCAGTGGGCCGTCTTCGAGCCGAACAACGAACGCCTGTGGGCATCGGTCCGGCAGTCCGTCGAGGACTTCCTGTTCGCCACCTGGCGGACCGGAGCCCTGCTCGGCACCAAGCCCGAGGAAGCCTTCTTCGTCCGTTGCGACCGCACCACCATGACCCAGAACGACCTCGACAACGGGCGGCTGATCTGCCTGGTCGGCGTGGCCCCCACGTACCCCGCCGAGTTCGTCGTGTTCCGCATCGGGCAGTTCACCGCAGACGCCCGGCGCAACTGACCCGCCCGCCCCAGAACGGGAGACACACCGCCCATGGCCACCCGCAACAACCCGTACGGCGCCTTCAACTTCCTCGTCAAACTCGGCGACACCGGCGGCGAGGACCAGATCGCCGGCGGCTTCTCCGACTTCAGCGGAGCCGGCAACGAGGTCAAGTACTCCGAGTACCGCAACGGCAACGACCCCGAGAACCACGTCCGCAAGATCGCCAACACCAACACGACGAACGACGTCACCCTCAAGCGGGGCGTCATCGGCGACCTGCGCCTCTTCAACTGGATCAAGGCGGTCCGCGAAGGCGCGTACGACGCCCGCACCGTCACCGTCACCCTCCACGACGAGGGCCGCACCCCGGTCTGCGCCTGGGTGCTGCACGCCGCCCAGCCGAAGAAGTGGGTCGGCCCCACCCTCACCGGCAAGGGCGGCGGGGAGGTCGCGATGGAGGAGCTGCACCTCGTCGCCGAACGCATCGACTTCCAGTCGTTGTGAACGGGCCCGGACTGCGCCCCGGGGCGCCGGGCGTGTACCGCGACGCACGGCCCGCGCCGTCCGCAGCCGCGCCGGTCCGGCTGGACGTCGCGGGCTTCGTGGGCGTGGCCCCGCGCGGACCCGTCGACGAACCGGTGCCCGTCGACCGCTGGTCCGACTACGTGCGCCGGTTCGGCGGGTTCGAGGGGCCCGGGCTGCTGCCGTACGCGGTCCGGGCCTTCTTCGCCCAGGGCGGGGCCCGGGCGTACGTCCTGCGCGTGGCGCCGCTGCCGCGCGCCCCGCACCCCGCCGCACGGGAAGCCTGCGCCCTGCACCGGGTCGCGCTGGTGCGCGCGGACGGGCCCGGGGGCGCCGGCCCCGGCGGGGCGCCGTACGCGATCGGGCTGCGCGCCCGCGACGAGGGCAGCTGGGGCGGGCGGCTGTCCGTGCGCTGGG
The DNA here is from genome assembly GCF_042677605.1 of Streptomyces sp. NPDC127106. Taxonomy (NCBI): domain Bacteria; kingdom Bacillati; phylum Actinomycetota; class Actinomycetes; order Kitasatosporales; family Streptomycetaceae; genus Streptomyces; species Streptomyces sp. NPDC127106. The sequence goes on along the minus strand of NZ_JBHXTC010000092.1, from coordinate 7,413 downwards.
ACTTCACCGCCTCGGACCGGTTCGAGGCCGCGGCCGACGGGCGGGAGCTGGCCCTGCCGCCCGGGCGCACCCCGCCCGCCGGATCGGTGCTGCGGGTCCGGGGCGCCGGGCTGCCGGCCGCCGGGTCGTTCTTCCGCATCCTCGAACTGGCCGAGCGGAGGAACGGCTTCGGCCCGCCGGCCGTGGTCGCCCTGCTCGACCGGCCCCCCCTTCCCGGCACCGCCACCGCCCCCGCCCCCGGCCCCGGCCCCGGCCCCGGCACGGGCCCGGGCTCCGGGAGCGGCGGCCCGCCGGCCGGGCACGTCGAGGCCGAGGTCGTCACCGCCGCGGTCACCGTCGCCGACGGCGACCCCGCCCACCCCCGCGGCGAGCGGTTCGCCGGGCTCGGGCTGAGCCGCGGACACCCCCGCCATGCCGCCGCCGTACTCGCCGCCGAGTCCCTGCTGGTCAGCCCCGACGGGGACTGGCCCGACGCCCTGCTCCCGCCCGACACCTTCCTCACCTCCGCCCTCTCCCGCCCCGTCCGCCCCGGCGCGGACCGGTACGCCGCCATCGGCGCCGACAGCTTCCAGGGCCCGCTCCCCGTCGAGCTGCTGGCCGACGCGGCTGCCGACGGCGAGGACGCCGGGGACGCCGGGGACGCCGCGGGCGCCGCGGGCGCCGCCGTCGGCGCGGACCGGATGGCGCTCGTCCCCGAGATCGGGCTGCTGTCCGCCCCCGACCTGCTGTGGCAGTACGGCGAGCACGCCCCCGCCACCGAGACGCCGCCCCGCCCCATCGGCGGCCGCTTCGCGCCCTGCCCGCCGCCCGCCGTCCCCCTCACCCTGGCCCCGGCCCGGCCCCGCCCCCTGCTGCTCGACCCCACCGGCGAGCTGCCCGAGATCCTGCGCCGCCAGCAGCGGCTCGTCGCCCTCGCCGAGCACGGACGCCGGTTCGTCGCCCTCCTCGACGTACCGCCCGGGCTGCCGGTCCGCGCCGTCGCCCGCTGGCGCGCCGCCTTCGACAGCACGTACGCGGCCGCCTACCACCCCTGGCTCGGCGTCGCGGCCCCCGACGACCCGGCCCGCCGCGCCGTCCCCGTACCCCCCTCCGGCTTCGCCGCCGGCATCATCGCCGAACGCGAACGCCGCCTCGGACTGCCGTGGGGGCCGGCCAACGCCCTGGCCGCCGACGCCGTCACCGCGCTCCAGCCGCTCGCCGACGCCGACTGCGACGAGCTCCACCTCCTCGGCATCGACGTGTTCCGCGCCGAGCGCGACGGCTTCCGCCTCACCTCGGCCCGCACCCTCTCCCACAACACCGACCACCGCCAGCTGAGCGTGCGCCGGCTGATGACCGCGCTCCGGCTCACCCTGCACCGGCAGGCACAGGTCCTGGCCTTCGAACCCCACACGGCGCAGCTGCGCGACGAACTGCGCAGCTCGGTCGTGCAACTGCTGCGCGGCCTGTACCGGGCCGGGGCCTTCGTCGGCGCCACCGAGGACGAGGCCTTCTTCGTACGCTGCGACGAACGCCTCAACCCCGCCTGGTCGCAGGGGCTCGGCCGGCTCGTCGCCGAGATCGGCGTGGCACCCGCGCAGCCCCTCGAATACCTCGTCCTGCGGATCGCGCAGGACGCCGACGGCTCCGTTGACGTGAGGTGAGACCGCCGTGCCCGAGCACCCGCCCGAACTCGTCCAGACCTTCCGGTTCCGGATCCGCATCGTCCGCAGCACCGCTCCCGGGCGCACCGCACTGCCGCCGCCCCGCCTCCCCGTTCCGCTCTCCGAGCCCGGCCCCGCCCGAGGCAGGGCAGGACCGCCCGCGGCCGGCCCCGGCGGGCCCCAGCGGGCCCCCGACCGGCTGGGCGACGGCGGGTTCCAGGAGTGCTCCGGGCTGGGCCTGGAAGCCGACCTGCGGGAGTACGCCGAGGGCGGCGCCAACGACGCGGTGGTGCGCCGCGTGGGGCGGGTCCGGTTCCAGCCGCTCGTCCTGCGGCGCGGCATGCTCGTCGCCACCGACGGCGGGAGCGCCGACACCGCCCTGTGGGACTGGCTGCACGGCATGGTCGCCGGCGGCACCCCGGTGCCCCGCTACGACGGCGACGTGGAGGTGCTCGACACCACCGGCAGGCGGACGCTGGCGCGCTGGACGTTCACCCGCGGCCTGCCCCTGAAGATCACCGGGCCGGCGCTCAACGCGAGGACGGGGGAGATAGCCGTGGAGGAACTGCACATCGCCCACGAGGGCCTGCGCCTGGAGCGCACCCCGTGACGGCCACCGCCCACGCCACGCTGACCCCCCTGAAGGTGACCGGCGAGCAGGGCCCGCAGCGCACGCCCAGGGTCGAGGAGGCCGGCAGCCCCCTCGAAGTACAGTTCAACCCCACCACCCTGCGGATCTCCCGCAACAACAACGTGGACCGGGGCGGGGCTACCACCCGCACCCAGAAGGTGCAGCACCCCGCCCAGGAGGGCTCCACGCTCACCTTCGACCTGGAATTCGACACCGCCGAGCAGGGCGGCGCCGACGGATACGTCGACGTACGCCAATGGACCGCCCTGGTCCGGCAGTTCGTCGAGCCGCCACCGGCGAGCCCGGCCGAACCGCCGCCGCCCGTCCGCTTCGTGTGGGGGACGCTGCGCTACAACGGCATCGTCACCCAGGTCAACGAGGAGCTCGACCACTTCGCCCCCGACGGCACCCCGCTGCGCGCCAAGGTCGCGGTGACCATCGTCGAGCAGAACTTCGCCTACCAGGCGAACGCCGTGGGCCCCGGCGCCCGGGACGCCGGGGCAGCCACCGAGGCCGGCGACCAGGGGGCCGGAGCCGCGCCCGGCACCGCCGGCACCAGCCGGCCCCGCAAGGTGGTCCGGGCACACGGCGGGGAGTCCGCCCAGCAGCTGATGTCCCGGGTCGGACTCGACCCGGCCGCCTGGCGCGGGGCGATGAGCGGACTCGACAGCCCGCTCGGCCTGGCGGCCGGCGCCGGCGTGGTCCTGGGCGCCGAGGCCGAGGCGGGCCTGGCCGCCACCGCGGGCACCAGCCTGTCGGCGGGCTACGCCGGGGGAGCGGCGGCGACCTCCACCGCGGGCCTGGCCGCCGCCCTGGGCATCCCGGCCGGCGCCGGGGCCGGCCCGGCGGCCGGCGGCGCCCCTGCCGGTACGGCTTCGGCGGGCCCGGCGGCCCAGGGGGGCCCGCGGGTACCCGGCGGCGGCCCCGGCACACCGGGCGGCCCCGCCGGCGCAGCCCCCGGCGGCCCGGACACGGCGGCCCGGGCGGGCTTCGTCCTCAGCGCGGGCGGCGGCATCGCCGTGGCCGCGCAGGCGGTGACCGCCGCCGCGGTCGGCCTCGCCACCGCACGCGCCCGAGGCTCCTTCGAGGTCCCCGCCGCCCGCCCCGCGCCGCTCGCCGGGACCGTTCCCGCGCCCCGGCCCGGAGGCCTCCCGCCGGACGGCCCCGACCCGCGTTCCACCACGTACGGCCGGGGGATACCCCTGCGCGCCCGCGCCGACCCCGCAACCCTCGCCGAGGTCCGGGCCGGCGGCGGACGCAGCCTCGCCGACCGGGCCCGCCGCGAGGAGGTCCCCGCCCCGGACCCCGGGGCCGCGCCCTGGGAGCGGCTCCCGCCCGATCCGCCCGGCCGGGCCGCCGCCGACTGCGAGCAACGCGGCCGTGACGCGGGCCCCGGCACCCTGGGGTGGACACCGCGAGGAGGCCCGCCATGAGCCTGTACATCGGAGAGCTGCACACCGAGGTGGTGCCCGCGGGCAGCAGCGGCCCGCCCGCCCCCGTCCGCGGCGAGGGCCCCGGCGCCGGCGGCAGGTGGGCCGCCGCCGAACGCCACCGGGAGGCCGTCGAACGGGCCGCCTGGCTCGCCGCCCGCACCGCCGCGGAGGGCTTCGATGACTGAGCCCGCCGTCGCCGCCGTCTCGCCCGTCTTCGAGGTCGGCGGCGCACTCGTGAGGGACCTCGCCCGGGACTGCGTACGCCTGGAAGTGGCGGAGGGCACGGAGGGGCTGCGCACCCTGCGCGCCTGCTTCCTCGCCGTCGGCCCCGGCGCGACGGGCCCGCAGAACCGGCTGCTGCACCTGGACGGGTCCACCGCCGGCCTCGGCAGCAGCCTCAAGGTGGCCCTCGGGCCGCCCTCGGTCCGGCGGTACGTCTTCGACGGCGTCGTCTCGGCCGTGGAGCTCGTCCTCGGCGACGGCGAGCCCCCGCTGGTCCTCGTCCACGCCGAGGACGCGCTGATGCGGCTGCGGATGACCCGGCGCCTGCGCACCTACCGCGACGCCACCGACGCCGACGTCGCCCGCGAGGTGGCCCGCGAGCACGGCCTCGACGCCGACGCGGACGTCCCCGGCCCCCGCTACGACGTCGTCCAGCAGCTCAACCAGAGCGACCTGGCCTTCCTGCGCGAGCGGGCCCGGCTGGTCCAGGCCGAGCTGTGGGCGACCGGCACCACCGTGCACTTCCGGCCCCGCGGCAGCCGCGCCGCCCCCGTCCAGACCCTCGTCTACGGCAACCAGCTCACGGCGGTGCGGCTCGCGGCCGACCTGGCACACCAGCGCAGCGAGGTCGTCGTCACCGGCTACGACGCCGAGCGCCGCGAACCCATCGACGAACGGGCCGGCCCCGAGGTCGTCGAGGCCGAGACGGCCGGCGGCGGCCGCACCGGGGCGCGGCTCCTGGCCCGCGCGATGGGGCCCGCCACCAGCCTGCGGGTCCGGGAGGCAGCCCTGACCACCGAGGAGGCCGAAAGCTGGGCCCGCGCCGAAATGCTGCGCCGCGGCCGCCGGTTCGTCACCGTCGCCGGCACCACCAACGGCAGCCCCGACCTCGTCGTCGGCGGCCGGCTCACCCTCCGCTCGGTCGGCGGACCCTTCGAGGGGGACGGCTACCACGTCACCCGGGTCCGCCACACCTTCGACCCCGACCGGGGCTTCCGCACCCGCTTCGACGCCGAACGCCCGTCCCTGAACGAGGTGCTCTGATGTCCCTGCCCGCCCCCGCGGACGGCGCCGCGCCCGGCTACTTCGGCGTCTACCCGGCGCTCGTCACCGACATCGTCGACGAGAAACGGCTCGGCCGCATCGAGGTCCGCTTCCCCTGGCTCGGCCGGGACGGGGACCGCGACGTGCGCGCCTGGGCCACGCTCTGCTCCCCGTACGCCGACGACCGGCACGGACTGCTCGTGCTGCCCGAGGTGGGCAGCCAGGTCGTGGTCGCCTTCGAGGCCGGCAACCCGCGCCGCCCGTACGTCCTCGGCGCCGCCTGGAACGGCCGCGCCGCCCTGCCGCACGAACCCGAACCGGCCAACGACCGGCGCCAGTTCAGGTCCCGGGCCGGCAGCAGCCTGGAGTTCGACGACACGGCCGGAGCGGCCCGGGTGCGGATCACCATGGCCTCCGGCCACGAGGTCGTCCTCGACGACGCCGCCCGGCAGGTCGTGATCCGGCACAGCGGCGGCTGCACCGTCCGCCTCACCCCCACCGCGGTCCAGGTCGAGGCCAACGCCTCCGTCGACGTCAAGGCACCCACCGTCACCGTGAACGCCCCGCTGTCCACCTTCACCGGCCTCGTGAAGTGCGCGACGCTGGTCACCGACCAGATGGTGATCTCCCCCGCCTACACGCCCGGCGCCGGGAACATCTGGTGAGCGCGGCCGCCGCCACCGGGCACGGCTTCAAGCTCCTCGCCCCCTGGTACGCGTGCGAGCGCGGCGGGTTCGACCGCTTCGCCCCCGCCGCCCGCACCCCCGCCCTGCAGAAGTACGCCTCGCCCGAGTTCGTCCGCGCCCTCGTCGCCGACCCGAGGGACTCGCTGCGCTTCGACCCCGCCGAGGACGTGTGGTCCTGCCCCGTGCCCGTCCGCGCCGAGGACCGCGGCCCGGGACGCGCCCGCTTCGCCACGCACCGGCTGCACCGCACCCGGCTGCGCAAGCTGTACCAGCCCGGCCACGAGCGCTTCTACGCCGTCGTGGTGGAACTCTTCTGCGACGGCCCCGGGTGGCCCCGCCCGCAGTCCGCCGAAGGGCTGGAGGTCGGGTTCGTGATGCGGCGCCGGCAGGTGGAGATGTCCGCCCCGCCGCAGGTGCTGCGCCGGCTCGCGCACCGGCTGACGGCCGGCCTGGCCGCCGCCGACCGCGCCGCGGGAGGGCCGGAGGGCGCGTACGCCGTGCCGCCCGGGCCGGCCCCGTACGCATCGGAGGTGCGGGACGTCCTGTGGGCCGACCTCGCGCACCGGGAGGCCTTCGAGGACGCGAACCGCGCACTGATCGACCAGGTCGGCCTGGAGACGGAGGTCCAGGCCTGGATGGCGGGCACCGCGGGCGGCGCGTGGCGCAAGGTCGGTACCCCGCCGCCCGCGGGCCGCCCTCCGGACCGGGAGCAGGAACTCCCGATGTGGCGGCTCCCGCCCCACTCGGGCGACTGCCGGCAAGGACCCCAACCGCCCGGGCGCTCCCTGTGGTTCGGGGTCGTGCCGACCTGCTCCGGCGACCACGACGACCAGGGCGCCCCCCAACTCGACGACCGCTCCGTCTACGAGCTGCGCTGCTTCGTCCGCCGGACCCCCGCCCCGGGACACGAGCACTGCCCGCCGCAGGTCTCCTGGAGCGAACCCACCGAACCGTTCCGGCTCGCGCCCTTCTACGACCCCGAGGGCACCAAGAACCGCCGCACGTCCATCAACCTGCCCGACCTGCGGGCGCTGGCCGCCCGGGCGGGGGCCCCGCCCGGCCCCGGCGGGGTCGCCGTCACCAGCCCGCCCGGATCCCAGCTGTCCTTCGACCCGGGCGGGGGCACCCCGAGCGGCGGCTCGGTCGGCGGCACGGCCCCCCGGACCTGCACCTTCGCCCTCGAACTCTTCATGATCGTGGCGTTCTTCCTGTTCAGCATGTTCCTGCCGATCGTGGTGTTCCTGTTCCAGCTGTGGTGGCTGCTCGCCCTGCGGTTCTGCCTGCCGCCCTCCGCCGCGGCCATCGCCACCCTCAAGGCCCACTTCGACGCCGGGCTGACGCTGCGCGACATGGGGACCGCCGAACGGGAGGCCCTCGACGGACTCCTCGGTGCCCGGGGCGCCACGGCCCGGCTCCAGGCCGGCGACGGCGGCTTCCGGGACGAGGACGGCAAGGACCTCTTCGAGGCCGTGACCCCGCCCGATCCGGCCCCCGCACCCGTACGCCCCCAACCGGAGCCGCCGGTCCGCGACCCGCTGTGCGGGAGCGGGGGATGAGCGGCCGGGCGGCCCCCGTACCGGCCCCGATACCGTCCCCTGCGCCCGCGCCCGCACCTGCACCTGCACCCGCACCCGCGACCGCCGGTTCCGCGCCGCGGGCCCCGGCGCCACGCGCCACCGCCCCGGTGCCGTCCCCCGCGCCCGCCCCGGTGCCGTCCCCCGCGCCGGCCGCCGCGGCCACCCGGACCGGCGGCG
>NZ_JBHXTC010000091.1:0-16891 GCF_042677605.1 Streptomyces sp. NPDC127106 | reverse complement strand
GCCCGACCGTCTCCCCGACCCACTCCCCTTGAACCACGAAAACGAGTCTGGCCCCGCCGCTGACACGGCGGGGCCAGAACCCAACATTTTCATCAGTCTTCTAGACGACCCCTACGACGACCTCGACTCCTACGAACGAGAGTCGTGGGCGGACCAGCTCATGTGGTCGGTCCGAGAGATCAGAACCGACCTGCCCATGCTGTTCACCACAGTCACCGAAGCAGAACCCGAACTCTCCCGCCGCATGCCAACATGGCTGGACGTCGATCACCCCGCCATGGTCATGACCGATGTCTGCAAGCCCACGATCCTCGTACGCCGAACAAGCCCTCACACCGTCGAGGCCCGCATGGAAATCGACCCGGATGAATACCGGACAGGAACCCGCACCGTACTCGCGTGGGAACCGCTGAACCTGCAAGAGCCGGGACGCGGATGACACAGCGAGGTGAGAGCACAGGTGGGGATCTCGCCCGGATCGCACTCCACTACGCCCGTCAAGGTGCCCGCCGACGCCACGTGGGACCGCCGCCTGCCCGTCCTCAGAGCCGGACAGACCAGGGCCCGGCACACATCAGATCAGCATTCACCGAGCTCATCGCCGAGCGCGGCTGGGTCATCCCGGAACTGCACCCCCTGCTCGCGCGGTGGCCGGCCCTCGTCGGCGAGGAAATTGCCCGCCATGTGACTGCAGTCGACTTCCAGGCCGGTGAACTCGTCGTGCGCGCTGACTCAAAAGCCTGGGCAGCGCAGATCCCCCTCCTCGCAGACCTGCTCGTCCCCCGCCTCAACCAGGAATCCCGCCGCGAGCCGGTTCGCGCGATCCGAGTCTTGTCACCCGCGGATGGCCCGCTGCCCGCGGAGCGGGGCATCACTGCCTTTCCAGCCCCGACCGTCAATGCCGCTTCCGCACCGGTCACCACTCATCCGCGTCTCGAGGCGCAGCCTGCCGACGGTCAGCCGACGCGCCCCTTCTACGCGCCACCCGCCCCCCGCGACACCCTGTCAGCCGCAGAACGGATCCGCGCCCTCGCGCTCCGCCGGGCCAGAGCCTCCCAACCGTCCTGACATCACGTGGCAATCTGTCCACACTGGCTACCCTGACGTGGGGCGCCTGGACAAGGGCGCGGCACACAGGGGGAGCACATGGCCGAGGACGGCATCGAGCAGGCCCAGCCCAACGACCTGCCGGCCGAAAAAGCCGTCCTACGCGCGATGATGTTCTCCACCGACGCGATCGCCGACGTCGTAGAGATCCTCCGCGGCCACGACTTCCACCGCCCTGCCCACGAACTCATCTACCACGCCATCCTGACCCTCTACGCGGACAACCACACGCCCAGCCCGTTCAGTGTGTGTGAGCACCTCACCGAGACGGGACACCTCACAGCGGCCGGCGGCGCCGAATACATCAACGCTCTCGCCGGCAGCAAGCCCTCCGGGAAGTCCTGGAGCAACCAGGCCGAACGGATCCGATCGACCGCCCGGCTCCGTCGTCTGCAGGCCGCGGCCACCCACATCCACGACCTCGCCGCCAACGGCACCCCGGAGTTCATCGACCGCATCGCAGACGCCGCCGAAGCCGAGATCTTCGCCGCCAGCACCGAAACCCCCGGGAGCCTCCCACCCGCCTACGCGCTCGGCGACATCTGCGAAGACACCCTCGACGAGATAGAAGCCGTCGGCCGCAAAGCGGGGACCATGATGCTTGGAGTACCCACAGGCTTCACCGATCTCGACTCCCTGACCGGCGGCCTACGCCCCGGCACCTTCACCGTCATCGCCGCCCGCCCGGCCATGGGCAAATCCACCCTGGCCGCGGACTTCCTGCGCTCGGCCTGTATCAAGAACAACCTGCCTGCCTTGTTGTTCACCCTCGAAGCGCGCAGGACCGAAGTCGTCATGCGGATCATGTCCGCAGAGGCCCGCGTCGCGCTGCACCACATGCGCTCCGGAACGATGACCGACGACGACTGGACCCGCCTCGCCCGCCGCATGCCCGACGTTTCCAGCGCTCCGCTCTACGTGCAGGACAGCTCACACGCCACATTCACAGAAGTCCGGGCGCAGAGCCGGCGCCTCCACCTCCAGCGCAACATCGAACTGATCGTCCTCGACGACCTGCAGATGCTCACCTACGGCACGCGCCCCTTCGCCACTCGCTACGAGGAGATCTCGGAGATCTCCCGCTGCCTCAAGCTCCTCGCCAAGGAGCTCGACATCCCCGTTGTGGCCATCTCCCAGCTCAACCGCGGCCCCGAACAGCGAACGGATAAAACGCCGCAGATCAGCGACCTACGAGACTCCGGAGCGTTGGAGGACAACGCCGACCTCGTCATCCTCCTCCACCGCGAAGACGCATACGAGAAGGAATCCCCGCGCGCCGGCGAAGCCGACCTCATCGTCGCCAAACACCGGAACGGACCGACAGGCACCATCACGGTCGCCTTCCAGGGGCACTACTCACGCTTCGTCGACATGGCATCCACCTGACAGACCCCCGTGTGGGATCTCAGATGGCGTGGCCAAATCTCAGGGCCGTTTGGCCACCTCGTGGACGATTGGCCACGGATCTGGGATTTCCCGGCCGCCCTGTTCACTGTTTTGGGTGAGGGTGAGTACCGGCCTGCTCCGTTGTCGAGTAGTCGTGCCTCCAGGCGCGGCACGTCAGCGGAAGGCGGCTACGCCACCGAAGATGATCGCGAGGCTGGAGGCGGCGCCAGACCCGCCGACGAGGAGCGCACGTGCCCACCCGGTTCGGGTACGGGCGGCGACCAGCCCGGAGCAGAAGCCGACGTTCACCGAGACGGAGAGCGCGAGCAGGAGGGCCAGGAGTCGGACAGCCACGACGGCAGCTCCATTCATGCCAAGGGCCGCGAGGCCCAGGGGGTTTGGTGGATCCGACGCTGTCTGTCCAACCCCGTGTCCAGCAACTATCTGATGCAAGGTGGACAGGGGTGGATGATCCGACCGGGCAGTTCTACGATCATCCGCTGTGGGGCGGCAGCGGCGATTGGCACCGCCAAAACACGGGAGCGAAACGATGGCGCAGGACCGCGACGTCACCGTCTTCACAGCGCTCAAGTCTCTCGGTGCGTTACGGAAGGGGAGGCTGGGCGGGAAGCCGACGGACCGTGCGCTCGCCAAACGTCTGGGCGAGTCGGGCCGGTCCCCAAGCACCGTCGGCGCCTGGCTTAAGGGCGAACGGTTTCCCCAAGACCGCGGCGACATACTCAAGATCGTGGCCATGATCGCCTTCGAGGCGAGATGCCGTAACGTCCAGTCCGGCCAGGACGCTCCCCTTCTTGACGAGGGCCACTGGAAGGCCCTGTACAGCCAAGAGCTTGAGCGCCGTCGGAACCGGAGCCGTGACCGGGCGGAAAGCGTCCAGGCGTCAGCGATCATCAAGCGCAACGCGCCAGGCCAGCCGATCCGCACCATGAGCGACCCCTTCGCCCTGGACTTGCACCGCGCCATCGAGGACGAAACCGCTGACGGCACCCTGCCGTTGCTGCCGGTCTACATCGAACGCTCCCACGATCACGCGCTGCGCCGTGTCGTCGAGGAGGCCGAGGCAGGCCGCAGCGGACTCGTCACGCTGATCGGCGGGTCCTCTACGGGCAAGACTCGAGCGTGCTGGGAGGCCGTCCAGCGACTTCCGGACACCTGGCGCCTGTGGCACCCCATCAGCCCCAGTCCTGGCGAAGCCGCTCTGGCGTCCCTGGACCGTGTCGGTCCCCGAACGGTGATCTGGCTCAACGACATCCACCACTACCGGCTGGCAGACCCAGAGGTGGGTGAACGCCTGGCGGCCGGGCTCCGGGAACTCCTGCGCACCCGAGAGCGGGGACCTGTGCTCGTTCTCGCAACGGCGCACCCGGACGTCTGGGGCACGCTCACGGCCCCGGCTGGGGGCGCCAGCGATCTCCAGGCTCAGGCACGCGCCCTGCTGACGGGCGGTGGTACTTCTCTGCGTATCCCGGACAGGTTTGCTGCTGCCCAGGAGGCTCTTCGGCACGCTGCGGCCTCTGACCCGCGCGTCGCCGAGGCGATAGATCACGCAGACGATGATCAGATCACGCAGTACCTGGCAGGAGTGCCAGCGCTGTTCGAGCGGTTCGGAAACGCGCCTGTCCTGGCACAGCATGCCGTCCTCGTTGCGGTCGACCTCCGTCGTCTAGGCCATGGTCGGGCTCTGCCCCCCACGTTGCTCGAAGCCGCGATCGCATCCGTGACGGACGACCACGAGTGGAACGAGCACGCCCATCCAGGGTGGTTTGACCAAGTCCTGCAGTACCTGTCCGCACCGTGCCGTGGCGTACCAGGGCCTCTGACTCCCATCCGGCCCCGGCCAGGCGCGGTACCGACGGCCCAGCCGAACCTCCTCCTGTCCGACTACCTCGAGGAGGTCGGACGCTTCGAACGCCGGCGCCAGTGCCCGCCCCCGGCGTTCTGGACGGCAGCACTCGAGCACGCGCGGACCGATGAGGACCGGCGGGCCCTGGCCGAAGCCGCCCGTGAACGTGGCCGCGTCCGCCTCAGCACTCCGATTCTTGGCGAGCAGGACCTCTTCGGCACCGACAGGACCGCCCCGTACGTCATCGATCCGGAGACCCTCGCAGCCCAGGCTGAAGAAGACCTGGGGCAGATGTCAGACCTACACGCAACGGGAGCGTTCAAGGGCTGGCCGGACTTCCTGGTCAAGCAGCGAATGGCGCACATTCTGGAGCGCGCCGGAAATCGAGAGGCTGCCGATGCGATCTGGGACGAGCTGGCCGAGATGGGGTTCGTGGACGCCTACGACTGCATTGGTCAGCGGCATGAGAAGGAAGGGCGCCGGGCTGACGCCGAGCGCTTCTACCGGCTGGGCGCCGAAGCCGGCGATCCGGACGCCATGCAGAGCCTGGTGATGCTGCTGGCCGAGGACGGGCATTTCGCGGAAGCCGCCGAATGGACCGACCGCATCGCGGCAATCGGCGACATCTACGCGTACTCCCGGCTTGCCTACCGCTACGAGGCGGCGGGCGACCTGAACAACGCCAAGGTCTACTTCCAGAAGGCCGTCGACGCCGGGCTGATCGACGACTACGGCGACCTTGTCCGCCTTCATCTTCAGGAAGGCGACGACCAGGGTGCCATGCGGATCCACAAGGAAGGCGTCGAGGCAGGCTGGACTCGCGTGCCCATGCTGGTCGCCGACGACGCAGGCGACCACGAGCAGGCTGATGAGCACGCCTTCACTGCCGTCGACCACGGAACAGTACAGCCGCTTCGAGAGCTGCTCTTCCGGCGGCTCCGGCAGGACAGCACCCATGCCGGGCCCCTTGCCCGCAAGGCGATCGACGCGGGCCTCGCCCAGATCGTCCACGGCGTCGGGCACGACATCGCCTCGGAGCATCCCCAGGCCATCGCCGTGCTCCAGGAGGCCTTTGCCGACGCTGACGAAATCGACGCCCCTGACCCAGAACCGTGGTGACCGATCCCGGAACTGGCTGGAAGCCTGCACAGACGGGACATTCCATCCCTCGAGCACCGTGATAACTCTCCGCGATGGCTCCCCAAGATCTGTGCGAGAACCCGTAACTCACAAACAAGGCCACCGTGCCTGCCCGAGGGCCGCGGCCTACCAGAACAGTCATGGCGGGTATGGGCCCGTCAGCGTTCGCAAAGTGAGGAAAGTGCCACAGGAAAGCACGTCTCCGCGTAGGCTGCGGGAATAGCCGCAGGTGGATCGGGTGGTGCGCAGTGCGGTGGAGGTGCCATGGGTGGGGAACCGTATATGTCGGCAACGGTCAGCGACAGCGGGCGGACGAGGGTGCTCGATCCGTACGGTGACGAGCCCCTGCTGACCCCCTCCATGACGCAGGGCCGCGCTGCCGTACCGGACCGCGAGCTGCAGCCGTTGGTGCGATACCTCGAAGCGGTGGTCGCCGCCCGCCGCGCACCAGTGCACACCGCGGTCGCCTTCAATGCCGTGTACTTCGGGTACGACCTCAACGGCGACGGCTACGGTGGCAGTCCGCTGCGCCTCGACGACTTCCCCGTCATCACCCTCGGGAAGCACGCTCCCGTACTTCCGGTCGGCGCCATGGTGTGCGTGGCAACGGGATCGGACCCGCTCTATGCGGAGATCGTTTACCGCGAGGGCGCACACCCAGAGGTCGGACCGCTCGGGGACGTCCCGGCCTGGGTGTCGGGGGCGCCCGCCAGCGCAGAGGGCCCGGGCAGGCCAGCGAGCGGCCCCGCTCTTCGCCGCCGGGAGCGCATTGTCCCGGATCTCGACGCCTTCGGCCCGGCCCTGCGCCTCTCACAAGCCCAGCTCCACCGCTTACGCACGCGTCGGCGCTGGCTCAGCGAGGACGGGCACGTCGTCGTCGACGTCACCTACCCGTCCCCGGAAGCCGCCCGGCGGGATGACTTGACCGCCTACGCGGACCACCTCCTGACTACGGGGCGCGAGCAGCTGCTCAGCCCCTTCGTACCCGTGTCCCTCGCCGAACTCGTGGGCGGCACGGGCGAGGACCCGCTGCGGGCGGGGCTGCACGGACTGCTGGACACAGTGCGGGCCGCTCTCCTGTCCAGCGCCTCGCTGCGCACATGGGGCCACTACGCCGTTACCCGGATCTCTCTGGCAGAGTGCTGGGGCGATACCGGCCCGCTGGGCGGCGACGACCTCAGGTCCCTCGTAGCCGCCGTGGAACACGCGGCCACGCCAGCGAAGCGGCGCCAAGGCCTCACCGCGCCGGTCACCGTGTACACGGCGGTCGGACCGCGGCTGCGCCAGGTGCCCGGTGCTGCGGAACTGCTGGAGGGAGTGGGGTACGCCTCGGCGGTGTGCCGGGCGAACCTGACGCTCGCCGATGTCGTCCGGCGGGACAGCGAGCAGGGCCTGTTCGAGAACGGCTGCCTAGTCGCGCTCGACGACGCCTTCGAGAGCGGGGGAGTCTGGAGGTCGCACCATCCCGGCGATACGGAACCGCCGGGCGACCCTCTGACCCCGTCAGGGCGCGGCTGGGCGTCGACGGTTCCTGCTCCGCCGGAGCAGGAAGCGGAAGGAAGGACGGAGCCGGAAGCGGACGTCGATCCGGTCGATCAACCCCTCGCCGACGCCGACCTCGGCCCCTGCGAACTCCTGCGGAACGATGCCGAGGGGGTCGTGTGGCAGGCGCCCCTGCGGCTGGCCCACCTCATGGACGGCTGGTTCCCCCTGCACCCGCACGTTCTGCGCGAACTCCGCCGGTCGCACGGCCCGCGCGTCAGGGCACGTCTCGAACTCGACCACGCCGACCGGAACACGAACGCACACGAGACGGGACAAGATGTCACCGCCGAACTCGGTGACGCATCGAGCCGGCTGACAGGCATCGTCTGGCCCCGCGACTTCTTCCCCGGCCTGTTCCTCGAACTGTGCTGGCCCCGCGGTGGAACGGTGATCCGCGCGGCCACGACGCGGCTCAAGGAGTGGCTGGAGGTCGACGGTCGTGTGATCGGGCACTGCTACGACCCCCGTGTCCTCACCAGAGAGGACACCCCGGGCAGCGACCGCCACGGCAACAGCGCGGTCGGTCTCGGCCCGCGGCAGCTGGTGATCCGCGCCGTGCGCCGCTGCGGGCTGCTGACCCTGGACGGCCATGCCCTGCTGGACCGCTTCGTACTACCGAGCGCAGCCTACGGGCGCCCGCCCGCACGGCCGCAGGCACTCGCGCTGGAGGCTGCGGTCGCCGAACTCCTGGCGGAGCGCCGCCTGGAGTCCGCCCTCGGCAGCCGGGACTCCTGGGGCCAGCCGCACTATCCCGCCCGCGAGGGGCAGCCCGTCATCCCGCTCATCGCCTACCGCCCGGTGCGGCGCCGGGTGATACGCCCTTGGGGCTACACGGAACCGGACAGCACCGGGCAGCTCCCCCTCCAGCTCGTCGCCGGCCACCTGCGGCGCCTGCGGCCGGGCTGCTCGCCCAGCGCGGCGCAGCGGGCGGCCTTCCGCGACCACTGCCGCAGGCTCGGCAAGGCGGACGGCTGGGAACTGCCCTACGGCTACACCTTCGTCATCGAGCACATGCGCGGCCGCTGAGTCGCGCATCCATGCCCTCACCCATCCCGCCACCCCCCTTCGGCTCAAAGCCCGCGCGAGCCGATCCCGCACCAGCACCACCAGCCGCAGAAACGGAGCAGGCGTACATGCACGACCGCTACAACGTCATAACGGGGCCGCCGCTGTCCCCGCCCACCGTCTCAGCCGAGACCCTGCAGGGACTGGCCTCCGCGCTCAACGCTCTGAAAGATCCGGTCGGCGCCGCCGTGAACGAGCTCACGGCCGACATGGTGGAACTGGCCTTCAATTCCCTTCCGCCGACGCACCGGCAGGCACTACTCGGCAACCTGGGCATCCGCATGGCGGCCCCGCGGCGCGCGGGCAGGGCGCTGTGCCAGGACGTCCTCTCCCGTCTGCGTCGCGACGCCCGGCAGCACAAGTGCCGCTGCGGCATCAGCGACCTCACGACCACTGTGATGAACCAAATCGGCGAGTACCTCTTCGCACAGAACAGCAACGGCAAGGCCGTCTCCGACCCCGTCTCGCGATGGGGCGCAACGCTGATTCGGACCACGGTGTTCGCCTGGTGCAACGCCTCCGTCTTCCATGCGCACGTCCTCGCCTGGGCGGCCGACCAGAACTGGTTCACGCAGATGGCCGACGAGGAGCAGGCGGTACGCCTGGCCGCCGTGGCCGACGCGGCCCGGTCCGCCCGGGCGGCGTACCCGGATCTGGAGCGCCTGAGGATGGGCTTTGAACGGTCGTCCGCAGGTGACTCCGAGAGTGCCATGTTGGCCGTGCCGGAGCCCGGCGCCCTGCGCGATGTGCCCGCGGCCACGGGCGACGAGGCCGCGGACGCGCAGGCCGACGGCGCGGAGGGGCCGGACCCGGAGGCTGCCTGCCGAGAGGTGGAGTCGGCCCTCGCGGCGGCCCGGCAGGCTGCGGAGAACGCGACCGGTGCGGTGGCGGACGGCCGCCCTCCGCACGAAGAGGACCTGACCGCGCTGGGCACGCTCCGCGCCGCCTTCGACAGCGCCGGCGCGGTGTTCCAGGTAGTGGGGATCACCGGGGTCTCCTGTCGTCTGGAAGACATGGCGCGGGCCGCACGCGAGCACCGGACGGTCCGCGAGCGCGACCGCGAAGCGCGGAAGGCGCTGCGGAAGCTGCTCGGCGTCGCTGCCCTGCCGGACAGCGCCCCCGCCGCCCTCGCCGCCGAGACCGTGCGTGCCGAGACCCGCCGTCTACTCGACGCAGCAGTGTGGGAACAGCCGCAGCTGCAGGAGGCCGCCGCCCTCGCCGACCTGGCACGGCTGCTCCGCAAGGGGCGGCAGGCGTACGAGGCGGCGGAGATCCTGGCCTTGCAAGACCGCGTGGTACACGTGCTGCCCGGCTGTGCCATGGCGGTGCTCGTCGCCGACCACCTTGTCCTGGCCCGGCCGGAGGCGGCCGCGGAGCCGCCGGAGATGAAGGGACAGCCGACGGCTGACACCGCCGAAGGCGCCGCCGGGGCGGCCGACGAGCCCCCGGCTGCCGACACAACGGCCGACCCTGCCAAGCCGGTCGCCTGGCAGACGAACGAGCGCCCGGCCGGAGCTCCGGCAGACCGCGCCTCCGAGGGGCGCCGGCCCCGCGCCGTCCACGCATCCGAAGCCCCCGTCGCGAAGCCGGAGGCTGACCCGGCCGGCACTGACCGCAGCCCGGCCGCGCCGGCCGCCCACGAGCCGACGGCACCCACTGCGGCCCCGGAGGCAACGACCGTGCCCGCCGCACCCGCGCCGCACGACGGGGAGGCCCTGCCGACCGAGCCAGCCCCACAAGCCCCGGCCCCCGCCGCCATCGAGGCGAACGCCGACGGGGCGGCCACGCAAAGCGTCCTGACCCACCTGATCGTGGAACGACGCTTCGGACTGGCCCACCATGTGGCGAACGCGGCCGGCCATCCCGAGCCGCACGTCGTGGCTCTCCGCCTGGCCGGCGCCGCCGGGCTGCTGACGCCCGGTGACAGCCAGGGCGCCCGGCTGACCGCCGACCTGCTCCAGCAGTACGGCGGGTACGCCGGCCGGGACGCGGAAGGCAGCGAGCTCGTCCTCCTACCCGCCCTGCTGCGTACGGCGCTGATCACCGGGGACCACATGGCAGGCGCCCAGCTGAAGGCCCTGGCGCCCCGGCTGCCGGAAAGGCTTGCGGAAGCAGCGACCGCCGTCGCTGACCGCGCACTCAGCGGGGCCCTCCTGACAGCCTCGCCGCTGGCGGTCAGCGCCGACGTCTCCGGGGCCGAGGCCCGGCTGCGGGAGCTGCTGGAGCAGTGCCGTACCCACCTTTTGCCGCCGCGGCTCCGCTTCGCTAGGGCGACGGAGATCGCCAAGCGCTGGCTGGCCGACGACGGGCTCCTCGGATCCATGTTGAGTACGGTCGCCGCCGACGACCGCGACGGAGCGGCCCGGGTCCGCGAGCAGGCCGAGCGCCTGTCGAAGCTGCCCGACATCAACAACGAGATCGACCGCATGGATCGCAAACACCGCTCGCCCAGCGGCAAGCCCCTTCAGGGTTCCGGACGGAAGGACCTGGTGCACCTCGTGGAGCGGGTCGCCGCCCTGGCGAAGGAGTGGTGCCTGGTGGTCGACACCATCCGCCGGGGTGACCGCTCCGACGGCAACAGGGCGGTCAAGGAAATCTCCTCTCTGCGTCGATCCCTGCTGGACGGCCGGGATGCGGCACTGGGCGAACTGCTGCAACTGGCCCAAAGCTCCGGTGCCGTCAACGGCGCGACCGCCTGGGCGGCCCACGCGTCAATGGATGAGCTGTTCAACCTGCTGGCCGGCAAGACAGCGGCCCCACCTGCCGCAAACCCGGTGGACCCGGAACTCGTACTGGACGCAGAACTGCTCAAAGTGTGCGATCGCGTCGACGAACGCCCGCCGATCGCCCGACTGCTCACGGCGGTCGAACGGAGCTGGCAGGACGCCCTTGCCGAGCGGCTGGCCCACGACGCGTTCGCCGCGGCGCGGACGCTCGTCGAGCTGGCGGGACGGGGACTGCTGCCCGGGCCGCAGCCCGGGGCGCTCCCCCTGCCCGCGGTGGCCGAGATCGATGCCCGGGCGGCATCCCGACGCGCGGAGCTGCGTGAGAAGCACCGGGACCTCGTCGCCGAACTGCACCGCGCCCAGGCCGACGGAGCCGTCACCGACGACCAGGACCTGAGCCTCCAGGAGCTCCTCGCCGACGCCGTCCGGCGGCTCGACGACTCCGACACGTACGAACTCGTGGACGTACGGCGTGCCCTCGACACCGTACGGGACGCCCTGCCCGAGTTCCGGAAGCAGGCCGCCGACCGGATCCGCGCCCGCCTCGACGCCCTGGGCCCCGGCGAGGAGCTGCGCGCACAGGTCCTCAGGCACCTGGACACCGGGGGCCTGGCCACGGCAGCGGACCTCGTCTACTTCCTAGAGATCGGCGAGGAAGTTCCGGAGATCGACGCCGGCGAGTCCCACCTGACCGACTTCTTCCCGACCGTGCCCGACGGTCTGCCTATGGGCATCGACCGGGTCCTTATCGACCTCGTCCGGTCCGGCGGCACGCACCCGGACATCCCCGTCCTGGACTACAGCGCCCTCTCCACCGACGAGGCGGCCCTCGCGGCGGACGCCCTGGAGGAGTGGCGGGCACTGGGCGCCACCGAGCCGAAGGACCGGCTGGAGGTGTCCGCCCGGAGGCAGCTGCTCCCAGCCCTGAAGCTCCTCGGCTACGACGCCAAGAGCGCCAAGCCGCTGGACGAGAGGTCTCACCGTCGGCGTGAGTACCGTCTGTTCGAAGCGACGGAGGTGGAGATCAACGGCAGGGCGAAGGCGCCCGCGTTCGGCTCGCAGATCCGCGAGCAGGGGGGCACCCTCCGCGTGCTGCTGGTCTGGGGCCGCCCACCCGCCAAGGTCGTCATGAGCCTGGCCGAAAGCGACACGAGCGGTACGAGCCTCCTCGTCGCCTACTTCGGCACGCTGAGCCGCGGGGCCCGCGTCGAACTCGCCGCCGGTTCCAGCCAGCTGAAGCCGATGCTGGTCGTGGACGACGCCGCCCTGGCCTACCTCTCTGCGCGCGGCAACCGCCAGGTCAGCACCGCCACGCAGACCCTTCTGCCGTTCTCCGGCGTCAACCCCTACATCAGGGAGAAGCGCGGCCGGATCGGCGGCGAGATGTTCTACGGCCGCGACGCCGAACGCAAGAGCGTCCTCGACCCGCTTGGCACGCAGGTCATCTTCGGCGGCCGCGGGCTCGGCAAGTCCGCCCTCCTCAGCGATGCGGGGGAGCGATTCGAAGGGCAGCGCCCCGGCTACCAGCAGGCGGTGTACGTGAACCTTGACCAAGAGAACATCGGCAAGGGCAGCTCCCTGGGGCTCGAAGCACTGTGGAGCGTCCTTGACCGGGAGCTCAGGAAGGCCGAGGTCCTGGTCGGGCAGCAGGGCCGCAAGTCCATCAAGGACATCTCCGAGCGGGTACGCGCTGGCATCGGCGCCTGGCTCGACGGGGACTCCCGCCGCCGTCTGCTGATCCTGCTCGACGAGTGCGACCAGTTCTTCGAAGCCGACGCCCCCCGCTTCGACCAGACCAAGAAGCTCAAGGGCCTCGGAACCGACACCAAGGACCGCGCCAAGGTCGTCTTCGCCGGCCTGCACTCCGTGCAGCGCTTCACGAAGCTCGCCAGCAACGGGCCGTTCAGCCATCTCGCCCAGACCCCGAAGGTGATCGGCCCGCTCGCGCCCCAGTCCGCCGCCGAACTGCTGGTCGACCCGATGCGGGCGCTCGGCTTCGAGTTCCGGGACATGGACCTCGTCAACCGCGTGCTCGGCTACTGCTCCTACCAGCCGTTCCTGCTCCAGATGTTCGGCCATCGGCTGGTGGAGGTCATGCACCGCAAGCGGATGCGACGCGGAGCCGAAGGACCCCCGTACGCGGTGGAGATCGGCGACATCGAGGTCGTGGAGTCGGACACGGGGCTGCGGGACAGCATCTCGGCCGCCTTCAAGGACACCCTGAGCCTCGACCACCGCTACGACGTGATCGCCAACGTTCTGGCCTACCACGCCCGCCAGCGAGGCCTGGAGGTACGGCTGAGTGACGCCGAGCTGCGCGATGAGTGCGAGACGTTCTGGCCCAAGGGCTTCGAGCAACTCGATACCGAGGGCTTCCGCGCCTACCTCTCCGAAATGGTGGGCCTCGGTGTCCTCGCGCCCAACCACGACGGCCAGGGCTGGCACCTGCGCGGCCCGAACGCCCTGCGCATGATCGGTACCTCCCACGAGGTGGAGGCCCGCCTACTCAGGGCTGCTCAGGACTGCCAGCTCCAGGAGAGTATCGTCCAGGAGAGCCGTCCGGACCTGCCCGACGGCCGGTCGGCGCCGCTCACCATCACCCAGCTCGACTACCTCCTGGGCGGGAGGTCGAACCAGACGAGGGTGGTCCTCGGCACCACCGCGACCGGTGTCAGGGACGTCGGCGACACCCTCCGTACGTTCGCCGGGCCTATCCCCGACTGGACCCTGCCGCCCGTCGGGAAGCCCAGTGCCTACAAGCAGGAGCTGACTGGTGGCCGCCCCCGGGAGCGGCGGGTCGTCATCAGTGACTTCGCCCGCTACCCGGACGCCCGCCCCGAGGCTCCCCGGCAGGCGGTCGACCAGGCCGAGGTGATGTTGCCCACCACATCCGGCGTGACGCGCGCCGTGGTTATCGTGACCGACCCCAACCAGCTCGGACTGTGGCGCCCCCTGCTGACAGGCACCGAACCCACCTCAGCCGCTCCCGTCGTGTTGCGCCGCCACGACCGCCGCAGCCTGCGCGGCTGGGCCCAGCGCGTCGAGGAGTTCCACACGGAGGACCGCCTGGACCGACTCCACGAGCTCACCGGAGGCTGGCCGATCCTGGTCGATAGGGCGCACCACCTCCACGGCGAACTCAGCGACCCGGACGCGGCCCTGCATCGCCTGGCCAGCCTGCGCGGGGACCGGGTCGCCGCCCGATCCTTCGTCGAGGCGACCGGGGCGTTCGCCGACCCTTTGCTCGCGACCGGCTACCGGGCCCTCGACGAGGCGTTCAAAGAGACCCTGTTCGACCTGGAAAGCGCGGTGACCGCCGTAGCGCTCCGGATCGAGGACGAGGACGAGGCCCGCTGGGTCGTCACCTGCCTCGACGCCCTCCAGGTCCTTGACCGCGAGAAAAACCACCTGCTGCGCCTGGAACCGCTGCTCCGGGAGTGTGTGGCGCTGCTCGACTGACGCCGGTGCACGACCCTGCCCCCACCGGCCGCTCGGTGGGGGCGAGGTTCGGCCTCGGGACTGTGCCGACTACGGCTGCAACAGGCCCGAATGCAGGGACGCAGCGCGCCGGGACCGGGCGCGGCGCGCCAGCGAGTTCTGTGTTTTCGGCCCTCCGGAGGACAGCGTGGCGGGGCGGAGCGACCGCCGTGCGGGCTCAGCCGCCGCGCATTTCCCGAACCCGACGTCGTTCCGGACGATGCGCTGGCTCCGCTCGATTACGGCGTTTCAATGCCGCTGCGCAGGGCGTCCCACTTCAGGTGTGTGCAGTGGGTACGGGTGATGGAATCGGCCACGCCTTGGCGGGAAACAGGCAGTGAACCCTTGCCCACCGGTTGTGAGGTGCGCCACTCCAGTTACGCGCCCTGTCAGTGCCATGCCATGGGGTGCCGCCCAAAACGGCAGGTCATTCCCCACTTGACACCCGATCGCACATCACTGTCCGCATCGAACATCTTTCCGTGCGTGACATTCGTTGGGGCGCACATGCGTGTTCGGCCCTCAGCGCCGGTTGAGTGAACGCGCACCGGCGCACTCGCGCCGCATCACCTTCCGGCCCTCAACGAAGAGGACTCATGATCGACGATGTCCGTGAGGAGGACGGCCGCAGCCCTGTGGCCGAGGCCCCGCTCCCGCTGCCGCTGGAGTTCGAGGCGCATTACCTCACCAACCAGGAGGCGTTCCACGCGTACGCCCTCGCCTTCCTCGGCACCAACGACCTGGCTGAGAAAGCGGTACACCGTGCCTTCCTGGAGATCCTGCGGCACTGGAACGCTCTGCTGGCTGAGAGCGACCTGCAGCAGCAGACCTGGGCGATCATGCGACGCACCGTGATTGCCGAATCCCTACTCGGCTTCCGCGACCAGCTCACGGTGATGGACAGCGGGCTTGGCCTCTACAAGGCACTCGGGAACCTGCCACCGCGTCAGTTTGACGTGATCGTCCTGCGCTACATCGCCAAATACGACACCAAGCGCATCAGCTGGTACATGGGCGTCACGCCCAGCACCGTCGACTACCACTGCCGCAAGGCCCGGGAGCGCCTCTCCCCGGTCTACCGCCGCGCCACGAAGCAGAAGCAGGAGGACACACTGTGAGCACCTGGGAGAAGCGCCTTGCCGAGGCAGGCAGTGGCGAGCCGCGCCGTGCTTTCGACGTCGCCGCCGGACTGCGGGCCCTGGCCGAGGAGGCCGGCTACGTCCAGCCCACGCCGGAAGTACGCCGCGCGTCTCGCGCCCGCCGGCAACTGGAGGTATTCGCCCGCCTGACGCTGAAGCAGGTCGGAGCGAGCACACATGTCAGGGACCTCACCGCGATCATCGGCGACCCGATGGCCCCCGGCTTCGACGGGTGGACCGATGACGTCGACATCGACGGCGTCCAGGTGTTCGCCTGCGCGCTCTACCTGACCCACCATCCCGAGAGCGCAAGGTTCTGGTGGCAACTGGCCGCCGGTGCCGGCCACAGCGGCGCCGCGTACTGCCTGCACCTGCACCACCTCAGTGGCGGCGACCTCCGCGAGGCCAGGTTCTGGAGGCGCCAGATGGAGAGGCTCTTCGATGACAGCGCCTCGGAGAAGTTCATCGAGGTCCTGGAGTCCTTCACCGGCTCCGCACGGCACCACCAGGACATCGCCCCCGTGCCCACCGGATCCCTGGCCGCCGAGATCGAACGCCTCGCCGAACAGCACGACGGCGGACTCATCTGCCGCCCCGACAGCCAGCTCGCCGACCGGATCCACGACCTCGCCGGCCGCCGCTGACCCCACAGGTGAAGCCCGGCGGAAGCAGATGGTTCCTACGCCTCCAGACCCCGCCGGGCTTCATACGACACCCACTCACGAAAGAGAGCATCCCTTGAAGAGTAGCCGCCACCCCAACCCGCAAAACCGACGGATCCACCGGGTCCGCCTGTGGATCACCCGCCGCCGAAACCTCATGCTGACCAGCGCCCTGCGCGGCACCTGCTACGGCATCGGAGCGGGTGCCGTCGGCCTCATCTTCTGGTGGTGCGAACAGATCATGTAACCGCCAGGCCAGGCAGCCTCACCGACGCGAACGCCTAGCTCGACACTGCGTCTCGGACGGTTTGTTGGCCTGGGCGTACCGTCGACATCGTCCTCGACAGCTCGATGGGGCGCGCGGGCTATCGCCGTCTCTACGCCGGTGGCCGCCAGGCCCGCAGGCGGCGCCGACGGCTCACTGGCCGGCCAGCCCTGCCTCCGGCCCACGACCGGCTCAGTGCCTGGGGCAACCCCGCCTTCTCCGGCGGACGCGCGCGGGTCGTCCGCAGCCCCTGCGTTCGCCGGCCCATCTCGCCGTGCCGGCCAACCGAGCCGGAAATCGCCTTGCCCACGGACAAGCCCCGGCGAAAACTGGCGGATCTGAACGGAACTCCGTGGGGGCGCGGGAGGAGGAACCGTGAGTGAGGTACCGCACGACCGCCGCCACACACGGCGCAGGCCGGCAGGACTGCAGCCCGACCCGGCCCACCGGCACGGCCGCCGCCGCATCATCCACGCGAAACGTCACCGACCATCCCAGACCGCGCCACCCATCTG
>NZ_JBHXTC010000090.1:5616-17152 GCF_042677605.1 Streptomyces sp. NPDC127106 | reverse complement strand
TTGTTTTTTTTATCAGCCGCGCCCCCTGGGGGGGGGGGCCGCGCCCCCGGGGCGCCCCCCCCCGCGGGGGCGCCCCCCCCCCCCCGCGGGGGCGCCCCCCCCCCCCCCCCCGGGACGGGTCGGAGGGGATCAGCTCCAGCTGGCGTGGAGCGGCTTGCCCTCGGCGTAGCCGGCCGCGGACTGGACGCCCACGACGGCCTTCTCCGCGAACTCGGCGAGGGAGCCCGCGCCCGCGTAGGTGCAGGAGGAGCGGACACCGGCGATGATCGAGTCGATCAGGTCCTCGACGCCCGGGCGCTGCGGGTCGAGGAACATGCGGGAGGTGGAGATGCCCTCCTCGAACAGCGCCTTGCGGGCGCGGTCGTAGGCGGACTCCTCCGAGGTGCGGTTGCGGACGGCGCGGGCCGAGGCCATGCCGAAGGACTCCTTGTAGAGCCGGCCGTCGGCGGTCTGCTGGAGGTCGCCGGGGGATTCGTAGGTGCCCGCGAACCAGGAGCCGATCATCACGTTGGACGCACCGGCGGCCAGGGCCATGGCCACGTCGCGCGGGTGGCGGACGCCGCCGTCGGCCCAGACGTGCTTGCCGTACTTCTTGGCCTCGGCGGCGCACTCCAGCACCGCGGAGAACTGCGGGCGGCCCACGCCGGTCATCATGCGGGTGGTGCACATGGCGCCGGGGCCCACGCCGACCTTGATGATGTCGGCGCCGGCGTCGATCAGGTCCTTGACGCCCTCGGCGGCGACGATGTTGCCGGCGACGATCGGGACCTGCGGGTCCAGGGCGCGGACGGCCTTGATCGCGCTGATCATCGACTCCTGGTGGCCGTGGGCCGTGTCGATGACGAGGGTGTCGACGCCCGCGTCGAGCAGCTGCTTGGCCTTGCCGACGTAGTCGCCGTTGATGCCGATGGCCGCGGCGATGCGCAGCTTGCCGGCGGCGTCGGTGGCCGGGGTGTACAGGGTCGCGCGCAGGGCGCCCTTGCGGGTCAGGATGCCGACGAGGCGGCCGTCCTGGTCGACGGCCGGGGCGAGCTTGCGGTGGCCGGCGTCGAGCTGGTGGAAGGCCTCGCGGGGGTCGATGTCGGCGTCGACGAGCAGGAGCTCCTTCGACATGACCTCGGAGAGCTGGGTGAAGCGGTCCACGCCGGTCAGGTCGTGGTCGGTGACCACGCCGATCGGGCGGTTGTCGGCGTCGACGACGACACCGGCGCCGTGGGCCCGCTTGGGCAGCAGGGACAGGGCGTCGGCGACGGTCTGGGTGGGCGCCAGCGTGATCGGGGTGTCGAGCACGTGGTGGCGGGTCTTGACCCAGGAGATGACGTCGGTGACGACCTCGATCGGGATGTCCTGCGGGATGACCACGAGGCCGCCGCGGCGGGCGACCGTCTCGGCCATCCGGCGGCCCGCGATGGCGGTCATGTTCGCCACGACGAGCGGAATGGTGGTGCCGGTGCCGTCGGGCGACGCGAGGTCGACTCCCTGGCGGGAACCGACCGCGGAACGGCTCGGCACCATGAACACATCGTCGTACGTCAGGTCGTACGGCGGCTTCAGGTCATTGAGGAAACGCACGTGCAGAACATCCCAGTCAGTCGGAGGATCCCGTCATACCCATGAGGGGCAGCCGGGAAAACGCACGTACTTCATTCTCCCATGGACCGGCACGAACGCCGCCCGGGCCGATCGTCCAGGACATACCGGAACCTCTCGTGGCTTCCTACGGGACGAGGCTCCCGAAAAGGGCCGCGAGAGGCTCCGGGCTGCGGTGCGCCCCGGCCGGGGCGGGCCCAGCGGGTGGCGGGCCGGGGCGGGCTCAGCGGATGTACGCGCGGCGGGCGCTCTGGCCGGGGATGAACGGCCGGGGCGGCAGCACCGGCGGCGCGCCACCGGTCCGGGTGGCGGTGGCGGGTGCCGTGGCGGTGGCGGTCGGTGCGGCGCCGGCGGCGCCGGCGGCGCCGACGGCGGCGCGGGCGGGCCCGAGGGGGCCGCGGGCGGGGCCGGGGTATCCGGCGGGCGTCCGGCCGCGGGCGCTGAGCAGCATCGACGCGTGGGCGACGCTCGCGAGCGTGGCGTGGTGGTGCCAGCCACGGAAGGAGCGGCCCTCGAAATCACGGATGCCTACGGGTTCGCAGGTCTCGGTGAAATCGAGGGATACCCGGTCGATGAGTTTGGCCAGCAGGAAGAGCTGGGCCAGCGGCCGGTCGCCGATGTTGGTGATCCAGAACTCGGTGGGCAGCAGGGCCGCCTCCGTCCAGGCGCCCATGAGCAGCAGCGGGGTCGGCGGCAGCGGTACGGGCCGGTCCTCGCTGGGGGTGGCGAGGATGGCGGCCGAGGTCAGCAGGGTCACTGCCCCCTCGGCGCGGCCGTGCCGGGTCCACTCGACGACGCGGCGCTGGGAGCGCAGGGAGTCGATCAGTTCGCGTGCGGGCGCGGTGTACGGTCCGGGCCGCTGCCGGCCGGCGCCGCCGAAGGAGACGGGCAGCGAGCCGTCGACCTTGAAGACGAACGGGATGTCCTGGAGGGTGAAGGACTCGACGCAGCTGGCGACGTCGCCGCCGGCGACCTCCATCACCACGGGCCGCCGCTGGAGCTGCCAGGTGGCGGCCATCCGCTGGACGGCGTGGACGGCGTCCTGGGCGGGGGTGAGCGAGCGCGCCGTGTCGGGGATGCCGGCCCGGCGGCGGCGCAGCAGTTCGCTGGTCCACGGCGCGGGCAGGGTGAGGGTCCATTCGACGGGGAAGCTGGATTCGCTGGAGGCGAGCCAGATCCCACTGGCCTGCTGACAGTTGGCGGTGCGGCCGAGCTGGGGGACGAACTGCCGGCCGACGCCGACGGAGCGGTCGCCCGCCTTCTCGATGACCATGGGCCGCACCACCCAGGCCAGCGGGCGCTGGGCGGTGCGTTCGAGGTACTGGGCGAGTGAGCGCCGTACGGGGGTCCAGTCCCACGGCGACTTGCTGATGAACTGCTGGAGGCTCTGCTCTACGGAACTCGCCCCTGTTCCGGCGATGTTGCGGATGGTTTTCTTGCCGCTGGTACGCACGAGGCCGTTGAGATATACGCGGGCCCAGTTTCGCTGGTCCCGCCGGGGTAACGATTCGAAGAATAGCGAGATCAGGACGTCGATCAATTCGGAGATTTCCTTGGCGGATTCCTCCGGCAGCACTGTTCGAGCCATCTGGGCCTCCCCCGCGACCACTAGATCCAATACCCTACTTGACCGCCCCAAACGGCCGTAGGCGCTGGCGGCTACTTCCTGAGGTCGCTGGCAGATTCGAGCCGCTCTTCCTCTACCACGAGGGGGATCGGGATCTGGTTCGCCGCATAGTAGAGCGCAATCAGGAAGTGTGCGACGAGAGTGAGCGTGGCGGAGAAGAGGGACAGGACGACGGTGAGCGGGTAGGCGATGGCGCCCAGGCCGAAGCGCAGCCTGGTGGCGCGGGCACCGTCCTTGTCGACCTGTTCGTGGAACAGGTGGCCGACGCGGGTGACGTACCACCAGAAGGCGAGGAACGCGAGCGCGTAGGCGACGGTGACCGAACTGTAGAGGACTGCGGCCGAGTTGGCGGAGCTGCCGCCGTGTACGAGGTGTTCCGCGAGGACGGTGGTGGTGTACGGAATCACCGATACCACCATCAGCACCAGGAGATTCAGGAACAACAGCGGTCGGTCGACCCTTTTGAGGTGGGTGAAGATGGTGTGGTGGTTCACCCACATCACACCGATGATGAGGAAACTCACCACGTACGCCGCATAGTGCGGCCACTGCTCCCGCACTCCGTGCCAGAAGTCCGAGCCCGTTTCCTCCGGAACCTTGAGCTCCAGGACGAGAATCGTGATGACGATGGCGAAAACACCGTCACTGAATGCCTCGATACGACCGGTTTCGCGTTCCATGACTCCCCTTGGTCATTTCCCTGCGCACACGGGGAGGGCGCTGCCCCGCCCTCCCCGCACACGCTACCCGGATATCGGCGGTCAGCTGCCGAAGCCGGCCGTCTGGCGCCAGATCCGGCCATCGCGGACCACCAGTGTCCCGAATGCGTGCTCCGGCGCGCCGTTCAGATTCATGATCGCCCGGTAGAAGATCGTGTCCTCGGTCTCGATGTACTCCTTGAGTTCCACCAGGGTCGGCTTCAGCGAGAGGTAGCCGGTGAACGTCTCGCGCACGGCGTCGATGCCGACCGAGGCCCCCTCGAAGCGGACCAGCACGGCGTCGTCGGTGTAGTTCTTCATCACCGCGTCGATGTCCAGCGCGGCGAGCGCGTCCATCTGCCGGACGAAGACCGGGTGGAGCTTGGAGATGTCGTACGTGGCCATGGCGACTCCGTTTCAACTGGTGGTGGTGGGTTCGACAGGTGTTTCGGCGCAGGCGGCGGCCGCGCTCAGCGGCAGCCGGACGATCATCCGGGTCTCTCCCGGACGGGATCGGGCCGTGATCGACCCGCGGTGGCGCTGGGTCACGATGCGGTAGCTGAGGTGCAACCCGAGGCCGGTGCCCTTGCCCACGTCCTTGGTCGTGTAGAAGGGCTCGAAGATCCGCGGCAGGGACTCCTCGGGGATGCCCCGGCCGGTATCGGCCACCTCCACGACCAGACAGGCGCCCTCGGCCCGCACCCGCAGGGTCAGGGTTCCGGAGCCCTCCATGGCCTCGGCCGCGTTGTCGACCAGGTTCGTCCACACCTGGTTCAGCTCGCTCGGATAGCCGGTCAGTTCGGGCAGGTCCGGTTCGTACGCGCGCACGACGGTGATCCCCGCCAGCTTGGAGCGCAGCACGACCAGCGTGTTCTCCAGTCCGTCGGGCACCGCGAAGCGCTGCTCGGGCGCCCGGTCGAGATTGGCGTAATCACGAGTGGCGGCGACCAGTTGGGAGATCCTCGGACCGGCCGCGCGCAGCTCCGCGGCCAGCGCCCGGATCTCCAGCAGGGCCGCCAGGTGGTCCAGGGCGGCGGGCAGGGCCGGCTCACCGATGCCCTCCAGCCGCTCCAGCAGCCAGCCCAGCTCCAGCCCGAGGTCCGCGACCCCGGCGCCGAGGAGTCCGGGGCGCTCGGCGCCCGCCTCCTGCGCCCAGTCGGCGACCTCCTCCTCGGCATCGGCCTGGGCGAGCGGGTCGGTGGTGGCCGGCGGGGGCAGCTTGTCCAGCTCCTCGGCCAGCCGGTCGAGGACGGAGCGCTCCGCGCCGCCCGCGGCGGCTCCCCAGGCATGGGCGCTGCGGGTGAGCCGGTCCAGGGCCGGCGAGAGCTCCTGGGCCGCCCGGGCGACGGCGGCCGCCGGGTTGTTCAGCTCGTGCGCGAGGCCCGCCGCGAGGGTCCCGAGGGCCTCGACGGTGGCCCGCTTGCGGGCCTGCACCTCGGAGGACTTGATCCGCCAGGCCAGCACCGGGATCAGGACGGCCGCCACGCCGTTGCAGCGGGTCAGCATCTCGAAGAACACCGGCTTCGGGTAGGCGACGACCGTGGTCGCCGGACCGCTCGCGGCCGCCGTGGCCACGTACGCGCCGTCCGTCAGGAGCGGCAGCTCGCCGGTGAACCGGTGCGCGGCCGAGGGCTTGCCGTCGTGGTCCTCGGCGGCGGCCCCCTCCTCCTCGGTGGAGTGCCGGGTGAGGACCTCCTCCCGGCCGTCCACGACCTTGGTGACGACCAGCCCGCCCGAGAGCAGGACGTGGAAGCCGGTGGCCTCCTCGCCGTCGCGGAAGAGGACCTCCCCGTCGGCGAGCACCCGGGGCTCGGAGACCGAGACCAGCCAGTCCAGCTGCTCCTCGGTCAGCGCGGCGAAGATCTCCAGCCCGGCAAGGGCCCCGCGCAGGTCCGTGCGGCCCGGGTCGGTGCCGTTCGCGGCGCTCATGGCGTGCTCCCTTCGGCCCGGGTCCGGGCGGCCAGCCGCAGCGTGGCGGACAGGGCCAGGACGCACACCCCGGCGACGGCGGCCATGAAGCCGACGGAGGTGCGGTGCAGCCCGTGGATGTTGGTGAGCAGTCCGGCGAGGACCGCCGGCACGCTCATCGCGAGGTACGCGAAGACGTAGACGGCGGCGGTCAGTTCGCCGCGGTGCGCCGGTTCGGCCAGTGCGCTCAGCGCCCGGAAGGCGCCGAGGAAGGCCGCGCCCCAGCCGCTGCCGAGGACCGCCGTGCCGGCGAGGAACACGGCAGCCGAGCTGGTCTGGAGGGCGAGCAGGACCAGGGCGAGCCCGGCCAACAGCCCGCCGAGGCCGAGGACGGCGGTCCGCAGCGGCGCGGTGCGGCCCAGCAGCAACTGGGCCGCGGTGGCCGCGCCCGCCAGCAGGGCCACCGTGGCCCCGCCGACGAGGTAGTTGGTGCTGCGCAGCAGCGCCAGGGCCAGGTGCGGCCCGAGCGAGAGGTAGAAGCCGCCGACCGTCCAGACGGCGATGATGGTGAGCACGAGGACGGCGAACCGGCCCCGGACGGCGGCCGGGACCCCGATCCGGTGCGGGACGATCCGCCAGCTGCGCCCGCCGGGGCCGAGCGGGGCGCTCTCCCGCATCCGGGCGACCCCGACCAGCGCGACCGCGAACGCGGCGACGAGCAGCAGGTAGCTGAGCACGGTCGGGGCGGGCGCGTACTGGACCAGGAGCCCGGCGCCGATCCCGCCCAGCCCGATGCCCACCGTCGGCCCCGCGCTGTTGACCTGGGCGCCGAGCGCGGGCCGCGAGCGCGGGGAGAGTTCGAGGAGGGCCGCCCCCACCGCCCCGGTGGCCAGGCCCACGGCGAGCCCCTGCACGGCACGGGCGGCGAGCAGCAGACCGGGCCCCTGGGCCCCGGCGAACAGGCCCATGGAAGCGATCGCCAGGACCAGCCCCGCGCCCAGCACGGGGCGCCGGCCCAGGGTGTCGGACAGGGACCCGAACAGCAGGAGCCCGAGCAGGACGGTGACGGCGTACACGGCGAAGACGACGGTGACCATGCCGGAGGACAGGTCCCATCTCTCCTGGTAGAGCACGTAGAGGGCGGACGGTACGGAGGAGGAGAGCATCAGCAGGACGAGGACCGCGCCCACGACCCAGAAACCGGAACCCCCGGAGCCGGAGGCGGAGCCCCCGGAGCCGGCGGCCGGCGGGCCACCCGGGCGCGGGGAAACCCCCGCGGTCGTCCTGGTCACGTCGGCCACTCCCGTCGATTCCCCGTGGTGGGCGGTCAGCCGAGGGCTCGTTCTGCCCTCTGCAGCGCGCGGGCGGTGAGGACGCCCGCGAGGTGGCCGAGGTACTCGGCCGAGGTGCCGCGCCCGGGGACGAACTGCTCCCGGGGCTCGGCGCGGAAGGCCGCGAGGACGGCCTCCGTGGTGTACGGCCCCCCGCGCAGCCGGGCCTCGACCCCGCGCAGCCGCAGCGCGCGGGCGGTGGCCCCGGTGACCGCGATCCGCGGCCCGTCCGGAGTGATCCGCACGGCGGCGGCGCACACCGGGTAGCGCGTGGCCCGGTCGGCGGTCTTCTCGAAGGCGGCGGCCGGCCCGCCGGCGGGCACCAGCAGCGCGGTGATCACGGCCCCGGGCGGCGGCCCGGCGGCCTCCAGCTGCTCGGCGGTGACGGTGGTCCGCCCGCCGGGCCCGGCCAGCTCGACCACCGCGTCGGCGGCGATGGCGGCCGCGGGCAGGTCGGTGGCGCGCGGCCCGCGGGCGGCCAGGTTGCCCCCGGCGGTCCCGAGGTTGCGGACCTGGGGGTCGCCGTTGGCCCGGGCGGCCGCGGCGAGCTCCGGTGCCTCGGCGAGCACGCGCGGGCTGGCTGCGAGTTCGGCGAGGGTGGTGAGCGCCCCGATCCGGATCGCGCCGGCGGTGCTCGCGATGCCCCGCAGTTCCGGGAGGCGGCGTACGTCGACGAGCAGGCGGGCGCTGTCCTCCCCGGCGCGCAGGGCCGGCAGCAGGCTCTGGCCGCCGGCCAGCACGCGGGCGCCCCGGGTGCCGGAGAGCAGGTCCAGGGCCTCGGCGAGGCCGGCGGGCCGGGCGTAGTCGAAGTCGGTGAGGATCACAGGGCTTCTCCTCGCAGGCGGCGCCAGACCTTCTCGGGGGTGAGCGGCATGTCGATGTGGGTGACGCCCAGGTCGGACAGGGCGTCGACGACCGCGTTGACGACGGCCGCGGCGGGCGGCACGGTGGCGATCTCGCCGGCGCCCTTGGCACCGAGCACGTTGTGCGGGGTGGGCGTGACGGTCCGGTCGAGCGTGAAGAACGGCGCGTCCGCAGCGCGCGGCAGGGCGTAGCTGCCGAGGTCGCGGGTGAGCAGGATGCCCTGGTCGTCGTAGACGGCGGCCTCCATGAGGGCCTGGCCGAGACCGTGGAGGATGCTGCCCTCGATCTGGCCGCGCACCACCTTCGGGTTGCCGACGTTGCCGGCGTCGTCGACGGCCGTGTAGGCCACCACCTCGGTCTGACCGGTGAGTTCGTCGACCTCGACGACCGCGACGTGGGTGCCGAAGGGGTAGTTGAAGTCCGGCGGGTCGAAGTGGGTGGTCTCGTCGAGGGCGGGCTCGATCTCGGGGGGCAGCCCCCAGCCGTACCAGAGGGCCATCGCCATCTCGGAGAAGGTCTTGCCGTTGTCCGGGTTGCCGGCTTCGTGGACCCGGCCGGCGTCGTAGACGACCCGGTCCTCGGGGACGCCGAGGAGCACCGCGCCGGCCCGGACCATCTTGTCCTTGATCTTGCGGGCGGTGAGGGCGATCGCGGGTGCGGCCATGCTGTACGAGCGGGAGCCGTAGGTGCCCTGCCCGTACGGGGCCTTCAGCGTGTCCCCCTCGTACACCTGGACGGCGGCCGGGTCGATGCCCAGCTCGGCGGCGGCGACCTGGGCGAAGACGGTGCCGTGGCTCTGGCCCGTGGAGGCGGAGCCGACGGTGACGGCGACCTCGCCGGTGGGGTGGACGCGGATGTTGGCGCTCTCCCAGGTGCCGCCCAGCATGCCCTCCTGGGACATCCGGGTGGAGGGGCCGACCCCGCAGATGGCGACGTAGGTGGCGAGGCCGACGCCGAGGCGCTTGCCGCGGGCCCGCGCCTCGGCCTTGCGGGCGGGCATGTCGGCGTAGCCGGACAGCTGCAGGGCCTTGTCGAAGTTCTCCCGGTAGCTGCCCGAGTCGTAGGTCCAGCCGAGGCCGTTGTCGTACGGGAAGCGGTCGTCCGGCACCAGGTTCCGGCGGCGGACCTCGGCCGGGTCCATGCCGATCTCGCCGGCGTACCGGTCGACGAGCCGCTCCATCAGGAACGCGGCCTCGGCGCGGCCGCTGCCGCGCTGGGCGCCGAGCGGCACGGTGTTGGTGAAGGCGGCGTAGACCTCGCAGAACGCGGCGGGGATCTCGTACATGCCGGTGATGGAGCGGCCCATGAGGGCGGTGGCGACGCCGGGGCCGATCGTCGACGGGTAGGCGCCGAGGTTGGCGTGGCTGGTGCAGCGCACGGCGGTGATGCGGCCGTCCCGGGTGCCGGCGAGGGTGACGTGCTGGCGGTGGTCGCGCCCCTGGACGGTGGAGTTCATCAGGCCGGTGCGGGTGTCCACCCACTTCACGGGCCGGCCGAGCGCCTTGGACAGCAGCAGGACCAGTGCCATGTCGGGGTAGAGGTACCCCTTGGTGCCGAAGCTGCCGCCGACGGTCGGGGCGATCACCCGGAGCTTGTTGAAGGGGATGCCGAGGACCAGTGCGGCCAGCAGGAAGCGGTGGTTGTGCGGGCCCTGGGTGGAGGCGTACAGGGTGTACTCGCCGGTGGCGGCGTTGTAGTCGCCGACGGCGCCGCGCGGCTCGATGGGGCTGTTGATGGTGCGCTGGTTGACCAGATCGAGCTCGACCGTGACCTCCGCCGCGGCGATGGCCGCGTCGGTGCGCTCCTTGTCGCCGCAGGTCCAGTACGCGTTCAGGTTGCCCGGGACGGCCTCGTGCAGCTGCGGGGCGCCCTCGGCGAGGGCGTGGTCGGCGCGGGTGACCACGGGCAGCGGCTCGTACTCGACGGCGATGGCGGCCAGCGCGGCGGCGGCCTGCTGCGGGGTCTCGGCGACGACGACGGCGATCGCGTCGCCGACGTGCCGGACGGTGTCTGCGGAGAGGACCGGACGGGAGCCCGGAAGTCCGTAGGGGTGGGGCGGGAAGTGGCTCTCGACGCCGCCGGGTATCCAGATGCAGGGCAGCGGCATGACGTCGGCGAAGTCGGCGGCGGTGGCCACCTTCAGCACGCCGGGCAGCTGCTCGGCGGCCTTCGTCTCGATCGACAGGATCCGCGCGTGGGCGAGCGGGCTGCCGAGGATGGCCATGTGGGCGGTGCCGGGCAGGTTGACGTCGGCGACGTACACCGCCTGGCCACGCAGCAGCTGCGGGTCCTCGCGGGCGTCGAGGGGCGCCCCGAGCACCCCGCCGCCGGACGCCTGCTCCTGCGGCTCGGCCCGTTCCGGCCGGTCCGGGTCCCGGTCCTGTTCCTGGAGCGGGTTCTCCCCCGTCACAGCGGTCATGACCTCACCCCTCCTGTCCGGACGCGGTGGCGGGCACGGCCGCGCTCTCCCCCAGCCCCTCGGGGACCTCGGCCCGGGCTGCCGCGCAGGCGCGCTGCACCCCCCGTACGACGCTGTGGTAGCCGGTGCAGCGGCACAGGTTGCCGGTGAGCCACTCGCGGATCTCGGGCTCGGTCGGGGCCGCGCGGTCGGCGGCGTCGTTGGTGAGCGCGGTCTCGACGAGCTCGCCCAGCGCCATGACCATGCCGGGGGTGCAGAACCCGCACTGGGTCCCGTGCTCCTCGCGCAGCGCCTCCTGGAGGCCGGTGAGCCCGCCGTCCTCCGCGGCGACCCCCTCGATGGTGGTCACCGCGGAGCCGGCGGCCGCGGCCGTGAGGACCAGGCAGCTCTTGACGGACCGGCCGTCCAGGCGGACGACGCAGGAGCCGCACTGCCCGGTGTCGCAGCCGACCTTGGTGCCGGTCAGGCCGAGGCCGTCCCGGAGCCGTTCCACGAGCAGTTCGTTCGGCCGGGCCGAGAACCGCTCGGGTCTTCCGTTCACGTTCAGTGAGAGATCCATGCCAGCGCCTGCGCTTCCGTGAGCGGCCGGTTGAAAAGGGGCCCGCCGGGCTGCTGGAGAATTCCTCCGGAGTGCAGCGGGCCGGTGTCGACGGCGGCGAATCCGAGGTCCGTGATGATTCCCGCGACGATTTCTTTCGCTTTTCCGTCGTCGCCCGCCGTGAAATGGGCCAGGCGCTCGCCCGGGGCGGTACCGGCCACGGCGAGGGTTTCGTAGTGCATGGTGTTCAGGGACTTCACAACCCGGGCGCCTGGGTACCACTCGGCGACGAGCTCGCTGGAGGTGCGCCCGCCGAGGTCGGCGGGGGTGCCCGGGCCGCTGAACGCGTTCGTGGCGTCCACCAGCAGCCGGTCGCGCAGGGAGTCCGGCGGGAGCAGCCCGCGGACGCTGGCGTGGGGCAGCATCAGCACCAGGAGGTCTGCCCGTTCGGCGGGGGGGGGGGGGGGGGCCCCCCGCGCCCCCCGGGGCCCCGGGGGGCGGAAGGGGGCCCTGGTCAGGGGGGCGCCGGGGGGGGGCGCCCCCCACCCCGGGCGCGGCGGC
>NZ_JBHXTC010000090.1:0-5606 GCF_042677605.1 Streptomyces sp. NPDC127106 | reverse complement strand
GCGGTGGGTCGCGCCACACCATTAATCTTGGCTGTCGCCTGGGGGGGCGGGCGGGGGGGGGGCCCCCCCCCCCCCCCCCGGGCCCAGTTCGGCCAGTAAGGGGCCGATGGACTGCGGGCCGCGGGCGTTCGCCAGCACGACCTCGTGGCCGGCGGCCACCAGGATGCGTGCCAGGGTGGAGCCGATCCGCCCGGTGCCGATGATGCCTGTGCGCATGTGTGCCGCTCCTCGTCGTGGGCCGTGGGTGCCGTCGTGGCCGTCGGGCCGTCGGGCCGTCCGGCCGTCAGTCCGTCCGGCCGTCAGTCCATGCCGATCCAGACCGACTTGGTCTGGGTGTAGCTCTCGAGGGATTCGGGTCCGCACTCGCGCCCGTAGCCGGAGGCCTTGTAGCCGCCGTAGGGCACCGAGGGGTCGTACTGGTTGTAGCAGTTGACCCAGACCGTGCCGGCCTTGATCTGGGAGGCGACCCGGTGCGCCCGCCGCAGGTCCTTGGTGTGGACGCCGGCGGCGAGGCCGTACGCGCTGTCGTTGGCGATGCGGATGGCGTCTTCCTCGGTGTCGAAGGGGATGATCGACAGGACCGGGCCGAAGATCTCCTCCTGGGCGATCCGCATGCCGTTGTCGACACCGGTGAAGACGGTCGGCAGGAAGTACAGGCCCTGGCTGGAGGCCCCCTCGGGGGTCCAGCCGGTGCCGCCGGTGCGCAGGACGGCACCTTCCTTCTCGCCGATCTCGATGTACGAGCTGACCTTGTCGAACTGGCCGCGGTGCGCCAGCGGCCCGAACAGGGTCTCCGGGTCCCGGGGGTCGCCGGGCTTGAGGGCGGCGGCGCGGCGGACCAGGCGCTCGACCAGTTCGTCGTGGATCGGGCGCTGGAGCAGCAGCCGGGAGCCGGCGGTGCAGATCTCGCCCTTGTTGTAGTAGATGCCGAAGAAGGCGAGTTCCTCGGCGGCGTCGAGGTCGGCGTCGGCGAAGACGACGTTGGCGGACTTGCCGCCGA
Organism: Streptomyces sp. NPDC127106; assembly: GCF_042677605.1. Taxonomy (NCBI): domain Bacteria; kingdom Bacillati; phylum Actinomycetota; class Actinomycetes; order Kitasatosporales; family Streptomycetaceae; genus Streptomyces; species Streptomyces sp. NPDC127106. The sequence goes on along the minus strand of NZ_JBHXTC010000090.1, from coordinate 4,606 downwards.
GCTCCATCGTGACCTTCTTCAGGGTGCCCGCCGACTTGCGGATGATCGACTGGCCCACGGCGGTGGAGCCGGTGAAGGCGATCTTGTCGATGCCGGGGTGGTCGGTGAGGGTCTCGCCGAGCTCCACGCCGGGGCCGGTGATCACGTTGAGCACGCCGTCCGGGATCTCCGCCTCCTGGAAGAGCTCGGCGATCTTCAGGGCGGTGAGCGGGGTGGCCGGGGACGGCTTGTGGACGACCGTGTTCCCCGCGGCCAGGGCCGGTGCGATCTTCGTCATCGACAGCAGCAGCGGGAAGTTGAAGGGGGTGATGGCGCAGACCACGCCGAGCGGCTCGCGCAGGGTGTAGGCGAGCTGTCCGCCGGCCGGGGCCCGGGAGGAGCCGTCGACGCGGGTGACGGCACCGGCGTAGTAGTGCATCAGCTGGGCGGCCATGGGGGCGTCGACCGTGCTGGAGAAGGCGAACGGCTTGCCCATGTCCACCGTCTCCAGCAGGGCGATCTCCTCCAGGTCGCGTTCGATGAGTTCGCCGACCCGGTTCAGCCGCAGGGCGCGCTCCTGGGCGGACAGTCTGCTCCAGGGACCCTCCTCGTACGCCGCGCGGGCGGCGGCCACGGCCGCGTCCGCGTCGTCGGTGGTGGCCTGGGCCACCGGTACGATCTCCTGTCCGTCCACGGGGCTGATGTCGGGCTCGGTCCGGCCGTCCTGCGCCGGTACCCACTTTCCGCCGATGAACAGCTTCCCGGGATTGGCCAAGGGCTGGCCGCTGAGCGCGCGCCTGGTCATGGCTGATGCCTTCCGGTGTCGGGGGTGCGGGGGTGCTAGCCCTTCGCGAGCTGCTGCAGGAACGTCTCGGCGAGGGCCTTCGATGAGTACGGGTTCTGGCCGGTGGTGAGCCTGCGGTCGACGACGACGTGGGAGTCCCAGATCACGTCGGCCTTCTCGTAGCGGGCGCCGAGCCGGGTCAGCTCGGCCTCCAGGATCAGCGGGAGCCGGCCGGCCATGCTGGTGACCAGTTCCTCGCTGTGCGAGAAGGCGGTCATCCGGTAGCCCTCGAAGGGCCAGCGGCCCTCGCCGTCGCGCAGCGCGAGCAGCGCGGTGTGGCCGTGGCAGACGGTGGCGATGGGCTTGTCCCGGGCAATGGCCCAGCGCAGGACCTGGGCGACCGCGTCGGACTTGGGGAGGTCTCCGATGGCGCCGTGGCCTCCGCTGACGTACACGCCGTCGTACGCGGCGACGTCCTGCTCGGTCAGGGACTCCACGGCGAGGGGGCTCTTGAGCTGGGGGGTGTTCTCGATGACTCTGACGTACTCGGCGGCGTTGGCCGCGTCCTCGTCGGGTGAGCCCTGGGGGCGGACCCACTTGAGGAACTGGGGGTCGATGCTGGTCTCGTCGACGGTGGGGGTCCGGCCGCCGATCGTCGCCACGTCCACGGTGTGGCCCGCGGCGGTGAACCGGCTGTAGGGGACCACGAATTCCTCGGCCCAGAATCCCGAGGGGTGTTCTTCTCCGTCCAGCAGATGGAGGGTTGCCTTGGCCGTCATGACGACAAGAATCTTCATGACTTCTTTCTCCTTGTTCAGGAATCGCTGCCGATTCAACACGCCGCTCGCGGAGGGCGTAAGGGGGGGAGCGTCAGGCGCGGGATACTTCGTCACGTGCGTCCAACGCGGAGATGATGGTGCGGAATTCACCGACCAGGGGGTGGTCGGGATGGGCTTCGGCGAATATGCGTTCGCCGTACAGGGCGGCCATTTCCGGGACGTACGGGAGGATTCCGGCCAGGGGGGCGCCGTACACCTCCTCGGCCCGGCGGCGGGCCTCGTCCCGATCGACCCCCACTGGGGCCATGCTCACGACAAGTGCGCGGCGGCAGGCGAGCCTCCCGGCGAGGGCGATCGTTTCCTCCACCCCCATCAGGTCGATCCGGTCCGCCCGCGCCATGATCATCAGCACGTCGGCGCTCGCCATGGCGGCCACCGACTCGTTGTTCAGCCCGGCGTGGGTGTCGAGCAGCAGGACGTCCAGCCCGTAGTGGTCTGCGAGCCGGTCGAAGCCCTCCGGCAGCAGCCCGACGTCGTACCCGCTCACCATGAGCTCGCGCAGGTCCGCCGTCCCGGTCCGGGCCGGTACGACGTACGGCCCGCGCGGGCCCGCCCGCCGGGCGGCGGCCTCGATCTCGCACCGCCCGAGCAGGTAGTCGGCCAGGGAGGGACCCGGGCCGAGCCGGAACAGCAGGTCCAGGGTGGGCGACTGGATGTCGGTGTCGACCACCCCCACCCGGCGCCCCTCGCCCGCCAGCAGCAGGGCGAGGTTGGCCAGGACCGAGGACTTCCCGGTGCCGCCGCGGTGCGAGTGCACCACGATGGTCCGGGACATCAGGCCACCGCCGTACGGCCCGCGGCGGGACGGTCCGTCGCGGCCGGACCGACGTGCGGCCCCCGCGCCGCACGTGGGTCGTGGCCTTCCCGGGCCCTGCGGGGGCGGTGCAGCGCCAGCATGGTGACGTCGTCGTGCTGTTCGGCTGTGCCGGTGTGCTCGCGTACGGCCGCGTCCATCCGGTCGACCACCTCACTGCCGCTCCCCGGGGGGCCGGCGAGCAGCTCCAGCATCCGCGCGTCCCCGAGGAACGTGCCGTCGGGGCAGCGGGCCTCCGGCACTCCGTCGGTGAACACGAACAGGGTGTCCCCGTGGTTCAGCTGGGCGTAGCCGAGCGTGTACACGCAGTCGGGCAGTACCCCGACGGCCGGCCCGGTGACGTCCAGTGCGAGCGGTTCCCCGCCGTCGGCACGCAGCAGCAGCGGCGGGTTGTGGCCGCCGTTGATGTAGACGAGGCTGCCGGTCAGCGGGTCGAGCACACCGAAGAACAGGGTGGCGAAGTAGCCCTGCCTGAGGTGGTTGCGGGTGAGGTAGCCGTTGGTGGCCGTCACCGCGTTGAGCAGGGGGGTGGCGCCGACCACGGGAATACGGCGGCTGCCGCTCGCCCGTCCGGCGGCCACCAGGTGCTGCAGACCGCTGTTCTCGGCGGTGTGCCGCAGCAGGGAGCGGATGAGCGCCATGAACAGCGCCGCCCCGACCCCCTTGTCGCAGACGTCGGCGACGACGACGGCGAGTCTGCGGCCGCGGGATATCTCGAACACGTCGTAGAAGTCCCCCGCGACCTGCCGGGCGGGCCGGAAGCGGACGTCGATCTCCCAGCCCGCGGGGACCGGCAGCGCCTCGGGCAGGAAGCCGGCCTGGATCTCGCGGCCGATCTCCAGCTCCTTCTCGTAGCCCATCAGCTCGGCGCGGGCGTCGGCCTCCCGCACGGTGCGGCCGAGCCCGGCGCGCTCGGAGCAGCTGTGCAGCCGGGCCCCGACCAGGGCCGGCAGGAACGGGGGGACGAGGTAGTCGTGGCCGAGCCGGACGTGCTGCTCCAGGGCGGCGAACCCGGTCACCGTCCAGACGACGACGATCGGCGCCCCGGCCCAGCCGCGCAGCCGGCGTACGGCCAGGCGTACGGACTCGCCCTCGGTCTCCGCCGGGGCGAGCAGCACGTCGGCGACGGGCAGCGCGTCCGGCGGCCCGCCGAGCAGCTCGCGCAGGGTGAGGCCGACCAGCTCCGCGTCCATCAGGTGCAGTGCGTCGAGGAGTTCGCCGGGCGGCGGAGGGTACTCGTCGAGGATGATCACGGTGGTGGAGGGCATCGGTCCGTCCCCTCGGCTGTGACGGTCAGCGTGCTGATGTTGCGGCCGTCCCTGCGTGCGTAGCCGTACTCGTCCACGCTGGTCAGCGCCAGGTGGATGCCGAGTCCGCCGATCCGCCGGCGCTCGGGGGGAGTCCCGGTGGCGGGCGGCACGCGCCCCGCGACGGGGTCGAAGGCGGGCGCGCCGTCCACGAGGACGATCTGCACCCGGCCGGGGCCGGAGCGGCCGCGGACGGTGATCCGCCCGCCGCCGCCCCGGTACCCGTGCATGACGATGTTCGTGGCCAGCTCGTCCACGGCCAGCCGGATCCGGTAGGTGGCCCGCTGGTCGAGGCCCGCCCGGGCGGCCAGCCGCAGGACGAACGCGGCGATCGCGCCCAGCGCCCCCAGCGTGGCGGGCACCTCCAGTTCGGCGGGCGTCCTCGCCAGTTCGACCATCTCGCTCCTGCGGCTCACTGGTCGGAGAGCACGATGCTGCGGTCGAGCCCGGCCGTCCGGATGGTCCGGGAGACGGGCTCGATCGCGCCGACCACCTTGATGGTCACGTGGTCCGCGACCTTCTGCTGGGCGAAGACCAGGGACCGCAGCCCGGCGCTGGCCATGTAGCCGACCCCGGCCATCCTGATCTCGACCGTGGACGTGCCGTGCCCGGCGGCCTTCTCGATGGTCTGGTGGAACTCCGGCGCGGTCTTGGCGTCCAGCTCGCCCGCCAGCTCGATCACGGTGGTGTCGCCCTCGACGCTCAGGGACACGGAAAGCGGCATGTCAGGTCTCCTTCGGGCGTACGGGTCGGGATGGTGCTGCCGGATCCCGCCGCGGGGGGGTGCCCCCCGGCGGGGGCGCGGGGCGAGGTCCCCGGGCCGGTGGGGGGGGGGGGCGCCCCCACAAACACCCCCCCCCACGCCGCTCAGGGTAACAAGAGC
>NZ_JBHXTC010000089.1:16628-18000 GCF_042677605.1 Streptomyces sp. NPDC127106 | reverse complement strand
GGACGTCCCTGGACGGGGGACGGGACGGTCCAGTCCCCGAACGTGCCCGGACCGGGGGGTCGTCGCGGGTCGGTGACGGGGGCGGGGCGGGGTGCTGTCCGGGGTGTAAAAACGTGATTTGTTGGCCAACACCGCCGACCCGCCCTCCAGATCCCAGAGGGGCCATAAATCATGCCTACCCCGGACAGCACCCCGCCCCGCCCCCGGCGCCGACCCCCGCCACGAAGCCCCCGCCCGGGCACACCCCCCAGCCCCGCCGGCGTTTGAGGCGACCCAACGCCACGGCCGGCCGGGCGGGCGGTCAGCCCTCGGCCGCGGCCCGGCCGGTCAACGCCGCAAGGCTCGCCCGCACATGGCTCATGTGCGCCCGCATCTCCTCCTCGGCCTCCGCATGCTCCCGCAGCACCCGCTCCGTCTCCCGCCCGATCCGCTCCTCCTGCACCCGGGCCTGCGCGATCAGGTCGGCGGCCTGCGCCTCCGCGTCCTCCTGCCCGTGCCGGGCCGCCTCCTCCGCCTCCGCGTACCCGCGGCGCGCCTCCGCGAGCCGCGCGTCGGCCTGCCGCTCCATCTCGGCGAGCCGTTCCGCCATGTCGGCCTCGCGCCGGGCGATTTCCCGCTGGGCGGCGTCCCACCGGTCGGCCTGGTCCTGTTCCCGCTCCGCGAGCAGTTCGTCGGCCCGTCGCCGGGTCTCCACGAGGGCGGCCTGCGCCTGTGCCCGCCAGGCCGCGGCGTCCTCACGGGCTTCCCCGAGGAGTTCTTCCGCTTCGCGTTCGGCGGCCTGCACACCCTGCCGGGCCCGGACCTCGGTCTGCTCGCGGACGGCTTCGGCGTCCTGCCGGGCCAGTTCGGTACACCGTTCGGCATGGGCTTCGGCTGCGCCCATCGCGTCCGCGGCGTCGGCGTGCGCCTCGCTGCGCAGCGCCTCCGCTTCCTCGACGACCAGTGCGAAGATCCGCCGGGCGCGTTCGGTGAGGTCCTCGTACTGGTGCGGGACGAGGGAGGCGACGGCTTCGCGGAGCCGTTCGGCCTCCTCCTCCATCTGCTTGGCGAGGACGGTCAGCCGCGCCACCCGCTCCCAGGCCTCGTCACGGCCCGCGAACAGCCGTGCGACGTACCGGTCGACCTGGTCGGTCCGGTAGCCGCGAACGCGTACGATCGCGAAACCCTGTCCGTGAGGGGACATGCGTGCAGCCATCCTGGGAGCGCCTCTCTCGCGGGGATTCCTGTCAAGGATGCGTCATTTGCGGCCAGAAGCCGGAATGGCCGGGGGGGGGGGGCGCGAGACAGCGGAGGGGCCCCCCCGCACAAACACACAAAACCACAAACCAACACACACCCACAAAAAGACAAAACAACACGCACACCCACACAC
>NZ_JBHXTC010000089.1:0-16618 GCF_042677605.1 Streptomyces sp. NPDC127106 | reverse complement strand
TCCCGGGGGCGCCCGCGTGGGGGGGGGGTTTCCTCATTCTGGGGCCGGGGGGGGCCCCCCCCGGGGGGGGGGGGGGGGGGCCCCCCCCCCCCCGGCCCCCCCCCCCGGCCACTGAACCGATCATCCGATCAGAGCAGTCCGTCCCACATCTGCTCCAGCAGCACGGACCACCAGCTCTCGGGCGAGTTCAGTGCCGCGGTGTCGAGCCCGGCCAGATTCGCCTGGAAATCGACGGTCCAGCGGCCCGCCTGTTCGGGCGTCAGATGCTGGCGCAGACGCCACATGTGGCCCAGCATCGCCAACGAGCGCACGAACTGCGGCAGGCTCGAATTCACGAACTGCGGCGGCACCGGAGCCCCGCCCGGGCCGCCCTCGACCGGGACGGCCACGATGTGCGCGGTCCCGTACTGCACGCACAGCGCCTTGCCGAAGTCGCTGCCGATGACCAGGTACGAGCCCGCGTCCGACGCGGGCTGGACCTGCCGCTGCGCGGCCATTTCGGCCAGCGTCGGCACGGGCTGGCCCGGCACCGCCTGCGCCCAGAAGAACGGCCCGAAGTCCACGGGCAGACCGGCCCAGACCAGGGTCTGCGCCACGATCTCGGGTACGCCCTGGCGGGACACCGCGCGCTGGTCGAACCGGAACACGCCCTGCGGGCCGAACGCGCCGGCCAGCTCGGAGCCGATGGCGTCCAGCGGGATCGCCGGTTGCAGCGGCACCTGCGGCAGGGGCGCCCGTACCGGTGCGGGGCGCGCCGGTCCGTCGGCCACCTGGTGCAGCTCGCCCTGGTGGGTCAGCAGGTGCTGCATGCCGGCCTGACGTCCGGTGTGGTCCTTGCCGTACGGGGCCACGCTGGTGATCCGGACCTGCGGCCAGGTCTCCCGGATCATCCGGGCGCAGTAGCCGCCGGGCAGCTCGCAGGACTCCAGCTCGGTGTGCAGTTCCAGCACCTGCTGCGGCGGCACGTTCATGGCGCGCAGCTCGTGCAGGATCTGCCACTCCGGGTGCGGGGTGCCGGGCGCCGAGCGGCGGATGATCTGCTGCTCGGAGCCGTCGGGGGCGCGGTAGCGGAGTACGGCCTGGTAGCCCGGGCCGACGGTGGGCGCGCCGGCGGGTGCGGCGGCGGCCGGGCCGGGGCCGGGAGGCACGGGCGGGCCGCCGACCACGGCGGGGCCGGCCAGCATGGTCGCCGCGTGGTCCAGCCCACGACCCAGCGAGCCCGGAGCACCCGGCGGACCGGGAGGCGCGGGCGGCTGACCCACACCGGCACCGTTCGACCCACCCGGAACACCAGGCGGACCAGGAGGCGCCGGAGGACCACCAGCCACCACAGCCGGACCCGCCAGCATCGTCGCCGCATGGTCCAGCCCACGACCCAGCGAGCCCGGAGCACCCGGCGGACCGGGAGGCGCGGGCGGCTGACCCGGTGCGGGAGCAGCCGGAGCGGCAGGCGGCGCGGGGGGCGCCGGGGGCGGGGGCGTGACGGGGGCCCGGTCCGTGGGCTCCTGGGCCAGCGCCTCGGCGGAGGCGGCCGCGGGCCCGGGCGCGGCAGGAGGCGCGGGCGGCGCCGGCGGCATCGCGGGCGGGGCGACCGGAGCCCGACCCGTGGGCTCCTGGGCGAGCGCCTCCGGGGACCCGGGACCGGGCAGCGGCGGCGCCCCCGCCCCGAGGTCCACCGCGGGCGCGATGGCGGTCTTCGGCAGCTGGCTGCCCCCGGCCATCAGGGTGGTCTTGGCCTCCGGGGAAGCACCCGCCGACGGCGCGAGATCCTCCAGGTCCGACCCGGACAGCGGCGGCGCGAACACGGTCGCCGGCAGCGCCACCGACCCCTCGTCCGCGCCCGGGTTCACGTCCGTGCCCGCCCAGGGCGTCGCCCCGGCGGGCACCCCGTCGTTGGCGGTCGGCTCGTACGGCACCTCACGGCGCAGCGGCACCGGCTCGGGCCCCGCCGCGGGCGCAGCCGCGCCCGGCACGGACCCGTCGGCCCCGTCGGCGGCGGCAACACCGGCAACGGGCGCCGCCGGAGCCCCGACCCCGGCCCCCGCGCCCGCGCCCGAAGAGGCGGGTCCGCCCGGGATGCCCGCCCGGTCCGCGGCCTCCTGCAGCCATTCCGGCGGACTGAGCATGAACGACGTCTGCTCCGAGTCGATCCGCGGGGACGGTACCGAGGCCTCCGCCGCCGGAGCGGCCACGGCCCCGTACTCCTCCTCGTACCGGCGGATCACCTCACCCACCGGCAGCCCCGGCCACAGCGTCACCTCGCCGCTGTCGCGCGCGATGACCAGCCGCTGCCGGCCACCTCCGGACACGGGACCGCCGGGACGGTCCTCGGCCCACACCACGAATCCCAGCCCGAACTCCCGCACCCGCACCTCGCGGTGCTGGTACGGGGGCACGTCACCGTTGATCCATTCCTCGGCACGCTCCTGCGCCTGCGCAAACGTCACCATCGCGCTGTCATCCCTCCACCGGCGCCGCACCCGGCACCGGAACCGGCCCCTCCACGGGAACCGAGCGTGCGAATCCGCCGTCCACCATCAGACCGGCGACGGTCTCCAACTCCGGTGGATTTCCGGCCAGTCGTTCGAGAAAGGCATCGAAATCGGCACCGCACGGCAGCAACAGCCGCTCGACGCGTTCCTGGACGGACCAGCCGTCCCGGTCCCGACCGTCGTCGTACGGGGAGAACCACACCGAACCGATGCCGTCGCCCCTCACCTTCACGGCGAGCAGCCCGCCCTGCGCGAACGCGACGCACAGGTAGTCCTTCGTCAGGTGGTCGCGCAGACACTTGTTGACGTACACCAGGTCGTTGACCGCCGCTTCCTCACGCACCGTGAAGAACGGCTGGTCCACGAGCACCCCCAGGTCCACGTCCAACCCGACGCCGACCGGTGCACTGCCGCCCGCCGCCTTCAGGAAGGAGCGGTAGGCCTCCGGCAGCCGGTACCCGAGATCCTCCTCGATCCCCTGCACCTGCTGCTCCGACACCGAAACCACCGACTTGGGCAGCCCCAGGTGGACCGGCCGCACCTCCTGGAGCGGCCGCGTCCCCCGCTTGTCGTGGTCCACGGGCGCGGTCGCCAGCCCGGCGTGGTGCCGCAACAGGGCCTTCACCTCGACCGGGACCAGCTCCATCCGCCGCGTGCCCGCGACGTGGTGCCAGGTCCAGCCGTGCGGGGTCGCCACCGGTCCGACCGTGTCCCACAGCGGGTGACCCGCCGCGCGCATGGCCGCGTTCGCGGACACGTAGTCCGTCAGCCGCAGCTCGTCCACGCCGAAACCCTCGGGCGGCTCGGCGATCTCCACCGCCGCCCGCGCGTACGCGGAGAAGTCGGGATGTCCCTGCGCGTCCATCCGCACGCCGTGGGGATGCCGAGCGGCCCGGACCGGGTCCGGGAAGTGCACGACCTGCCCCGAGTACGCGGCGTTGGGTGGCGCGGCGTGCTGGCCGAGCCGACCTGTCGTCATGGCGGTAGCCCCCTGCTGGATCTGGCTGGTTCACCACAGCCTATGTGCTCCGGCAAGAGGGGCAGCCGCCCCCGAGCCACGCACCCACCCGACGGCCGGGAACATCCGAATTGATACGAATATTCGACCCCCGTTCCACACCGCGGGGGACATTTGACAGGCTGTCCCCACAGCACGGGGGCGTGCGCGACAGCGGCCATCACCGCAGCCACGGGAGGGAAGGCGCGAGCATGCAGAACACGGCAACACGCACAACAGCAGCCGATACCGGACCGGAAGCCGCCGGCCCCGCCTCGGACCCGCGCCTGCGCTGGAGCGCCGCGGGCAGCCGCGCCGACGTACCCGTACCCCGCTTCCGCCGCGACGGCATCCTCCCCACCGTCGCCGCCGCCCTCTCCGTACGCGGCGAGACCCTCACCGGCACGGCCGGCAAGGGCGACCAGCCGCCCACGCTGCATCCGCTCGTCCAGGACTTCCTCGACACCCTCACCAGCAGCCAGCGCGAACGGTTCACCGGCCGCTGCCCCGAGGCGATACTCCTCTCCCGGCACCTGACCGCCGCCGAGAAGGCCCGCAGCAAGCGCGCCTCCCGCAAGCCCCTCACGGCCGGCGAAGCACGCCGCTCGCTCAAGAACGCCAAGATCACCGCCCGCCGCATCCGCGAGGACGGCGACCCCCTCCACGGCAGTTACGCGCCCCCGTGCCGGTCCTGCGAGGCCCTCCTCGCCCACTTCGGCGTACGACCCGTCGACCTCACACCCGCCTCCGAGAGGGCCTGACCCCCGCCACCATGACCACCACCTCCTCCGCCTCCTACGACCGCTCCTCGGCCACCCGTTTCCCCGCCGTCGTGGACACCGCCCTGCGCACCGCCGGCTGGGAACCCGGCCGCTGGGACATCAAGCAGGCCGAGTACTGGGCCGACGCGCTCCGGGACCACACCACACCCGCCGGACACCGCCACACGGTCTTCCCCGCCGCCGTCGAGGCCTGGGCCGAATTCGGCGGCCTCACGGTCAGCGCCTCCGGACCGGGCCGCCAGATAGCGCCCGTCCCCGTACGCCTGGACCCGCTGACCGGCCTCCACCTCGCGCGCACCTTCGCCGACCTCGGCCGCGCCCTGTCCACCCAGCTCTGCCCGCTCGGCGTCGACTCGGACGGCGCCTCGCACCTCGCCATCGACCGCGAGGGCCGGATCTACGCCATCGACCACACCGGCGACTGGTACCTCGGCGGCGGCATGGACGAGGCCCTCACCCTCCTCCTGACCGGCCTCCAGCCGGCCCGCCTGACCGCCGCCCCCTGACCCGCCCGCCCCGGCGCACCGGCTGCGCCGGGCCCGGCCGGAACGGCAGCAGCAGCCGCTACTCCTGCCCGGCGACACCCGGCAGCACCGCCGACACCCGGAAACCACCGGCATCCGTCGGACCCGACACGAACACCCCGCCCAGCCCGAGCACCCGTTCCCGCATCCCCACCAGGCCGTTCCCCCCGCTGGGCAGCTCGGGCCGCGCCACGTCCGCCGCACCGGGCCCGTTCTCCACCTGCATCGCCACCTCACCGTCCCGATGGGCGAGCCGCACCACGACCTCCGCGCCCGGCGCGTGCTTGTGGCAGTTCGTGAGCGCCTCCTGCACCACCCGGTACGCCGTCTGCTCCACCTCGGCCGGATACGTACCCTCCGGTCCCCGGACGTCCAGGTCCACGACCATCCCCGCCGCCCGCGACTGCCCGACCAACGCCTCCAGCTCCGCCAGCGTCGGCCCGTCCTCCGGACCCGCCGCCGGCGCCACCGCGACCGCCACCGGCTCCACGGCGGCCACCGGGACCGGGGCCGCCCCGGACACCGCCGGCTTCGCCGCCACCGGCGCCCGCAGCACACCGAGCATCTCCCGCAGCTCCGTCAGCGCCTGCCGGCCCATGTCCCCGACCAGCGCCGCGTTCCGCGCCGCCTTCACCGGGTCCTTGACCACCACGGCCTGCAGCGCCGCCGCGTGCACCACCATCAGCGACACCCGGTGCGCCACCACGTCGTGCATCTCCCGGGCGATCCGGGTCCGCTCCTCCCGCCGGGCCCACTCGGCCCGCTCCTCCGCCCGCTCCGCCAGCAGCAGCAGCTCCCGCTCCAGCGAGTCCGCCCGCTCCTGCAAGCTCTCCATCAGACGGCGCCGGGCCCCCATGTACAGGCCGAGCAGGACCGGCACCACGTTCAGCGCCACCGCCAGGACCCCGGACAGCACGAGCACCACGCCGTGCGTCGCGCCCACGTCCCCGCTGGTGCGCACGTACATGACGACGAACGTCGCCAGCAGCGCCAGCACGGTCAGCGTCGAGGTGATCCGGCGGGGCACCTCGCTCGCGGCGAGCGTGTACAGCCCGACCACGCTGAGGACGATGCCCATGGCCGCCGGTGCCACGGCGATCCCGACCAGCACCACGGCGACCGGCCAGCGCCACCGCAGCAGCACCACGGACCCCACCAGCACCCCGAAGAGCACCCCCAGGGCGGTCGGGATCCCGGTCTCGTGCGCGAAGGCGACCCCCTCGGCCGCACACTCCGCGGCCGACACCGCCGCGATCCCCCCGTCGAGCACCGCCGACCGCGGCCGGTCCCACCACAGGGGCCCGTCCCGCCCGGCCCCGCCCTGCCACTCCCCCGTACTGGTCATGCCGTCCAGCCTACGCAGCGGCCCCAGCACACCAGCGACGGAAAGTCCGCCGCCGTCACGGCCGCCGAGAAGTCCCCGGATGAACGTCGACGAGAACTACCGCGGCTGCCCCGCTCTTTGCGTCAGCCGAAGCGCAGACATCTACCGTCGCATCGAGGGCGCCTGGTGCGGCATAGTAGGGGCGGTCAACCTGAACCGGGAACGCGGGATGTCCGATTTGGGGAGATTTACCATCCCCTGTGGTGTAATGGCAGCACTGAGGTTTTTGGTACCTTATGTCCGGGTTCGAATCCTGGCAGGGGAGCTGTGCAGGTTCGGGTCCTGACCGGAAGGTCAGGACCCGCCCTCGTTTACGGCCCCTGACCCCCCGGTATCCTTCGGGAGTCCACCACCCGAAGCCGAAGGGCACACCCGTGAGCGCCAACCGCCCGGCAGCCGTCGTCGTACTCGCAGCGGGTGAGGGCACCCGCATGAAGTCGGCCACTCCCAAGGTCCTGCACGAGATCTGCGGGCGGTCGCTCGTGGGCCACGTCGTCGCCGCCTCGCGCGAACTCGACCCCGAGCACCTCGTGGTCGTCGTCGGCCACGCCCGCGAGCAGGTCACCGCGCACCTCGCCGACATCGACGCCGGCGTCCGCACGGCCGTGCAGTACGAGCAGAACGGCACCGGTCACGCCGTCCGCATGGCACTCCAGGAGCTCGGCGGGTCCGTCGACGGCACCGTGGTCGTGGTCTGCGGCGACACCCCGCTGCTGACCGGCGAGACCCTGTCGGCCCTGGTCGCGACCCACGGCGCCGACGGCAACGCCGTCACCGTCCTGACCGCCGAGGTCCCGGACTCGACCGGCTACGGCCGCATCGTCCGCGACGCGGAGACCGGCGCGGTCACCGCGATCGTCGAGCACAAGGACGCCACCGAGGAGCAGCGCGCGATCCGGGAGATCAACTCCGGCGTCTTCGCCTTCGACGGTGCGCTGCTGGCCGACGCCCTGGGCAAGGTGCGCACGGACAACAGCCAGGGCGAGGAGTACCTCACCGACGTGCTCGGCATCCTGCGGGAGGCCGGCCACCGCGTGGGCGCGGCCGTGGGCAGTGACCACCGCCAGATCCTGGGGATCAACAACCGGGTGCAACTGGCCGAGGCGCGGGGGCTGCTGAACGCACGGCTGCTGGAGCGGGCCATGCTCGCGGGCGTGACGGTCGTGGACCCGGCGAGTACGTTCGTGGACGTGACGGTGACGTTCGGCCAGGACGCGCTGATCCACCCGGGTACGCAGCTGCTCGGTTCGACGCACGTCGCCGAGGGTGCCGAGGTCGGCCCGAACACGCGGCTGAAGGACACGCAGGTGGGTCCGAAGGCGCGGGTGGACAACACGGTGGCGGACTCCGCGGTGATCGGCGAGTCGGCGTCGGTGGGTCCGTACGCGTACCTGCGCCCGGGCACGAACCTCGGCCTGAAGGCGAAGGCCGGTACGTACGTGGAGATGAAGAACGCGACGATCGGCGAGGGGACGAAGGTCCCGCACCTGTCGTACGTGGGTGACGCGACGATCGGCGAGTACACCAACATCGGTGCGGCGAGCGTGTTCGTGAACTACGACGGTGAGCACAAGCACCACACCACGGTCGGCTCACATTGCAAGACGGGTTCGGACAACATGTTTGTGGCGCCCGTCACGATCGGGGACGGCGCCTACACGGCGGCCGGATCCGTGATCACCAAGGATGTGCCGCCCGGTGCGCTGGCCGTCGCCCGTGGCCAGCAGCGGAATATCGAGGGCTGGGTGGCCCGCAAGCGTCCGGGGAGTGCTGCTGCGTCGGCGGCGCAGTCGGCGGCTCGGGAGGGGTCCGCGGAGGGCTGAGAAAGCCCTTCCGGGTGAACTGTCCGGAAACAGGTGCGTCGGAGACGGCGTACCGTGATAGGTGCACGCAATCGGCTGGCTCACCGTGTGCGGGACGGACGCACGCGGGGGCGAGCAGCTTTCAACACGTCTGAGGAGACTGTGCTGTGACCGGGATCAAGACGACCGGCGAGAAGAAGCTGATGCTCTTCTCCGGCCGCGCCCACCCCGAGCTGGCCGAGGAGGTTGCGCACCAGCTGGGCGTCCAGCTCGTGCCGACCAAGGCTTTCGACTTCGCCAACGGTGAGATCTACGTCCGCTTCCAGGAGTCGGCGCGCGGTGCGGACTGCTTCCTGATCCAGAGCCACACGGCTCCGATCAACAAGTGGGTCATGGAGCAGCTGATCATGCTGGACGCGCTGAAGCGTGCGTCGGCCCGTTCGATCACTGTGATCATCCCGTCGTACGGGTACGCCCGCCAGGACAAGAAGCACAAGGGCCGCGAGCCGATCTCGGCGCGTCTGGTGGCGGACCTGCTGAAGACGGCGGGTGCGGACCGGATCCTCACGGTCGACCTGCACACGGACCAGATCCAGGGCTTCTTCGACGGCCCGGTGGACCACCTGTCGGCCCTTCCGGTCCTCGCGGACTACGTGGGCGCCAAGGTGGACCGCACCAAGCTGACGATCGTCTCCCCGGACGCCGGCCGTGTCCGGGTGGCCGACCGCTGGTGCGACCGCCTGGACGCGCCGCTGGCGATCGTGCACAAGCGCCGCGACAAGGACGTCGCCAACCAGGTGACCGTCCACGAGGTCGTCGGTGAGGTCCGGGGCCGTGTCTGCGTGCTGGTCGACGACATGATCGACACCGGTGGCACGATCTGCGCCGCCGCCGAGGCGCTCTTCGCGCACGGCGCGGAGGACGTCATCGTGACGGCCACGCACGGCATCCTGTCGGGCCCGGCGGCGGACCGCCTGAAGAACTCCAAGGTGAGCGAGTTCGTGTTCACGAACACCCTGCCGGACCCGTCCGACCTGGAGCTCGACAAGATCACGGTGCTGTCGATCGCCCCGACGATCGCGCGCGCCGTGCGCGAGGTGTTCGAGGACGGCTCGGTGACGAGCCTCTTCGAGGAGCAGCAGTAAGGGTCGGGCCGCAGGGCCGGCGCTAGATCCTTTTGGGCGCGGCCTCCCCGCCGGGTAGACTTGACGAGTTGCTCGGCGAGGGAGGCCGCGCCTTTTTTGTGAAGGTGTCGGGGCTCCGTTATCGACGCGCTCTTCGTAGCAGGCCGTTTCGTGGCCGGGTGACCGTCTTCCGCTTTCCGTCACCCCACGAGGAGTGAACATGTCCGAGGTCAAGCTCTCCGCTGAGATCCGTACCGTGTTCGGCAAGGGCGCCGCCCGTGCCACCCGCCGCAACAAGCAGATCCCCGCGGTCATCTACGGCCACGGCGAGGCCCCGAAGCACGTCGCCGTCGAGGGTCACGCCCTGACCATGGCGCTGAAGACCCCGAACGTCCTGATCTCCCTGGACATCGCGGGCGACGGCACCGAGCTGGTCATCCCCAAGGCCGTCCAGAAGGACCCGATCAAGCGCACCGTCGACCACGTCGACTTCCTCGCCGTGAAGAAGGGCGAGAAGGTCACCGTCGAGGTTCCGGTCCAGGCCGAGGGTGAGCTGGCCGCCGGCGGCAACCTGCTGGAGCACGTCCTCGCCACCGTGTCGGTCGAGGCCGAGGCCACCCACCTGCCCGAGTCCCTGACGGTCTCCGTCGAGGGCCTGGAGGCCGGTGCCTCCGTCCTCGCCCAGGACATCGCGCTGCCGTCGGGCGTCACCCTGGTGACCGAGACCGACGCCGTCGTCCTCCAGGTCGTCGCGGCCCAGGTCGAGGAGCCGGCCGCCGAGGCCGAGGGCGCCGAGGCCTGAGCCTCGCCCTTCCCTTTCAGCTGATGCTGAACGACCGCCGTCCTGCGGCACTGGTGCAGGTCGGCGGTCGTCCACGGTAAGGTGCGTTGTGATGTGTGACGACGCGGCGCCCTGGCTGATAGTCGGCCTGGGGAATCCCGGGGCGGAGTACGCGGGCAACCGCCACAACATCGGGTTCATGGTGGTCGACCTGCTGGCCGACCGGATCCGGGGGAAGTTCAAGGCGCACAAGGCGCGGGCGCAGGTGGTGGAGGGCCGGATGGGGCCGCCGGGACCGGCGAACCGGCGGGTGGTGCTGGCGAAGCCGATGTCCTTCATGAACCTGTCGGGAGGCCCGGTGACGGCGCTGCGGGACTTCTACAAGGTGCCGGTGGACCGGATCGTCGCGGTCCACGACGAGCTGGACATCGACTACGCGACGCTGCGCCTGAAGCTGGGCGGTGGGGACAACGGGCACAACGGCCTGAAGTCGATGACGAAGTCGATGGGCGCGGACTACCACCGGGTGCGGTGCGGGATCGGGCGTCCGCCGGGGCGGATGCAGGTGGCGGACTTCGTGCTGAAGGACTTCTCGTCCACGGAGCGCAAGGAGCTGGACTGGTTCGTGGACCGGGCGGCCGATGCCGTGGAGTGCTTGATCACGGAGGGTCTGGAGCGGGCGCAGTCCGCGTACAACGCCTGACGGTTTTTCATGGTGTGACGGTAGGGCGGAGGTCTGCGGGACGGCCTCCGCTCACGGATCGTTACAGCGGACATAAGGTGTTCGACCCGCCCACTCCGCGCGAATGCTGACGACTGCCTCTTGACCCGGGCGCGCCGCGATCAGCATGCTGGGCCGCCACCTCCCACGGCACGCTTTCCCTCACATGCGCCAGAGGTATCCCATGCCCATATCCCCCAAGCGCCTGGCGGCGGCTTCGGTTCCCGCTGCTGTCTCCCTGCTGCTCGCCGCGGGCGCGGCCCCGGCCTTCGCCGACGGTTCGTACACCGTCCCGATCCACCAGCAGCTTCCGCTGACGGCCACCTCGAAGGGTGTCTCGAACGAGAAGCAGTGCGCGGACATCCCGTCCTCGCAGGACGGCTGGCACTTCGTGCTGCCGGGCAATTCGACGACGTTCGTGAAGCTGAAGGTGACCTTCGAGCCGGGCGGCGAGAAGGTCGTGACGGTGTTCGGTCCGCCGACGGAGAAGCACGCGTACGTGGCGTCCGAGGCGGGTGCGAAGCTGACGGCCGCTTCGGCGGAGGTCCAGGGCGGCTCGGTCGACTGGTTCAACCTGTCGCACACCTGCCCGGCTTCGACGAAGCCGTCGGGTTCGCCGTCGGGCAGCCCGTCCGGGTCCCCGTCGGGCAGCCCGTCGTCGTCGCCGTCCGGTTCGTCGTCGCCGTCCGGTTCGCCGTCGGGCAGCCCGTCGTCGTCCACGTCCGCTTCTCCGTCCGGTTCGCCGTCGGCTTCCCCGTCCGGGTCCCCGTCCCCGTCGGTGTCGTCGTCCTCGGCGACGACCGGCGGCTCGACGGCCGGTACGGGCGGCGGTCTGGCGAGCACGGGCTCGAACGCCCCGGTCGGCCTGATCGCGACCGTGGCCGGTGTGATGGTCGCCGCCGGCGCCGTGCTGGTGGTGCGCCGCCGCAAGGCCGCTGCCGAGGGCTGAGGTCCTCGTGAGCCGGGGGCCGGGCGCCCCCGGTGATACGGCAGGGCCCCCGCACCGCGACGGTGCGGGGGCCCTGTCGTGCGTACGGGCTGCTGCGCCGGCGGATCAGCCGGTGTTGCGCAGGCCGGCGGCGACGCCGTTGACGCTGAGGAGCAGGGCGCGGGAGAGGACCGGGTCAGGCTCCTCGCCGCGGGCGGCGGCGGCGCGCTGGCGGGCCAGCAGGGAGACCTGGAGGTAGGAGATGGGGTCCAGGTAGGCGTCGCGGACGGCGAAGGTCTGCTGGAGGACGGGCTGCGAGTCGAGGAGGCGTTCGCCGCCGGTGATGCGCAGCACCTCGCGGACGGTCAGCTCGTGTTCGGCGCGGATGCGGTCGAAGACGTGCTTCAGCTCGTCGGGGACGAGGGTGTCGACGTAGTGGCGGGCGATCCGCAGGTCCGTCTTGGCGAGGGTCATCTCGACGTTGGACAGGAAGTTGCGGAAGAAGTGCCAGCGTTCGCCCATCTCGGTGAGGACGCTCTCCTGGCCGGCCTCGCGGATGGCCTTGAGGCCGGAGCCGACGCCGTACCAGCCCGGGACGATCTGGCGGGACTGGGTCCAGCCGAACACCCAGGGGATGGCGCGCAGGCCGTCGAGGCCGGCGCCGGAGTCGGGGCGGCGGGAGGGCCGGGAGCCCAGGTGGAGGTCGGCGAGCTGGTCGACCGGGGTGGAGGCGAAGAAGTAGGCCGGCAGGTCGGGGTCCTCGACCAGGGCCCGGTAGGCGGAGTGGGCGGCGTCGGAGGCGATGTCCATGGCCGCGTCCCAGCGGGCGAGGTCGTCACCGGACTGGCGGGGGGCCGTGTGCAGGGCGGAGGCCTGGAGGGTCGCCGCGACGGTGAGTTCGAGGTTCTCCCGGGCCAGGGAGGGCACGAGGTACTTGTCGGAGATGACCTCGCCCTGCTCGGTGACCTTGATCTCGCCTTCGAGGGTGCCCCACGGCTGGGCGAGGATCGCGTCGTGGGAGGGGCCGCCGCCGCGGCCGACGGTGCCGCCGCGGCCGTGGAAGAGGCGCAGGCGGACGCCGTAGCGGTGGGCGACGTCGCGCAGGCGGCGCTGGGCGCGGTGGATCTCCCACTGGCTGGTGGTGATGCCGCCGAACTTGGAGGAGTCCGAGTAGCCGAGCATGACCTCCTGGACATCGCCGCGGAGGGAGACCAGGCGGCGGTAGGAGGGGTCGGCGAGCATCTCGTCGAGGATGACGTCGGCCGCGCGCAGTTCGTCGGTGGTCTCCAGCAGCGGCACGATGCCGATCTTGGCCCAGCCGGCATGGAGGTCGACGAGCCCGGCCTCGCGGGCGAGGACGGCGGCGGCGAAGACGTCGTCGGCGCCCTGGCACATGGAGATGATGTAGGACTCGATGACCTCGGGCCCGAACTTCTCGAAGGCGTCCTTGATCGTGAGGAAGACGCCCAGGGTCTTCTGACCGGCCGCGTCGAGCGGGGCGGGGGTGGGCGCGAGGGGTCGGCGGGAGCGCAGTTCCTTGGCGAGGAGCTTCTGCCGGTACTCGCGGGGCATGTCGGAGTAGCGCCAGGACTCCTCGCCGAGGCGGTCGAAGAGCTGGCCGAGGGCGTGGTGGTGGGCGTCGGCGTGCTCGCGGACGTCCATGGTGGCCAGCTGGAGGCCGAAGGCGGCGAGGGTGCGGATGGTGCGGTCCATGCGGCCGTCGGCGAAGAGGCCGCCGCGGTGCTCGCGCAGGGAGGTCTGGATGAGGGTGAGGTCGGTGAGCAGCTCGGCGGTGCCGAGGTAGTCGCGGCCCTCCTCGTGCGGGGTGCCCTGGGCGAGGCGCCGGCGGGTGTTGAGGAGCTTCTGCCGGATGCAGGTCACCTTGAGGCGGTACGGCTCCTCCGCGTTGAGCCGCTTGTACCGGGGGCTGATCTCGGGGAGGCGTTCGAGGTCGGCCTGGAGGGAGGAGAGGAGTTCCTCGGTGGCTCCGGTGTAGCGGATGGAGTTCGACAGCAGGCTGCGCAGGAAGTCGACGAGTTCGAGGGCGTCGGTGATGCCGTGCTCGTGCTGGAGGATCAGCACCTCGCGGGTGACGTCGGGGGTGACGTTGGGGTTGCCGTCGCGGTCGCCGCCGATCCAGGTGCCGAAGGTGAGGGGGCGGGTACCGGGGGGCAGTTCGATGCCGACGCGCTGGAGTTCGGCGGCGAGGTCTTCGAGGACGTCACCGACGGCGCCGGCGTGGAGCTCGTCGAGGTAGTAGATGGCGTTGCGGGCCTCGTCGGCGGGTTCGGGGCGGACGACGCGCAGTTCGTCGGTCTGCCAGACGAGGTCGATGTTCTCGGCGAGGCGGAGGTCCTGGCGGCGGCGGTCGCCGGCACCGGCGGCGGTCTCCTCCAGGAGGGCGGCGATGCGGCGCAGCTTGTTCAGGACGCTGCGGCGGGCGGCCTCGGTGGGGTGGGCGGTGAAGACCGGGCGGACGTTGAGGTTGCGCACGGTCTCGCGCAGGTGCTCGGGGTCGGCGTCCTTGAGCATGTCGGCGGTGCGGGCGAGGAGGCCGCCCTCGGCGGCGCGGTGGGCGCGCAGCTCACGACCGCGGTGCACCTGCTCGGTGACGTTGGCGAGGTGGAAATAGGTGGAGAAGGCGCGCACGAGCTTGGCGGCGGTCTCCAGGTCGGTGTCGCCGAGGAGGGTCGCGGCGGCCTCGCCGTCGGTGCGGGTGAGGGCGCGGACGCGCTCGACGAGGTCGAGGAGTTCTCGGCCTTCCTGGCGGACGATGGTCTCGCCGAGGAGGTCGCCGAGGCGGCGGATGTCCGCGCGCAGCTCGGCGTTGACGGCGGCGACGGCGGACGGGGCCCGGCCCGGGGTGTGGGCGGTGGAGGCCTGGTCGGCACTGCTCACAGGTGCGGCTCCTTGCAGTGGTCGAGCGCTACGGGGAGGTGGGCTCCGGCGTGCGCGCGTGGTGGTACTGCCGCCCGGCCGGGTGTCTGTTCCGTTGCGGGGGAGTCCCTCTGCCGCGCAGCTCGGCTGCCCGTGCGGACCGCGCTGTCCGACGACACCAGGATAGGTGTCCGGGCCTCGTGCCTCGGTAAACGTCTCGACAGGCGGTCGCCGTGCACCGTCCGGGCGGGCGCGGTGGGCGGGGGCGGGGGTGGGCGGCGGGTGTGCGCCCGTGGGTGCGCCGTGCCGTGTTGTTGCGCTCCTCTTGCCGGGGGGCCGCCCTTTGCCATACTTACGTTGCCGTAGGTTACGCATCCGTAGCCGGGGTGCCTGCCTCCTCCCTCTTCCTTCAGGGGACGCCCATGACCACCGGTCCCGATCTGATCGAGGGCGTCTCCACGCCCTCGGACCCGCCGTCCGATCCGTCTTGCGAGGCGCCGTCCGCCTCCCCTTCCGCCGCCTCTGCGCCGTCCGGTTCCGCGGTGCCGTCCGCGACCCGCGGCGGCGAGCACAAGCGGTCGGTCGAGCAGATCGCACTGCTGCTGTTCATCACCGTGCCCTTCCTGGCGCTGCTCGCGGCGGTGCCGCTGGCCTGGGGGTGGGGGGTGAGCTGGTGGGACCTCGGCCTGATGGCGTTCATGTACTTCCTGACCTGCCACGGGATCACGGTGGGCTTCCACCGTCATTTCACGCACGGTTCCTTCAAGGCGAAGCGGCCGCTGCGGATCGCGCTGGCGGTGATGGGGTCGATGGCGGTGGAGGGGCCGCTGGTGCGCTGGGTGGCGGACCACCGCAAGCACCACCGGTACTCCGACCAGGACGGCGACCCGCACTCGCCGTGGCGGTTCGGGGAGAGCCTGCCGGCGCTGGTGAAGGGCCTGTGGTGGGCGCACGTCGGCTGGCTGTTCGACACGGAGCAGACCGATCAGCACAAGTACGCCCCCGATCTGATCAAGGATCCGGCGCTGCGGCGGGTCTCGCGGGACTTCGTGTTCTGGACGGTGGTGTCGCTGGCGGTCCCGCCGCTGGTGGGTGGTCTGGTCACGATGTCGTGGTGGGGTGCGTTCACGGCGTTCTTCTGGGGTTCCCTGGTGCGGGTGGCGCTGCTCCACCACGTGACGTGGTCGATCAATTCGATCTGCCATGCGGTGGGCAAGCGTCCGTTCCGGTCCCGGGACCGGTCGGGGAACGTGTGGTGGCTGGCGGTGCTGTCCTGCGGGGAGTCCTGGCACAACCTGCACCACGCGGACCCGACGTCGGCCCGGCACGGAGTGCTGCGCGGGCAGGTGGATTCCAGTGCCCGGCTGATCCGCTGGTTCGAGCGGGCGGGCTGGGCGACGGACGTGCGCTGGCCGTCCGGGGCCCGGATCGACGCCCGACGCAGGGAAAACGCGTCGCACGCGGCATGATGGGGGGCGTGGCGATCGACGGCAGCACTTCCAGCAGCGACAAGCCCAGGCGTGGCCGCCGGGTTCGGATGACGGGCGCGGAGCGGCGCCAGCAACTGCTGGACATCGGCCGGGCCCTGTTCGCCGAGAAGGGCTTCGAGGGCACGTCGGTGGAGGAGATCGCGGCCAAGGCCGGGGTGTCCAAGCCGGTGGTGTACGAGCACTTCGGCGGCAAGGAGGGCCTGTACGCGGTCGTGGTGGACCGGGAGATGCGCCAGCTGCTGGACATGGTGACGGGTGCGCTGACGGCCGGTCATCCGCGGGAGCTGCTGGAGCAGGCGGCGTTCGCCCTGCTGGACTACATCGAGTCCTATACGGACGGGTTCCGGATCCTGGTGCGGGATTCGCCGGTGGCCCAGTCGACGGGTACGTTCGCGTCGCTGATCAGCGATATCGCCACACAGGTCGAGGACATCCTGGGGCTGGAGTTCAAGGCGCGGGGGTTCGATCCGAAGCTGGCCCCGCTGTACGCGCAGGCACTGGTCGGGATGGTGGCGCTGACCGGGCAGTGGTGGCTGGACGTGCGGCGACCGAAGAAGGCGGAGGTCGCGGCGCACCTGGTGAACCTGGCCTGGCACGGGCTGGACGGGCTGGAGTCGAAGCCGCGGCTGGTGGGCCACCGCAAGAGCTGAGGCCCCGCCCCGGCTCCGGCGGGAGCCGGGGCGGGCGGGGTACGGCCGGTCGCTTATACACATCAG
>NZ_JBHXTC010000088.1:13322-18370 GCF_042677605.1 Streptomyces sp. NPDC127106 | reverse complement strand
GACGCTTCCTTTGTACTCACCCTCTCGGGCTTTCCTCCGGGCTTTCGTTCTTGCGTTTCCCACTCTATCAGAGTGTTTCGCGCTTCGCTTTCCGGTTCTTCGCTTTCGCGCTTTCCCCTTCCGGCGATTCCGACTCTATCAGAACCTTTTCGGCCTGACTCCCAGTCAGCGGGATTTGCTGCGCGGGCCGTCGGCCCTTGCGGCGAGTGAGACATTAGCGGATTCCTTGCCCCCGAAGCCAATCGGCGGCTGCGTCCTGGAACGCGGATTCCCCATTCGCAAATACGCATGAAAACGAGACGGCAGAGTGCGCCGTTCGTTCGAGTGTGTAGTGCGGGATGGCTGTCCGGGGACCGACCAAGGTCGGCGCTCACGTCGGACAACTCGAAGAACCTTACGGACCACGCACGGGCGTGTCAACTCCGGGACGGGCACCCGACGAGGAGCTAGCCTGGCCCCCATGAACTCGCATGCGCTCATGCTCAGCCTTCGCTGGTGGGCCGCCTGACGGCGGCCGACCTTCCACGCGAGCACGCATGCGCTCACGGCCGCCGCCCCGGCGGCCGTTTTCGTTTCTCCCCCTCCCCTCCCGGGAGTGGCCGGCCGCCGGACGCAGCGGCCCCCACACCACACCGACAGGGACAGACAGGGAGACGGACATGGCGCGGATCTTCAGCGGAATCAAGCCGAGCGGCCACCTGACGCTGGGCAACTACCTGGGCGCCGTACGACAGTGGGTCGCCGCCGAGCAGAAGCCGGACGAGGCGCTGTTCTGCGTCGTGGACCTGCACGCGCTGACGGTCGAGCACGACCCGGCGCGGGTGCGGCGGCTCAGCCGGCAGGCGGCGACGCTGCTGCTCGCCGCCGGACTGGCGCCGGAGAAGTGCACGCTGTTCGTCCAGAGCCACGTGGACGAACACACGCGGCTGGCGTACCTGCTGGAGTGCACCGCGGCCGACGGGGAGCTACGGCGGATGATCCAGTACAAGGAGAAGGCGGCGCAGGCCCAGGCCGCCGGGGCCGGGGTGCGGCTGTCGCTCCTCACGTACCCCGTGCTGATGGCGGCGGACATCTTGGCGTACGCGACCGACGAGGTGCCGGTCGGCGAGGACCAGCGCCAGCACGTGGAGCTGACCCGGGATCTGGCCGTGCGTTTCAACCAGCGGTACGGGCACACCTTCACGGTGCCGAAGGCGACGCTTCCGGCGGTGGCCGCACGGGTCATGGACCTACAGGACTTGCGGTCGAAGATGGGGAAGTCCATGGGCGGCGGGCCGGGTGTCGTGTACCTGCTCGACGAGCCGGAGGTGGTGCGCCGGAAGGTGATGCGGGCGGTCACCGACAGCGGGGACGGCGGGGTGGTCTACGACCGGGAGGCGCGGCCCGGGGTGGCGAACCTGCTGGACGTGCTGGCCGCCTGCACGGGCGGGGATCCGGCGGTGCTCGCCGACGGGTACGGCGGATACGGGGCGCTCAAGCGGGACGTGGCCGAGGCCGTGGTGGAGGTGTTGCGGCCGGTGCAGGAGCGGCATGCCGTGCTCGCGGCCGATCCGGGGCTGGTGGACGGGGTGCTGCGGGAGGGTGCCGGACGGGCCCGGGCGATCGCGCGGCCGATGGTGGACCGGGCGTACGGGGCGATCGGGCTGCGGGCTCCGTCGGGTCCGCCGCCCGCCCGGGGACCGCCGTCGCGGCGGTCCCCGGGCGGGGTTCGGTCAGTCAGCCGGTGCCGGAGGCGAGTTCGCGGCTGCGGTCGCGGGCGGCTTCGAGGGCGGCGATGAGGGCGGCGCGGACGCCGTGGCGTTCGAGTTCGACGATGGCGTTGATGGTGGTGCCGGCGGGGGAGGTGACGGCCTCGCGGAGCTTGACGGGGTGCTCGCCGCTGTCGCGGAGCATCACGGCGGCGCCGATGGCGGCCTGGACGATGAGGTCGTGGGCCTGGGCGCGGGGCAGGCCGAGGAGGATGCCGGCGTCGGTCATGGCTTCGACGAGGAAGTAGAAGTAGGCGGGCCCGGAGCCGGACAGGGCGGTGGCGGCGTCCTGCTGGGACTCGGGGACGCGCAGGGTCTTGCCGACGCCGCCGAAGATCTCCTCGGCGTGCGCGAGGTGCTCGGCGGTGGCGTGGCTGCCGGCCGAGATGACGGACATGGCTTCGTCGACGAGGGCGGGGGTGTTCGTCATGACGCGGACGACGGGGGTGCCGGGGGCGAGCCGCTCCTCGAAGAAGGAGGTGGGGATGCCGGCGGCGCCGCTGATGACGAGGCGGTCGGCGGGGACGTGCGGGGCGAGCTCTTCGAGGAGCTTGCCCATGTCCTGCGGCTTGACGGTGAGGATGAGGGTGTCGGCGCGCTTGGCGGCCTCGGCGTTGCCGACGGCCTCGACGCCGTAGCGGGCACGGAGCTCCTCGGCGCGTTCGGAGCGGCGGGCGGTGACGAGGAGCTTCGCGGCGGGCCAGCCGCCGCGGATCATTCCGCTGAGCAGGGCCTCGCCGATCTTTCCGGTACCGAGGACTGCGACTGTCTGGGTCATGCGGTGTCACCTCGCCGAACTGGGTGCGCGTACGTGTGCTGTGTGTGCTGCGTCTGCTGCGTCTTCCTCATCCTTGCACCCGGGAGCGGGGGCGGGGGGTGGGTGTCCGCAGTGCGGGCGGTCAGGGGGTGCGGCGCCGGAGGGTGGCCGCGCCGAGGGCGAGGACGAGCAGGGCGCAGGCGGCGACGACGAGGGCGTCGCGGACGAAGTCGGCGGTCATGTCGGTGTGGGTGAGGACCTGGGTCATGCCGTCGACGGCGTAGGACATGGGCAGGACGTCGGAGATGCCTTCGAGGACCGGGTGCATGGTGCTGCGGGCGGCGAACAGGCCGCACAGCAGTAGCTGCGGGAAGATCACGGCCGGCATGAACTGGACGGCCTGGAACTCCGAGGCGGCGAACGCCGAGACGAACAGGCCGAGCGCGGTGCCGAGCAGGGCGTCGAGGAGGGCGACGAGGAGGAGCAGCCAGGGGGAGCCGACGACGTCGAGGCCGAGGAGCCAGAGGGCGAGACCGGTGGCGAGGAGGGACTGGGCGACGGCGACGGCGCCGAAGGCGAGGGCGTAGCCGGCGATGAGGTCGCCCTTGCCGAGCGGCATGGCGAGGAGGCGTTCGAGGGTGCCGGAGGTGCGTTCGCGCAGGGTGGCGATCGAGGTCACCAGGAACATGGTGATCATCGGGAAGATCCCGAGGAGGGATGCGCCGATGCCGTCGAAGGTGCGGGGGCTGCCGTCGAAGACGAAGCGGAGCAGGGTCAGCATCAGGACCGGGACCAGCAGCATCAGGGCGATGGAGCGCGGGTCGTGGCGCAGCTGGCGCAGGACGCGGGCGGCGGTGGCGGTGGTGCGGGCGGCGTTCATCGGGGCTGCTCCTGGGCGGCGGGGCCGGGGGCCTGGGCGGTGGGGGCCGGGTCCTGGGCCGGGTCCTGGGCGGCGCGGGCGTTGGCTTCGTCGACGAGGCGGAGGAAGCCCTCCTCGACGGTGGCGCAGTGGGTACGGGTGCGCAGTGCGTCGGGGGTGTCCTGGGCGAGGATGCGGCCCTCGCGCATGAGGAGGAGGTCGTGGCAGCGTTCGGCCTCGTCCATGACGTGGGAGGAGACGAGGATCGTCGTGCCGCGGGTGGCGGTGAGGTCGTGGAAGAGGCTCCACAGGTCGCGGCGCAGGACGGGGTCGAGTCCGACGGTCGGTTCGTCGAGGACGAGGAGTTCGGGGGCGCCGAGCAGGGCCACGGCGAGGGAGACGCGGCTGCGCTGGCCGCCGGAGAGGCTGCCGGCGAGGGCGTCGGCGCGGCCGGTGAGGTCGACGTCGGCGATGGCCCGGGTGACGGTGGCGCGGCGGCGGTCGGCGGCGGCTCTGCCGGGGTCGAGGACGGCGGCGAAGTAGTCGAGGTTCTGCCGGACGGTGAGGTCGTCGTAGACGGAGGGGGCCTGGGTGACGTACCCGATGCGGGCGCGGAGCTCGGGGTGGCCGGCGGGCTGGCCGAGGACGTCGAGGGTGCCGGTGACATGGGCCTGGGTACCGACGACGGCGCGCATGAGCGTGGATTTTCCGCAGCCGGAGGGGCCGAGGAGGCCGGTGATGCGGCCGCGGGGGACGTCGAAGGCGAGGGAGTCGAGGACGGTCCGCAGGGCGCGGCCGGTGCCGCGGCGGACGGTCAGGCCGTCGGCGTGGACGGCGGGGGCCGGGGCCGGGGCGACCCCTTGCTCCGAGTTATTCATCATGCGGTGAATAATGCTCCTGGGGGTGCCGGCCGTCAACAGAACGGACACTGCGGCGGGAACGGGCCCGGGCGGGGCGGGAGGTGACTGCGGGCCGGCTACTTCTTGCGCTTGGGGCGGCGCGCGGCCGGGTTGCCCGTACGGGAGCGGCGGCGGCGCTCGAACTCGGCGACGGAGCGCTCGTACTCGGCGCGGCGGAGCCGCTCGCCGGGGGCCTCGAAGAAGCAGCGCAAGAAGTACGCGATGAGGGAGCCGATGAAACCGATCATCTTCAGGCCCTTGAGCGAGGCCTCGTCGGAGGACGGGGCCGGGCGGCGGCCGAAGGACTCCCAGGTCTTGAGGAACGCGACCGCGCTGGCGATCGCGAAGAGGACGACGACGGAGATGCTGAGGAACGGGCCGACGTTGCCGATCTCCAGGCCCTCGTAGGCGAGGCGCAGCAGGTAGGCGGCGGCGAAGGCCGTGACGAGCGAACCCGCGCCGGCGGCGGCGCGGCGGAGGGCGTAGCCGCCGTCGTGCTCGACCCAGGTGGTGCCGAAGAAGGGGATCGGCTCCGGCTGCGGCCCGGCGGGCGGGGCCGGGGGCGTCGCGTCGGGGGTCTGCTGCTGTTCGTCGCTCACACCGGCGATTATCCACCGCCGGTGGGGGAGGGCCCGGTGCGTCTCACGTGTCAGACGCACCGGGCGGGGCGGGGCGGTCCCGGCCCGCCCCCGGCGGGCGGCCCGGCCCCCCGATACACGTTAGCGGGGCCACCGCCCCCCCCCCCGAGTCTCTTTAAAAAAAAAAGAAGCCCCACACACAAAAAC
>NZ_JBHXTC010000088.1:0-13312 GCF_042677605.1 Streptomyces sp. NPDC127106 | reverse complement strand
GGGGGGGTCGCGTGGGGGTTCTCGTGATGTTCTTCGCCACCACCGCCTATAACCCACCGCGGGTGGGGGCGGGCCCGGTGCGACAAACGTGACCCACGCCCGGGGCGGGGCGGGGCGGTCCGGGCCGGCCCCGGGCGGGCGGCCCTGCCGCCGGTGTCAGCCGCAGGGGGAGGCGACGTAGCCGTCGCTGCCCGTCCTGACGTACGCGTCGGAGACGAACTGGCCGTTGCCGACGCAGTCCCAGATGTCGGTGGTGCCGTACGGGCCGCTGACCGTGTCGCCGTCCGTCTGGCAGCGGATCGTCACGGTCGCGCCGTACGGGAGGACCTTGACGATCGAATAGCCGGTGCCGGGGCCGCTGCGGACGTTCACCCGGTAGCCCGGCGCGACCGGGAAGGTCTGGAATCCGGACCCCGAGTCGAGGGTCTGGAATTGGCTGGATTCGTTCTCTTCGGACATGTGAAATCTCCCCCCTTTGGCGTTGCTCTGCGCAACTCGCGCAGGGTAGCAGGCCCTTGGAGATTCACACGGGACATCGACTAGGCTCCGGCGGGGGTGGTGAGCAGTGCAGTCACTACACGCGGACCACGTGGGCTTTCCGGAATACGCCGGCCAGTACCGGCTCGAATGCGTGCTCGGATCCGGCGGCATGGGCGTCGTCCACCTGGCCACGTCCGGCTCCGGGCTGAAACTCGCCGTCAAGATCGTGCACCCCCAGCACGCGGTCGACCCCGAGTTCCGCGCCCGGTTCCGCCAGGAGGTCGCCGCCGCCCGGCGGGTCAGCGGCGCGTTCACCGCGCCCGTCGTCGACGC
The DNA here is from genome assembly GCF_042677605.1 of Streptomyces sp. NPDC127106. Classification (NCBI taxonomy): domain Bacteria; kingdom Bacillati; phylum Actinomycetota; class Actinomycetes; order Kitasatosporales; family Streptomycetaceae; genus Streptomyces; species Streptomyces sp. NPDC127106. The sequence goes on along the minus strand of NZ_JBHXTC010000088.1, from coordinate 12,499 downwards.
CGACCCCGCCGCCGAGCGGCCCTGGATGGCCACCCTCTTCATCGACGCCCCCACGCTCGCCGAGCGCGTACGGGAGAGGGTGCTGGACCCCGCCGAGCTGACCCGGCTCGCGGCCGGACTCGCGGAGGCACTGCGCGACATCCACCGGGCCGGAGTCGTCCACCGCGATCTGAAGCCGAGCAACGTGCTGATGGCCCCCGACGGGGTCCGCGTCATCGACTTCGGCATCTCCCGGCCCGCCGACAGCGACCTGCGCACCGAGACCGGGAAGCTGATCGGGACGCCGCCCTTCATGGCGCCCGAGCAGTTCCAGCGCCCCCGCGAGGTGGGCAGCGCAGCCGACGTGTTCGCGCTGGGCGCCGTGCTCGTGCACGCGGCCACCGGGCGGGGGCCCTTCGACTCCGACAGCCACTACCTCGTCGCGTACCAGGTGGTGCACGGCGAACCCGACCTGACCGGGCTGCCGCCGCAGCTCGCGCCGATCGTCGCCCGCTGCCTGTCGAAGGACCCCGCCGAGCGGCCCACCGCCGACGCCCTCATCTCGGCGATGCGCGCCCTCGCGTACCCGACGGGCGAGGACACCCGGACCTTCGTCCCGCAGCCCCGGCGCCCCGCCTCCCCCACCGTGACGGACGCCGTGCGGCGCCGTGCCGAGGAGCCCACGCACCAGCGCGCGCAGACCGCCGCCGAAGCCGCCGCGGCTGCCGTGATCGCCGCGGGCGGCGCGAGCGGCGCGGACGGCGCGGGTGCCGGGACCGTACCGGGGCCGCCGGGCCGTGGCCGGCGGCGGACCCGGGCGGCGGTCGCCGCAGCGGTCGGGCTGCTGCTGGCGGGCGGGGCGGTGGGCGGCGGCTGGTACCTCCGGGGCGACGACGGCAGCCCGCAGCAGCGCGGCGGCGACGGCGCGCAGTCGGCCCGCGGCGCGCAGAAGCCGTTCGCACCCTGGTCGCGGGAGCTGGGCAGGCCGGGGACCGGGACGGCCGGGCCGGCCGGGACCGCGCCGTCGGCCTGCTCCTGGGCGGACGGAACCCTGTACTGCTCCGGACACGGGCTCGCCGCGGCCCGGCTGGACCCCGCCGACGGCTCGGTGGTGTGGTCCGTCCAGGCCTCCCCCGGCACGGTCGAGACCGCCGCCCCGCTGCACGACGGCGGACTCGTCCTCACCACCTCGGCCGGCAGCCGCACCCTGCGGGCGCTGGACCCGGCGACCGGGGCGGAGCGGTGGAAGCGGGTGCTGCTGGCCGGATCGCGGGTCGTGCCCGCCGGGCCGCGGGTGATGATCTCGCTGCCCGACGGCAAGGCGATCTCCGTGGACGCGGCCACCGGAGTCGCGCAGTGGACCAAGCCGTTCGGCGGGGTCGGCTCGGTGTGGTGTGCCGGCGAGGCGCCGGCCAAGCCGGGCGCGGCGCCCGCGCTGTACGTGGCCACGCCCGCGGCCGACGGGAAGTCCACCCAGGTCTCGGAGGTCGACCCCGTCACGGGCGCGGTGCGGATGCTGGCCCGGACGGCGGGCGCGGCAGAGCCGGTCGGCGTGGCCGGCGGCGGGCTGTTCCTGCTGGAGAACGACGCGGGGTCGATGGCCCGGTCGGTGCTGCGGGTGGACCTCGGCTCGCGGGCGGTGCGGTCGGTGCCGCTGTCGGCCCCGCTGCTCCAGGCCCAGGCGGCCGTGGCCCCCGACGGCACGGCGTACGTGTTCGGGGTGTCGGGGGCCCTGGCTGCGGTGGGCGCGCAGCGCGAGGAGTGGCGGCTGCAGACCGGGGTCACGGCGGCCTCGCGGCCCGTGCTGGGCGGTGACCGGCGGGTGTACCTGACGGCGGTCGACGGGCGGCTGCTCGCGGTGGACGGCACGGCCGGGCGGCTGGCGGGGCAGACGCAGCCGCGGATGGGGGCGGGGCGGGGGACGTTCACGGCGACGCTGCCGGCGCCGGTCGCCGCCGGCGGGCGGGTGTTCGCGACGGCGCCGGACGGGTCCGTCTTCGCCGTCGACGCCGGCGATCCGGCCGCCTGGTAGCTCCGCCGGTGCGCTGGGGTGGCTGGATGTGCCGGCGTCGGGTGGCCCCGCCCGGGGTGGTCGGGCGGGGCGGTGGGGTGGGTCAGGTGAGCTTCGTGACGTCGCGGACCGCGCCCTTGTCGGCGCTGGTGGCCATGGCCGCATAGGCGCGCAGGGCCGCGGAGACCTTGCGCTCGCGGTTCTTCGGGGCGTAGACGCCGCCGAGGGCCTCCCGGCGGGCGGCCAGGGTCGCGTCGTCGACGAGGAGGTCGATCGAGCGGTTCGGGATGTCGATCCGGATCCGGTCGCCGTCCTCGACGAGGGCGATGGTGCCGCCCGAGGCCGCCTCCGGGGAGGCGTGGCCGATGGAGAGGCCCGAGGTGCCGCCGGAGAACCGGCCGTCGGTGATCAGGGCGCAGGCCTTGCCGAGGCCCCGGCCCTTGAGGAAGGAGGTCGGGTAGAGCATCTCCTGCATGCCGGGGCCGCCGCGGGGGCCCTCGTAGCGGATGACGACGACGTCGCCCTCCTTGACCTGCTTGGAGAGGATCTTGTCGACGGCCTCGTCCTGGGACTCGCAGACGACGGCCGGGCCTTCGAAGGTCCAGATGGACTCGTCGACGCCGGCGGTCTTCACGACGCAGCCGTCGACCGCGATGTTGCCCCTCAGGACGGCCAGGCCGCCGTCCTTGGAGTACGCGTGCTCGACGGAGCGGATGCAGCCGTTCTCGGCGTCGAGGTCGAGGGTCTCCCAGCGCTCGGACTGGGAGAAGGCGGTCGCGGAGCGCTTGCAGCCGGGGGCGGCGTGCCACAGCTCCATGGCTTCGGCGGTGGCGGTGCCGGAACGGGCGTCCCAGCTCGACAGCCAGTCTTCGAGGTTCGTCGAGTGGACCGTGGTGACGTCCTTGTTCAGGAGGCCGCCGCGGTGCAGCTCGCCGAGGATGGCGGGGATGCCGCCGGCGCGGTGCACGTCCTCCATGTAGTACGTGCCGCCGGGGGCGACGTTCGGAGCGACCTTCGCCAGGCAGGGGACGCGGCGCGAGACGGCGTCGATGTCCTTGAGGTCGTAGTCCAGGCCGGCCTCCTGGGCGGCGGCCAGCAGGTGCAGGATCGTGTTGGTCGAGCCGCCCATGGCGATGTCGAGGGCCATGGCGTTCTCGAAGGCCTCGCGAGTGGCGATGTTGCGGGGGAGGACCGAGTGGTCGTCCTGCTCGTAGTACCGCTTGGTGATCTCGACGACCGTGCGGCCGGCCTCCTCGTACAGGGCGCGGCGGGCGGTGTGCGTGGCGAGGACGGAGCCGTTGCCGGGCAGGGCCAGGCCGATGGCCTCGGCGAGGCAGTTCATCGAGTTGGCGGTGAACATGCCGGAACAGGAGCCGCAGGTCGGGCAGGCGTTCTCCTCGATGCGCAGGACGTCCTCGTCGGAGACGTTCTCGTTGACCGAGTCGACGATCGCGTTGATCAGGTCGAGCTTGCGGACGGTGCCGTCCACGAGGGTGGCCTGGCCGGCCTCCATCGGGCCGCCGGAGACGAAGACGACCGGGATGTTGAGGCGCATGGCGGCCATCAACATGCCGGGGGTGATCTTGTCGCAGTTGGAGATGCAGATCAGGGCGTCGGCGCAGTGCGCCTCGACCATGTACTCGACGGAGTCCGCGATCAGGTCGCGGGACGGGAGCGAGTACAGCATGCCGCCGTGGCCCATGGCGATGCCGTCGTCGACCGCGATGGTGTTGAACTCGCGGGGGACGGCGCCGGCCGCGCGGATGGCGTCGGAGACGATCCGGCCGACGGGGGCGAGGTGGGTGTGGCCGGGGACGAACTCGGTGAAGGAGTTGGCGACGGCGACGATCGGCTTGCCGATGTCCTCGCTGGCTACGCCCGACGCACGCATGAGGGCGCGTGCGCCCGCCATGTTGCGGCCGTGGGTGACGGTGCGGGACCTCAGCTCGGGCATCGGGTTCACTCCCCATGAGTGCGGGGGCGCTCGCGCGCCGCCGCGACTGTGGATATGGCTCGGTTACGAGGCTACGCCCCCGGCCCGGGATACGGACAGCTCGTCCGGATGGCGGGATGCGAGGGTCAGCCCTCGGTCAGGCCTCCGTGAGGTAGCGCTGGAGGGTGGGCGCGACGAGGGCGACGATCGTCTCCGGGTCGGCGGACGCGAGGGGCTCGACCTGGACGACGTACCGCAGGATCGCGATGCCGACCATGTGCGAGGCGGCCAGCTCGGCCCGGAAGGTGGGGTCGGGGACCTTGAGTTCGGCGGCGACCCGCTCCAGGACGCGGCGCAGGATCAGCCCGCGCAGGACCTTGGCCGCGGCCTCGTGGGTCAGGGCCGAGCGGATCACGGCGAGGAGCGGGGCCCGGGTGACCGGGTTCTCCCAGATGCCCAGGAAGTAGCGGGCCAGGCGCTCGCCGATGCCGTCGGGGCCCTCGCCGAGGATCGCGGGGACGACGAGGGCGGGCTCCATGCTGAGCTCGATCGCGGAGGCGAAGAGTTCGTCCTTGCTGCCGAAGTAGTGGTGGACCAGGGCCGGGTCGACGCCGGCGGCCTTGGCGACGCCGCGTACGGACGTCTTGTCGTAGCCGCGGGCGGCGAACTCGGCGCGGGCGGCGAGGCGGATGCGCTCCTGGGTGCCCGGGCCGTCGTCGGCCTCGTCGTGGCGGGGCCGGCCGGGGCCGCGGCGGCGGGCGGGCCGGGCGGGCTGTGCTGGTTCGGTCATCGGCGGGGGGCGGGGGTGGTGGGGGCGGTGGCGAGGTGGAGGCGGGTGAAGGCCAGGGCCTCGGCGAGGTCGGCCTCGCGCTCGGCGGAGGACATGGCCCGGCGGGTGTTCACCTCGATGACGACGTGGCCGTCGAAGGAGCTCGCCGCCAGGCGTTCCAGCAGCTCGGCGCAGGGCTGGGAGCCGCGGCCGGGGACGAGGTGCTCGTCCTTGGCGGAGCCGTTGCCGTCGGCGAGGTGGACGTGCGCGAGGCGGTCGCCCATGCGGTCGACCATCTCCAAGGCGTCCGTGCGGGCGGTGGCGGTGTGGGACAGGTCGACGGTGAAGTGCCGGTAGTCGTCCTTGGTGACGTCCCACTCGGGGGCGTACGCGAGCATCTCGCGGTCGCGGTAGCGCCAGGGGTACATGTTCTCCACGGCGAAGCGGACGTCGGTCTCGTCGGCCATGCGGGCGATGCCGGAGACGAAGTCCCGGGCGTACTGGCGCTGCCAGCGAAAGGGCGGGTGCACGACGACGGTGCTCGCGCCGAGGCGTTCGGCGGCGGACCGGGCCCGCTGGAGCTTGGTCCACGGATCGGTGGACCAGACGCGCTGGGTGATCAGGAGGCAGGGGGCGTGGACGGCCAGGACGGGGATGCCGTGGGTGTCGGAGAGGCGGCGCAGGGCGTCGATGTCCTGGCTGACCGGGTCCGTCCAGACCATGACCTCGACGCCGTCGTAGCCGAGGCGTGCGGCGATCTCGAAGGCGGTCGCCGTCGACTCCGGGTAGACGGAGGCGGTGGAGAGGGCGACTTTCGCGGTCGGGATGCGGACGGGTTCTGCCACGGGGACAGGGTACCGAGGGCCCGGCCGGCCTGAAGGGCTCCCCTCCGGGCCCGGCCCGTGCCGGCCCGTACCCGCTCGGCCTCGGGCCGGCGCCCCGTCCTGCGGTGGGACGGCGGGCGGCGGGCGGCGGGCGTCACACGGGGAGGTGGTCCAGGCGGCGGAGGATGACGCCCTCGCGCAGCGCCCAGGGGCAGATTTCCAGGCTGTCGACCCCGAACAGGTCCATCGCCCCCTCGGCGACCAGGGCACCGGCCAGCAGCTGGGCGGCGCGGCCCTCCGAGACGCCCGGCAGCGTGCACCGCTGCGCCACCGTCATCTCCGCCAGCTTCGGCACCCACTCCTCCAGGGCCTTGCGGGTCAGGTCCCGCTGGACGTAGAGGCCCTCGGTCGAGCGGGCCGCTCCGGCGATCCGGGCGAGCTGCTTGAACGTCTTGGAGGTGGCGACGACGTGGTCCGGGGCCCCGAACCGGCTGAACTCGCGGACCGTCCGGGCGATCTGCGCCCGCACGTGCCGCCGCAGATCGCGGATGGCGGCCGGGTCCGGCGGGTCTCCCGGGAGCCAGGCGGAGGTGAGGCGGCCGGCGCCGAGCGGCAGGGAGACGGCCGCGTCCGGGTCCTCGTCGATGCCGTACGCGATCTCCAGCGAGCCGCCGCCGATGTCGAGGACGAGGAGCTTGCCCGCCGACCAGCCGAACCAGCGGCGGACGGCGAGGAAGGTCAGCCGGGCCTCGTCGTCGCCGCTGAGGATCGGCAGGTCGACGCCGGTTTCGGCCTTGACCCGGGCCAGGACCTCGTCGGCGTTGACGGCCTCCCGCACGGCGCTGGTCGCGAACGGCAGGACGTCCTCGCACCCCTTGTCCTCGGCGGCCTGCACGGCGTCGGCGATCACCGCCACGAGGCGGTCTATGCCGTCGGGCGTGACCGCGCCGCTCCCGTCGAGCAGCTGGGCCAGCCGCAGTTCCACCTTGTGTGAATGCGCGGGCTGCGGGCGCGCGCCGGGGTGCGCGTCCACCACCAGCAGATGCACCGTGTTCGAACCCACGTCAAGGACACCGAGTCTCATACGAGGAAACGCTACTGTGCGGCTGGGGTACGGGTTGCGTTAGGGGCGCTTAGGCTTGGGTTTGTGCCACATACGAAGAAGGCCGACAAGTCCAAGACCAAGACGAAGAGCAAGACGAAGCGCGCGGCCGAGACCGCCGCACGGGCTTCGTCCGGTGCGCTCGCGGGCGACGAGAAGGGCCTCGACTTCCCCCGGGCCTGGGTGGAGTTCCCCGACCCGGCCGATGCCGAGCAGGTCTTCCGCTGTGACCTGACCTGGCTGACGTCCCGCTGGACGTGCATCTTCGGCAGCGGCTGCCAGGGCATCCGGGAGGGCCGCGCCAGCGACGGCTGCTGCACGCTGGGCGCGCACTTCTCCGACGAGGACGACGAGAAGCGGGTCGCCGAGCACGTGGCGCGGCTGTCCCCGGAGCTGTGGCAGTTCCACGACGTGGGCACCGAGTCGGGCTGGGTGCAGAAGGACGAGGACGGGGAGCGGCAGACCCGCCGGTGGGAGGGTGCGTGCATCTTCCTGAACCGGCCCGGCTTCCCGGCCGGCGCCGGGTGCTCGCTGCACATCCTCGCGCTGCGCGAGGGGCGCGAGCCGCTGGAGACCAAGCCGGACGTGTGCTGGCAGCTGCCGATCCGGCGGACGTACGAGTGGATCGACCGGCCCGACGACACCCGGGTGCTGCAGGTGTCGATCGGCGAGTACGACCGGCGGGGCTGGGGTCCGGGCGGGCACGACCTGCACTGGTGGTGCACGTCGGCGACGTCGGCGCACGGCGCGGGCGATCCGGTGTACGTGACGTACCGGGCCGAGCTGACGGAGCTGATGGGCAAGGAGGGGTACGCGGAGCTCGTGAAGCACTGCGAGGCGCGGCTGGCCTCGCTGCTGCCGATGGCCCCACACCCCGCCGACCCGGTGTAGGCCGGGGCCGGCGGGTCACGTCGTGCGGTTCGCCGGCGCGTCTGTCTCCGGCTCGCGGTGCGTCCGCGGCCGGGGCGTTCAGTAGGTCCGGGGCGGCTCGTCCTGCCCGCTCTCCGGGGTGCCGAGCTGCTCCTTCAGCTTCTCCTGGGCCGTGTCGACCTGGCTCGTGTACTTGCTCCGGGTCTTCTCGTCGACGTGGTCGCCGGCCTTGTCGACGCCTTTCGCGGCCTGGTCCTCGTGGCCCTTCAGCATGTGCTTGAGCTTGTCCATCATGCTCATTCCGGCCTCCTCGACCTGGGGTGTCCTACCTCTCCAGGGTCTCCGGCGTGATCCTTTCGTGCACCTCGGGGCGGTTTGCCCTGCTCAAGGGGAGGGGTCGGCGGGTGTGCCCGGGTCCGGGGGAACCGTTCCGCCGGGGTCCGGGGAGGGCTCGGACGCGCTCGGGGTGGGGGTGGGCGTGGGCGTGGGCGTCGGGGAATCCGTGGGATCGGGTGTGGTGGGCGTGGGGGTCGGCGTCGGCGTCGTCGGGGTGGCCGTCGGGGTGGGGGCGGGGCGGCCGCGGCCCCGGACCGCGACCACCGCGCCGCCGGGGTCCACGGCGACGCGGGCCGCCCAGGGACCCGCGGGCTCGGTGTCGGGGTCGACGGTGATGTGCAGGGTGACCGATTCTCCGGGGGCCAGGGTGCCCGCGGTCCGGCTCGCCCGCAGCCAGGACGCGTCGGACCGGAGCTGCCAGTCCACCGGGGCCCCGCCGGACGCGGTGAGGGTGAGCACCGTGGTCCCGCCGTACGGGGCGGCGGCGACGGTGAGCCGGGCGGGGGCGCCCGGCCCGTCGGGGGCGCCCGGCCCGTCGGGGGCGGCGGGCGGCCCGGTGCTGATCACCTCGACGGAGACGTCCCGGCCGGGGCCGGGGGTGCCGGCCGGGAAGCCGGGGACACCGGTGGTCCGGGTGGTGAGGCCGGCTCCGGCGTTCTCGTAGGCGCGCATCGGGCCACCACCTTGGTGGGGCGGGACCTCGGACGTGCTCGCGGAGATCCGGCCGGATCCGGCACCCGCGGGCTCGCCGGCGCCGGGCTCGCCCCGGTACGCCGCCCACAGGGCCAGGACCGGGGCCGCGACGACGGTGGCGACGACGGTGGTGGTCACCGCGCGGGCGCGGAGCCGGTCGCGGCGGGCGGCCCGGTCCCGCGGGTCCATGGGGAAGCCGGTGCGGTGGAAGCGGGGGACGGCGGGGCGGCGGCCGCGGAGGGTGCGCTGCAGGGCCGCGTGGACGGCGGTCCGGGGTGCCTGGACGAGGGGGAGGGCTGCGTCGATGCCGCAGGAGCCGGGCCAGGGGGCGGCGGCGCCCGCGCGTTCGGCGGCGCGGCGGCAGCGCGGGCAGTCGTCGACGTGGCGGACGAGCTCGGCGCGCAGGGCGGTGGACAGCAGGAGCTGTCCGTCGCCGGTGAGCCGGGACACCGACGGGCAGCCGCCGGTCTCCATCGCGGCGAGGGCGGCGCGGGTGCGTTCGACCTCGCAGGCGGCGCCGGCGAGGAGCTCGCGGGCGGTGGCCGGGGGCGTGCCGAGGACGGCCGCGAGTTCGGGGACGCCGAGGCGGTGGCGGACGGCCAGTTCGAGGGCCTCGCGCTGTTCGGGTGTGGTGCCGGCGGCCTCGGGCCAGGCGAGGCGGGCGAGCTCGGTGCGCCGGTACGCGTTCACGTCGGGGGAGAGGGAACGTTGCGCCTCCGGCGCACGCTCGGCCCCGGCATGCTCCGGCGTGCGCCGGGTGGAGTGCGCCCCCGGGCGGCCCCGCCGCTGCCCGGTCAGGCGGCGTACGCAGGCCCAGCGGGCGAGGGCGTACAGCCAGGCCCGGCGGTCGCCCTCGTCGGGGCAGCGACCGGGGTACCGGTCGGCGACGGCGAGGACCTCGGCCAGCGCGTCGATGGCCGTGTCGTGGTCGCACAGCACCGACAGGCAGTAGGTGAACAAGCCGTCCAGGTACGGCTCGTGCCGGAAGGGCGGTGGCGGCTCCGCCGCGGTCCCCTCACGGGGTGTGCGCCCGTGCGCCCGTTGTGCGCCGGTGCGCGGAGCGGGGCTCTCCTGGCTGCTGCTGTCCACCCTGGCGAAGGTAGGCGGCCGCCCCGCGAGGGCCGTGAAGCCTTGAGCTGTTTTAGCCCTTACGGGTGAAGAGATCGAACAGGCGCTGACCGCGGCCCTGACGCCGGGCGCGGGCCGGGTCTGTCGGCGGGGGCGGATACCGTGGGCCGCATGGCTGCCCGTACATCCCGATCGTCCGCCAAGGACCGGCCCTCCTACCGCTGCACCGAGTGCGGCTGGACCACCGCGAAGTGGCTCGGCCGCTGCCCCGAATGCCAGGCCTGGGGCACCGTCGAGGAGATGGGCGCGCCCGCGGTGCGGACCACCTCTGCCGGCCGCGTCACGGCGGCCGCGCTCCCGATCGCGCAGGTCGACGGCCGGACCGCGACCGCCCGCAGCACGGGCGTGGACGAGCTGGACCGGGTCCTCGGCGGCGGGCTGGTGCCCGGCGCGGTGGTCCTGCTGGCCGGCGAGCCCGGTGTCGGCAAGTCCACGCTGCTGCTGGACGTCGCGGCCAAGGCGGCCAGCGCGACCCACCGCACCCTGTACGTCACCGGCGAGGAGTCGGCGAGCCAGGTGCGGCTGCGGGCCGACCGGATCGGGGCCCTCAACGACCACCTGTACCTGGCTGCCGAGACCGACCTGTCGGCCGTGCTGGGCCACCTCGACGCCGTGCAGCCCTCGCTGCTGGTCCTGGACTCCGTACAGACCGTGGCCTCACCGGAGATCGACGGCGCCCCCGGCGGCATGGCCCAGGTGCGGGAGGTCGCCGGAGCCCTGATCCGGGCGTCCAAGGAGCGCGGGATGGCCACGCTGCTGGTCGGACACGTCACCAAGGACGGCGCGATCGCCGGCCCGCGGCTGCTGGAGCACCTGGTGGACGTGGTCCTGGGCTTCGAGGGCGACCGGCACGCGCGGCTGCGCCTCGTCCGCGGTGTGAAGAACCGGTACGGGGCCACCGACGAGGTGGGCTGCTTCGAGCTGCACGACGAGGGGATCACCGGGCTCGCCGACCCCAGCGGGCTGTTCCTGACCCGGCGTGCGGAGGCGGTCCCGGGCACCTGCCTGACCGTGACGCTGGAGGGCAAGCGGCCGCTGGTCGCCGAGGTGCAGGCGCTCACCGTGGACTCGCAGATCCCCTCGCCCCGGCGGACCACGTCGGGCCTGGAGACCTCCCGGGTGTCGATGATGCTGGCGGTGCTGGAGCAGCGCGGCCGGATCACCGCGCTCGGCAAGCGCGACATCTACAGCGCGACCGTGGGCGGGGTGAAGCTCACCGAGCCGGCCGCCGACCTGGCGATCGCGCTGGCGCTGGCCTCCGCCGCGAGCGACGTCCCGCTGCCGAAGAACCTGGTGGCGATCGGTGAGGTCGGCCTCGCCGGCGAGGTGCGGCGGGTGACCGGAGTGCAGCGGCGCCTGGCCGAGGCGCACCGGCTCGGTTTCACGCACGCACTGGTGCCGGTCGACCCGGGGAAGGTGCCGCCCGGGATGAAGGTGACGGAGGTCGCCGACGTGGGCGATGCGCTGCGGGTTCTGCCCCGCCGGCGGTCCCGGGAGACGACCCGCGAGACGACCCGCGAGACGGCTCGGGGGACGGCCCGCGAGGCGGCCCGCGAGTAGCCTCCTGGCGGCCCGCGGCCGGGCCGGTACGGAGTCCCCCGCGGGCGCACCTCGCCAAGCCACGGCGGGCGTGCAGCACGCGCCGGTAGACTTTGTGCTGGTCCGCCCGGCCCACGCAGGCGGCGCAACCCGCGACCGGAGGAGTGCAGTGGCAGCCAAGGACGGGGCAGCAGCATCCGGTAAGTCGGGCGCGAGCTCCAGGCAGGAATCCATGATGCGTGCCTCGCTGAGCGCGGTCGCGCCTGGTCAGCCCCTGCGCGACGGCCTGGAGCGGATCGTCCGCGGCAACACCGGCGGCCTCATCGTCCTCGGGATGGACAAGACCGTCGAGGCGATGTGCACGGGCGGTTTCGTGCTGGACGTGGAGTTCACCGCGACCCGGCTGCGCGAGCTGTGCAAGCTGGACGGCGCGCTCATCCTGGACAAGGACCTGACGAAGATCCTGCGGGCCGGTGTGCAGCTGGTTCCGGACGCGTCGATCCCGACGGAGGAGACCGGCACCCGGCACCGCACGGCGGACCGCGTCTCGAAGCAGTGCGGCTTCCCCGTCGTGTCCGTCTCCCAGTCGATGCGGCTGATCGCGCTGTACGTGAACGGGGAGCGCCGCGTCCTGGAGGAGTCCGGCGCGATCCTGTCCCGGGCGAACCAGGCGCTGGCCACGCTGGAGCGGTACAAGCTGCGGCTCGACGAGGTCGCCGGAACGCTGTCGGCGCTGGAGATCGAGGATCTGGTCACGGTGCGCGACGTGACGGCGGTGGCGCAGCGGCTGGAAATGGTTCGCCGGATCGCCACGGAAATCGCGGAATACGTGGTCGAGCTGGGCACGGACGGGCGGCTGCTGTCGCTGCAGCTGGACGAGCTGACGGTCGGGATCGAGCAGGAGCGGGAGCTCGTGATCCGCGACTACGTGCCCGAGCCGACGGCCAAGCGGTCGCGGACGGTGGAGGAGGCGCTGCCGGCACTGGACGCGCTGACCCACCCGGAGCTGCTGGAGCTGGGCAACGTGGCGCGGGCGCTGGGGTACACGGGCTCGCCGGAGACCCTGGACTCGGCGGTGTCGCCGCGGGGTTACCGGCTGCTGGCGAAGGTGCCGCGGCTGCCGGGGGCGATCATCGAGCGGCTGGTGGAGCACTTCGGCGGGCTGCAGAAGCTGCTGGCGGCCAGCGTCGACGACCTGCAGACGGTCGACGGGGTGGGCGAGGCCCGGGAGGGGCGGCGTGGCTACGCTTGGGGTGGGGGTTGAGCCGAGGACCGGTGGGCACCGTGCCGATGAGACGACGCCGTCACTTCCACA
>NZ_JBHXTC010000087.1:0-18904 GCF_042677605.1 Streptomyces sp. NPDC127106 | reverse complement strand
TTCCGATTGCTTGGGGGGTCTGTTTTTGTTATACACCCCCCCGCGCGGGGGGGGGGGGGGTGGGGGGGCCCCCCCCCCGGGGGGGGGCCGCCCCCCGGGGGGGGGGGGGCCCCCCCCCCGCTTTCGTGTCCGTCGCCGTACGGGGCCGGGCCCGTACGGCGGCCCGCCTACCCGACAGCCAGGTTCACGACCCAGAAGCACGCCGCGGCGACGAGGGCCGCGGCCGGCATGGTGATGAACCAGCCCATGATGATGTTCTTGGCGACGCCCCAGCGGACCGCGTTGACCCGCTTGGTGGCGCCCACGCCCATGATCGCCGAGGTGATCACGTGGGTCGTGGAGATCGGCGCGTGGAACATGTAGGACGCCGCGTACATGATGGACGCGCCCGTGGTCTCCGCGGCGAAGCCCTGCGGCGGGTCCAGCTCGATGATCTTGCGGCCGAGGGTGCGCATGATGCGCCAGCCGCCCGCGTAGGTACCGAGCGAGAGCATCACCGCGCACGCCACCTTCACCCACGTCGGGATCGGTGCACCGGGCTCCTCGACGTCGGCGATGACCAGCGCCATCACCACGATGCCCATCGTCTTCTGGGCGTCCTGCAGACCGTGACCGAGGGCCATACCGGCCGCCGAGACGGTCTGCGCGACGCGGAAGCCGCGCTTGGCCTTGTGCGGGTTGGACCGGCGGAACAGCCACATGATCACGACCATGACCAGGTAGCCGACGAGCAGGCCGACGATCGGGGACAGGAACATCGGGATGACGACCTTGTCCAGGACGCCCGACCAGATGACCCCGATCCCGCCGGCCAGCGCCGCGCCCACCATGCCGCCGAACAGGGCGTGCGAGGAGGAGGACGGCAGGCCGAAGTACCAGGTGATCAGGTTCCAGACGATGGCCCCGACCAGCGCGGCGAACAGGATCCACATGCCGGTCTTGCCCGTCGGGGTCTCGATGAGCCCCTCGCTGACGGTCTTGGCCACACCGCTGCCCAGGAAGGCGCCGGCGAGGTTCATCACCGCGGCCATCGCGAGGGCGGCGCGCGGGGTCAGCGCGCGGGTCGAGACCGAGGTCGCGATCGCGTTCGCCGAGTCGTGGAAACCGTTGGTGTACGTGAAACCGAGCGCGACACCGATGGTCACGATCAGAGCGAAGGTGTCCACGGGGTTCAGGACTCCTTGACCGCGATGGTCTCCACCGTGTTCGCCACGTGCTCGAACGCGTCGGCGGCCTCTTCGAGCACGTCGACGATCTGCTTGAGCTTCAGCACCTCGATGGCGTCGTAGTTGCCGTTGAAGAGCTGGGCGAGCAGCTTGCGGTGGATCTGGTCGGCCTGGTTCTCGAGGCGGTTGACCTCGATCCAGTACTCGGTCAGGTTGTCCATCGTGCGCAGGTGCGGCATGGCCTCGGCGGTCAGGTCGGCCGCGCGCGCCAGGACCTCGATCTGCTGCTCGACGCCCTTGGGGAGCTCTTCGATGTTGTAGAGGACCACCAGGTCGACGGCCTCCTCCATGAAGTCCATGATGTCGTCGAGCGACGAAGCGAGGGCGTAGATGTCCTCGCGGTCGAACGGCGTGATGAAGGAGGAGTTCAGCTGGTGGAAGATCGCGTGGGTGGCGTCGTCCCCCGCGTGCTCGGCAGCACGCATCCGCTCCGCGATCTCGGCCCGGGCGGAGGGATCCGCTCCGAGCAGTTCCATCAGGAGCTTCGAGCCCGTGACGATGTTGTCCGCGGATGCGGCGAACATGTCGTAGAAGCTCGTCTCCCTGGGGGTCAGACGAAATCGCACGTGGGGTCCTCGGGGTGCATCGGATTCGGTCAGGCTGATGCTAGGCGTATACCCCGGTCACGGCTAACCGGCCATTCCACGGTGTCCTCCATCAGGCAGAGTGAGGACCGCGGCCCGCTGCCCTGCCGGGCCGGGCCCGCTACCCTATACCCATCGGGGGTATATCCCCCTCGTTCCGGACCACGGGAGGACCCATGACGGCCATCGAGGCGGAAGGCTCCGGAGCCGGCGTCGCCACCGGTGCGGCCCCCGGCGCTGCGGTGCACGGGTATCACCACCGGAAGGACGAGCACCTCAAGCGGCTGCGACGGATCGAGGGACAGATCCGGGGCCTGCAGCGGCTCGTCGACGAGGACGTGTACTGCATCGACATACTCACCCAGGTCTCGGCGAGCACGAAGGCCCTGCAGTCCTTCGCGCTGCAGCTGCTGGAGGAGCACCTGAGGCACTGCGTGGCCGACGCGGCCGTCAAGGGCGGGGCCGAGATCGACGCGAAGGTCGAGGAGGCGACGAAGGCGATCGCGCGGCTCCTGCGGACCTGACGGCGCGGGTCGGGGCCGGGCGGCGGCGGACGGGTCGGGGCCGGGCGGCGGGGACGGGCATCGTCCGGCCGGAGCGGGCGGCGGCTACCGGGCGAAGCCCATCAGGACCTCGTCGATCCGGTCCTGGCTGAGCCGCTCCTCGTCCGCCGCGGAGGCCGCGATGATCAGCTCCCCGCACAGTTCGATCTCGGCGAGCGCCACGTGGTCCTGCACCGTCGTACCGCCAGCGGGAGTCACGCGTGTCACCTCAATCTGCCGCCATCGGACGGGGGACGTGGGCCTGCGATCTCCCAGGGTAGGAAGGGCTGGGCGCTGTGCGCATGACACGGATGGACCATTTCCGGATACCCCGCCATGGTCCGATCGCGTCGTCCGCAGACCGTCCGCCCGGCTAGTCGGCGATCTTCCCGGCGTAAATGTCCCTGCTTGCGGGCAATACGACGGTCACCGGCGTCCCGAACCCGTAGAGCAGCGTGGTCGAGGAGACATCGATCACGCCATTGTTGACATAGGTGAACCGGTGCCGGACCTTCCGCAGCCGCCCCTGCTCGTCGAGGTAGGCGTCGAACGGCACGGTGTCCTTGCTGAACCCTTTCGCCGCGGCCTCCAGGGCTCCCTTGACCGCCGGGGAGGCGCTCTGCGCGGCCCGGGCGATGTCGGTGGTCCCCTGGTAGTGCCGCACCTTCTCCCCGGCCAGCTCGGTCTCGCCCATGTACCGGACCTCCTGCGCCCCGCGCAGCAGCTCGGCCGCGGCCTGCGGGTCCGTCGCCCCACCGGTGACCAGGTTCCCGTCGGCGAGGGCGGTCGTGTCGACCCGGACCCACTTGTCGGCGGGCACGCCCGCGCCCCGGTTCTTCATGTACAGGGCGCCGGGCACGAGCAGCTCGGTGATGGGCCGGTGCTCCTCCTTGCCCGCGGCATCGGCCGGGAGCATGACCAGGAGCTGGCCCATCCGGTTCTTGAAGTCGACACCGCCCTCGCCGCGGATGGTGACCCGGGTGCCGCCGGTGGCCATCTCCATCGCCGTACGGGCCCGGGCGCTGCCCGTCCTGGCCAGCGCGTCCGCGGCCGCGCGGACCGTGGCCGCCGGGTCGGCCCGGGGCCGGTCGTCGCCCGCGGTGGCCGCGCCGCCGCAACCGCTCATCGCGGCGAGGGTCGCGGCCATGCCGGCGGCGAGCACCGCCTCACCCGCCCGTCCGCGCCGCCGCCCGTGCTGGTGCACCACCATCGCCTGCCAACCCCCAACGCATGACCGCTGATCGACCGAGGCCCCCACCCGTTCCGCATAACGAGGTCCGCGGTTTCCCGTCACGGGCCGCCTCACCGACCTCCCCACCGACCTCCCCACGGGCGCCCGCGGATCGCCGCACAGCGCCGCATGGACCGGAGCGCGGGCCGGGCCCGGTCCGGCCCCCGGTACCGTGGTGGCGTGGACCCGCATACCGAGGCGTCACCCGTCGCCCTGCCCGACCGCGTTGCACTGACCCGCCTGGTGGAGGAGCCCTCCACCGGCCACACCCACACCACCGACACCATCGAGCGCGGCTCGTTCTGTCTGGCCGTGTGCACCTGCGGTTGGAAGGGGCCCGCCCGCCGCTCCCGGGACCTGGCCCGCAAGGACGCGGCCGGGCACACCGGGAGATAGCCGCTGGTGCTGCCGGGGCGCTTGCCTCGGCAGCCGGGGCGCTGCCCGGGCCGTCGGGGCACTGCCCGGGCCGTCGCCGTCGCCCGTTCGGACACTCCCGGCTGGCCGTGCCGCCCGCCTGCGGATCCGCTGGAGGCATGCCAGGATCCGCATCCCGCCTCGTCGCCCCCTCCTTGGCCCTGCTCATCGCGCTCACCCCCGCCGCCGCGGCCGCCGCCCGTCCGTCGGCCGCAGCCCGGACGCCGGGCCCGGCCCGGCCGACGGGCACCGCCGACGGCCCGGCCGATGTGGCCCTGGCCGTCGGGCTGACCGGCGCCGCGGCCTTCGCCACCGGCCTGTGGCTGCGCTCCCGCTACCGCCGTGACGCGGCGTCGGATACCGGCGGGCGGGCCGAGGGCGGCGACCCGTGACGCCGCGGTCCCGGCCGACGGCGGTGCTGGTGTGCTTCGGGGTGGCGGCCCTGTGCCTACTGGCGGCGCTCCTGATCGCCGTACGGGACGCGTACGGGCACTCCTGAGCCGGGGGGGGGGGGGGGGGGGGCCCGGGGGGGGGGGGCCGCGCGGGGCGCGTGGGGGGGGGGGGGCGGGGGCGGGGGCGGGCGCGGGGCGCCCCCGCCGCGCGGCCGCGCGGGCGGGCGCCGGCGGGCGCCCCCCCGGGGGCGGCGCCCCCCCCGGGGCCCCCCCCGCCCGTGGCCGCCCGTGGCCGTCCGTGCCGTCAGGCGGCGAGGTCCTTGTCCCGCGTACCGGCGTCCGACGCCTCCCGGTCCGCAAGGTCCACGGGACAGGGCCGGGCCCGGTGCCCGGCGCGGACCAGCCGGCCCAGTCGCGGGGAGCGGGCCACCGCGCGCACCACCGGGGTCAGCAGCGCCATCGCGAGCGGGGCGAGGACGAGGACGACGGCGGCGCCGAGGGCGAAGCCGCCGACGACGTCGGTCGGGTAGTGGACGCCCAGGTAGACGCGGCAGACGCCCTCGACCAGGGCCAGGCCGATCCCGATGAGGCCGAACTTGCGGCGGACGAGGAACAGGCCGATGCCCAGCGCCATGGTGAGGGTGGCATGGTCGCTGACGAAGGAGAAGCCGTGGAGGCCCAGCCCCGGCTCGATCACCTGCAGCCCGCTGTGCTCGTCGAAGGGGCGGGGGCGCGCGACCAGCCGGCGCAGCGGGACGTTCACGAGCAGCGCGAGGGCGGCCGCGAGGGGCGCCCACACGAGAGCGGCGAACGACTCCGCGGCCGAGCTCTCGTCCTGCCGGCGCGCACCGCGCCAGCACCACAGCACGAGGAGCACCAGGACCAGGGGGATGCCGTAGTCGCCGACCAGGGCGACGGCCCGGTCGACGCCCGCCGGGGCATGCCGGGCCAGTGCGTTGACGTCGTACAGCAGGCCGACATCCACGTTCGACCCACCGGTTGCGAGTGCAGCCATGGCGATGCGGCACCTTGCCCTTGCTCGGTTCCCTTCGGGCGCACCCGTGTGTACGCCCCGCGAACCCCCCCTTGTGATCCTTCCCCGTGTCCATGGAACGCCCGTTCTGTCAGCGCGGTTCCACTCTCCACCGAATGATCACGGCAACGTTATCCAAGAGTGATTCGTCGCCGCAGCTCAGGGCCATGACCTGACCCAGCGTCATCAGGGCGCCTTGGCATCGGCGGTGCGGTCCGGGAGCGCCTCCGCACCGTCCTTGGTGACCCTGGTCGCACCGAAGTAGTCGGGCGTGTCGATCTTGTCGAAGCGGATCACCGCGCCGGTGTACGGAGCGTTGATCATGTAGCCGCCGCCCACGTAGAGCCCGACGTGCCGGATCTCCCGCGAGTTCGTCAGATCGTCGGAGAAGAACACCAGATCGCCCGGGAGCAGCTCGTTCCGCGCGGGGTGCGACCCGGCGTTGTACTGGTCGTTCGCCACGCGCGGCAACGTGATCCCCACCGACTCGTACGCCGCCTTGGTCAGCCCCGAGCAGTCGAACCGGTAGTCCTGGTCGGGCGTTCCGTTGCCGCCCCACAGGTACGGCGTCCCCAGCTGCTTCTGCGCGAAGTAGATGGCCCCGGCCGCCTGCTGGGAGGGCGCGACCCGCCCGACCGGCTTCTCGAAGCTCTTGGCGAGGGTCGTGATGGCCTTCACGTACCCCTGCGTCTCGCGGTACGGCGGCACGCCCTGGTGCTTGAGCACCGCGCCCGGACCGGCGTTGTAGGCCGCGAGCATGTTGGCGACGGGGTCCCCGGGCACGTTCTTCACGTCCTTGGCGAGCGTGCAGTCGTACGAAGCCGCCGACGGGATCGCGTCGTTGGGGTCCCAGATGTCGCGGTCGCCGTCACCGTCCCCGTCGATGCCGTGCGTCGCCCAGGTGCCCGGGATGAACTGGGCGATGCCGCGGGCGTCGGCCGGGCTGACGATCGTGGGGTTCCAGCCGCTCTCCGAGTACAGCTGCGCCGCCAGCACCGCCGGGGAGAGCGTGGGGCACAGCACGCCCCACTTCTGGACCAGCGCCTGGTACTTCGCCGGCACCGCCCCCTTGGTCAGGCCCAGGGCACGGCCGCCGCCGCCCGCGATCCCCGCGGCCGCCGAGTACGTACCGACCAAGAGGAGGGCGAGGAAGCACAGGCACACCCCGAAGCAGGTCCCGCCGATCACCCAGAATCTGCGCACCCGTCAACCCTCCCCCATCGAGCAGACATTCACAGGGATTCACCGGTACGTGTCGGAATCATCCCTTTTGCGGACCTGAATCGAAGCCGTCGCACACCACGCTCTTGTGTTGGGTATCCGAGACCGCGTGGCGGAACACCACCGTCCACCCACCCGGATCCTGCGCGAGCGGTGGCGCCGGCACCCGTTTGCCGTCCAGCTCCATGGAGAAGTCGTCGGGGTAGGTGACGAACTTCCACTTCGTCTCGTCCCCCTCGTACAGGTCGCGCGCCTTCGCCACGAAGCCGAGCTGGCGGTTGTCGGTCGTCTTCGTGGACCGCCCGCTCCCGTCGACCTCGTGCTGCGGCTTCACCACGACGGCCAGGTAGTACGGCGGCGCGTCGTCGAGCGGGTACTTCAGCCGGTAGCCGATGCTGACCTGGCCCGGCTCCAGCTTCATCAGGTGGTCGTTCCCGTCGGTCGTCACCGAGGTCTGGAAGTTCGCGAGGCCCGGCTCCTCCACGACCGGGTTGCGGCACTGCTTCAGGATCGGGTCGTAGTCGTCCAGGTTCGGGGCCGTCTGCTTGATGAACACGGGCGGCCCCGCCGGCGACTGCGCCGCCGCGGACGGAGCGGACTCCTGGCCGGACGGCGTCTGGCCGCCGGGCGCCTGCCCCGACGGTCCCTGCCCGGACGGTGCCTGCGCCGCCGGTCCCTGCGTCGACGGGCCGGCGGCCTCGCCGGCCCGCCCACCGCTGCCGCCGAGCGGCGTCAGCTGCCACAGCGCGACGCCTCCCACCACGGCCAGCGCGGCGCCCGCGGCCACCCAGCCGGCCGCCCGCCGCCGGCCGCGGGACGCCGAGGGCGCGGGCACGGCGGCTCCCGCGTGCGCGGTCGGCGTGTACCCGTACGCCACCGCACCGGGCCCCTGCGTCCGCATCTCGTGCAGCGGCACCGCCTCGCCCAGCACCCCCAGCCCCACGTACACGGGATCGTCGACCAGCGCGTCCCGGACCGCGCACCGCGCCACGACCTCCGCCAGCTCCGGCCTGTCCGCCGGGTCCTTCGCCACGCAGGCCTCGATCAGGGCGGCCAGCCCCGGCTCCACCCCGGCCACGTCCACCGGTTCGTGCACCGCCCGGTAGCTCACGGTCGTCGCCACCCCCGTGCCGAACGGCGGCCGCCCCGTCGCCGCGTACGCCAGCGCCGCCCCCAGCGCGAAGACGTCCGCCGCGGGCCCCGCCTCCGCGCCGAGCAGCACCTCCGGCGCCGTGTACCCCGGCGTGCCCGGAGCCTGACCGTCCTGGGTCAGCGCCGTCTCCCCGACGCCCCGGGCGATCCCGAAGTCGATGAGCTGCGGCCCCTGCGCGCCCAGGACCACGTTCTGCGGCTTGAAGTCCCGGTGCGTCACCCCGTACGCGTGGACGCTCGCCAGCCCCTCCGCGAGCGCCGCGAACAGCCGGCGGCAGGTGTCCGCGGGCAGCGCCCCCCGCTGCGCCACCGCATGGCCCAGCGTCGGGCCCGCCACGTACTCCGTCGCCAACCAGAACGGCGCCGCCGCCAGCGAGGCGTCGATCAGGTTCGCCGTGTACGCCGACCGCACCGCGCGCACCGTCTCGGCCTCGCGCCGGAACCGCGCCAACGCCTCGGGATGCCCGGTGATCTCGTCGCGGATCACCTTCACGGCCACCAGGCGCCCGCCGGGCGAACGCGCCAGGTACACCTGTCCCATGCCGCCCGCACCGAGTCGGGCCAGCAGCACATGCGCCCCGATGCAGGCGGGGTCGACGTCTCTCAGGGGCTCCATTGACACGAGACTGCCACACCGACTTCCCCGCCCCGCACGGGGGTTGACTAGGGGCGCGGCGCGACGAACAGGCTCTGCGCGCCCCGCCCGACGGGCCCCTTCTCGTCGTGCAACACGGAGTCCGCGAGACCGATTCCGGCCGGGTCCACGCTCGTCCCGGCCTCGACGCCCACCCACTCCCCGACCGCGTGGCGGTGCACGTGCACCGTCAGATCACTGTTGACGAACAGGTACCGCTCGAAGTCCACCGCCGCGCTGATCCCGCTGCCGGAGTCCGCGGCGGTCAGGATCCGGTCCAGCGGCCGCGTCCCCTCCTCCGCGATCAACGGCACCCGCATCCGCATCCAACAGGTGCCCGGGCCGAGCTCGGTGAACGCCCCGTCGGTGAACCGCATCTCCATCGCCGAGTGGTAGCCCCGCTCCCACGGCACCGCGAAGAACGGCGTCTCCCCCACCTCCCCGGGCGGCGGCAGCTGCGGCCCCGGCACCACCGCGGGCACCACCCCGTCGGCCGCCCGCACCCGCAGCGCCCGCGCCAGCATCACCGGCTCCGTCGACGCCACGGGGTACAGCGCGGCCTCGACCACCTCGGTGCTGTGCCCGCTGCGCAGCTCCTTCAGGACGACCTGCACGGCCCCGATCGGCACCGGCCGCAGGATCTCGTACGTGATCCTCGCGATCCGCACGTCCGCCCGGGCTCCGGCCCGCTCCTCGATCACCCGCGCCATCAGCGCGGCCGGCGGACCGGCGTGCTGCGCGCCCGGGTCCCAGGGGCCGCGGGTGTCCTCGGTGGCCAGGAACCGCTGCTCGTCGATCCGCTCGTAGAACGCCATACCCGGGACGCTACCCACGGGTAACCACGACCGCCAGGCCCTTCGGCCGAAACCCCGCCACTCCGAGCCGTGAACCCCGGCCCCCGGTCCCAACCGTGACTCCGGCGACCGCCCGAACGGGAACGGGGGACAATGGGACCGTGTCCGACAGCACCACAGCCCCCGCCGCCCCTGCCGCCACCCCCGACCTGCACGCCGACTGCGCCAACTGCTTCGCGCTGTGCTGCGTCGCCCTGCCCTTCGCCAAGTCCAACGACTTCGCGGTGAACAAGGCCGCCGGAACCCCCTGCAAGAACCTCCAGCAGGACTTCCGCTGCGGCATCCACACCCAGCTGCGCAGCAAGGGCTTCCAGGGCTGCACCACCTTCGACTGCTTCGGCGCGGGACAGCAGGTCTCCCAAGTCACCTTCGGCGGCCGCGACTGGCGTACGCACCCCGGCACCGCGGGCCGCATGTTCGACGTCTTCCCGGTCATGCGGCAGCTGCACGAGCTGCTGTTCTACGTCACCGAGGCACTCGCCCGCCCCGCCGCCCGCCCCGTCCACCCCGAGCTCCGCCGGGCCCTGGAGGAGACCTCCCGATGGACCGCGGCGGACGCCGGGGCCCTGGCCGGGCTGGACGTCGGCGCCCTGCGGCAGCAGATCAACACCCTGCTGCTGAAGACCAGCGAGCTCGTGCGCGCCAAGGCCGCCCCCGGCCGCACGAAGAACCACCGCGGAGCCGACCTCATGGGAGCCCGCCTGGCCGGCGCGGACCTGCGCGGCGCCACCCTGCGCGGCGCCTACCTGATCGCCGCCGACCTCAGCCGGGCGGACCTCCGGTACGCCGACCTGATCGGCGCCGACTTCCGCGACACCGACCTGCGCGGCGCCGACCTGCGCGACGCGCTCTTCCTCACCCAGGCCCAGCTGAACGCCGCCCGGGGCGACACCCACACCAAGATCCCGGCCGGCCTCACCCGCCCCGCCCACTGGGCCTGAGCGGCTGCCGCCCCGAGGACCGGCCGAGCCACCCGCTCACCCCGCGGCCGGCGGCCCCAGCGGCCCGAGCCGGTCCTCGACCCGCTGCCGCAGCAGCAGGTACTCCTCCCAGCGCCTCGGCAGCCGCCCCTCCGGCCGCGGCCCCATCAACCGCCCCTCGGTCACCACCTGCCCCCGCCGGAACTGCTCCCTCGTCAGGTCCACGGGTATCCCGCCGGGCAGCAGGTTCCAGGTGTGGAAGCCGTGCTGCTCCCCGTCCGACCAGACCTCACCGACCAACAGCCCACCCCCCAGCAGGTCCTGAACCACCAGCGCGGTGACGTCGCAGTGGCCCCACGCCGGGTTGTCGGCGCTCCAGGGCTCCCGCTCGACGTCGTCGGGCGAGCAGGTTTCCGCGGACCAGCCGGCCCGAACGGCCGCCTCGATGTCCGTCAGCGTCCAGGGGCGGGCGGTGCCGCCCGTGCTCTGAGTGGTCGTCACGGTCCCAGCGTGCCAGCCCCCACTGACAGTCGGGCCACGAAGCGGTTCCGGCACGATGGAACGACTGACGGAACGTCGGACGAACATCGGCAGTTCGGACCAACCGGGACGCGAGCCCGCACGCACCGCGACGGCGATCATTGCCCGCGGTCACCCCCCGTGATACACAGAGTGACCCCACGTCAACCCGCCGCCCCACCGCCCCCGCCCAGGTCAGAGCACCCGAGCGGCCCACGGACCGGGACATCGGGCAAAGAGAGACGCCAAGTCGACATACGACGGGGGTTTCATCAGCGAAGATAGTGCGTGACCCCTGCCGTCGGGCACGGGCTACCGGAACTACCCGTACAGGGGCGGTGAGTTACATGATCCTGGCAGCTGAAAAGGGCGACATCACCACCATCATCGGCGGAATCGCCCCGAACTGGGGGCCGTTCGGCAGCCTCGGCAATGAAGCGAAGGTCATGATCGAAGTGATCATGGCCGTCGCGATCCTGCTCTGCCTCGGCATCGCCATCTGGGGCGCGGCCAAGCAGCGGATCGGCGCCACCGCCCTCCGCGACACGTTCAGCGCCGAACAGGGCAAGGGCCTGATCGTCGCCGGACTCACCGGAGTCTTCATCATCGGCTCCCTCGGCACGCTGTTCACGATCGTCTACGGAATGGCCGTATAACCGGGCCCGCCCGCAGGAACCCGTACCCGAGGACGATCCACCACACCGCGGAGGGGGCGGACAGGCAATGAGCAACGAGGACCAGTACGGCGGCGGCGGATACGGCGACGTCGGCGGCACGGGCCAGACCCGTACCCGCCTCCCGGAAACCCCCGCCGACCCGTACGGCACCCCCCGCCGCACCCCGCGCGCCTCGCGCAGCCTGGTCACGGTGGTCGGTGTGGTGGTCCTGCTGATCGCCGCCATCGCGTTCGCGAACCAGTCCGGCAACAGCCCCGAAACCCCTTCCGCGGAAGCCCAGCCGTCCACCGCGGCCACCCAGCCCACGGGCACCCGCCCGGTGGACGGCAAGAACGCCGGCATCCCCTCCGGCTTCGCCCAGGACCAGCAGGGCGCCCAGTCCGCCGCCGCCAACTACGCCGTCGCGCTGGTTTCGGCCGACATCCTCAAGCCGCAGATGCGGCGCCAGATCGTGCGCCAGGTCTTTGTCGCAGACAAGGTGCCTGAGATTGAGACCAAGCTGGACCAGGCGTACGGGAAGCCCTTCCTGGACCAGGCCGGGCTGGACGCCAATGGGAACGCGCCACAAGGACAGACGTATGTGTCGCGCACGGTGCCCGTCGGCACCAAGACATCCAGATATTCCGCTAGCACCGCGACCGTCGAAGTGTGGTGCACCGGCGCCTTCGGCACCGCTGGCGTCGGTTCGACCAACCCCGTCAGCACCGACTGGTTCACCATGACCCTGACCCTCCGCTGGGCCGACAACGACTGGAAGGTCGAAAGCTTCGCCCAGAAGGACGGTCCCGCCCCGGTCCACACGGACCGCACAGCCTCCTCGGCCGAGGAGATCGCCAAGGCTGCAACGGAGTTCGGAGGGTTCACCTATGCCCGGTAGCCGCATCCGCCGCGCCGCCGGAGTCCTGGCTGCCGTACAGACCGCTGCGGTTCTCTATTCGGCCCGGGCCTTCGCCGCACCCTCCCCCACCCCCACACCCTCGCTGCCGGTGTCCCCGTCGCCGTCGCCTTCGGCGTCGCAACCCAACGACAACCGGTGCGACCTGATCGTCGGCCCGGCCAAGGACTACTGCGAGCGCGGCCAAGGCGCAGCCACCGGCGGAGCCCCGCGGACCGGCCTCGCCCCCACCGACCCGGCCGACGCCCTCAACCCCCTCGCCTCCCTGGCCCGCGGCTGCGCCGACGCGGCCGCGTGGATCGTCACCGAGCTCAGCAAGGCCGTCAAGGGCTCCGCCAACGTCGACTTCACCAACGGCGCCTTCCTCAAGCAGTACGCCATCGTCTTCGCCGCGTCGACCGTCCTCACGCTCGTCCTCTGGCTCCTCGCCGTCGCCAAGCGCGCCATCCGCGGCGTCCCCCTGGCGACCGCCCTGGGCGAAGCCATCGGCTTCCTCTGGCTCACCGTCCTCGCCTCCGCCTTCACCCCCCTGATCCTCTACACCGTCGTCTCCGCCACCGACGGTGTCACCGAAGTCATCGCCTCCGCGAGCGGCAGCCAGAGCGACGTGTTCTTCGGCTCCTTCATCGAAGCCCTCAAGAAGGGCGACTCCATCGGCGGCGGCCCGATCATGCTGATCGTCGTCTCCCTCGTCACCGTCCTCGCCGCCGGCATCCTCTTCCTGGAGCTCTTCATCCGGGCCGCCCTCCTCTACGTGGGCGCCCTCCTCGGCGTCGTCGTCTACGCCGGCCTCGTCGACCGCAACCTGTGGGGCCACGTCCGCCGCTGGGCCGGCATCATGATCGCCGTCATCCTCGTCAAGCCGGTCATCGTCATCGTCCTCGGCCTCGCCGGGGCCCTCGCCGGCGAGAAGGGCCAGGGCGCATTCTCCGCCGTCGTCTCAGGCCTCGCCATCATCCTCCTGGCGATCTTCGCCTCCGCGATGATCTACCGCTTCGTCCCCGGCTTCGGCGACGACATCGCCGCCGCCCGCGCAGGCCGCAGCAAGGCCACCGACGGCGCCCAGGCCGCCGCCGTCATCAGCTCCCCGGCCACCCTCGTGTCCCAGGGCATCAAGGCCCACAGCAGCCGCGGCGCCCACCGCTCCGGCCGCGACGGCGCCAGCAGCGCCCCGAGCCCCGCCAACCCCCTCTCCGGAGGCGTGGCCGCCCACAGCAGCCGCCCCACCGGCGGCGGACCCGCCACGCCCCCGCCCCGTACGAGCTCCAGCACGAGGAACACAGGAGGTGACGGGCGTTGACGGCCCAGTCCCACCAGCTGCACCCGGTCGCGCCCCGCCGGACGTATCTCATCGGCCGCGCCCGGCCGAACGCGATCGTCGGCAAGAACCGCGAGAACGGCGAGATCGCCCTGATCATCGCCGGTGCGTTCCTCGGCATGATGAGCGGACTCCTCGTCCCCGACCTCACCCTGCGCATCGTCACCCTCGTCGGCTTCCCGCTGATCGCGCTCGCCGCCGTGTACCTCCCCTACCGCGGCCGCACCCTGTACCGCTGGTTCGAGATCAACCGCAGCTACAAGCGGATCCTGCGCCGAGGCACCACCTACCGCTCCGCCGCCATGGAAGCCGGCACCCGCGCCGCCGACGGCCGCGAGGTCGAGATCGGCCCGCCCCCCGGCATCGGCCGCATCAGCTGGCTCTCCGCCCCCTTCGGCCCCGACGAGATCGCCGTACTCCTCCACGCAGACCGCCGGACCGTCACCGCCGCCATCGAGATCGAGGGCCCCGGCGTCGGCCTGCGCGACAGCGAGGACCAGGAAGCCCTCGTCGACCGCTTCGGCACCCTCCTCAAGCACGTCGCCAACGGCGACGGCTTCGTCACCCGCCTGCAGATGCTCGCCCGCACCCTCCCCGCCGACCCCGACGCCCACGCCAAGGACGTCGCCCAGCGCGGCGACCCGACGTCCCCCACCTGGCTGCGCGACTCCTACGACCAGCTCCAGTCGATGGTCTCCACCTCCTCCGAGCAGCACCGCGCCTACCTCGTCGCCTGCATGCACTACACGCGCGAACTCGCCGCCGAGGCCAACGCCATCGCCCGCGCCGGCTCCCGCAAGGGCCGCAAACTCGACCGCGACACCGGCCTCGCCATCGTCATGGCCCGCGAGCTCACCGACATCTGCGCCCGCCTCGCCGAAGCCGACATCCGCGTACGCCAGCCCCTCGGCCAGGGCCGCCTCGCCTCCCTCGTGCACTCCATGTACGACCCCGACCACCCCATCGACCACATCCAGGCCATGACCAAGCGCAACGCCTGGCCGGCCGAACTCGACGCCGTCGAACCCACCTACCTCCAGGCCAAGACCCGCGAGTCCTCCACCCGCGCCCCCTGGTGCCACGCCACCGCCTGGATCAAGGAATGGCCGATGACCCCGGTCGGCGTGAACTTCCTCGCCCCGCTCCTCGTCCACACCCCCGACGTCATCCGCACCGTCGCCGTCACCATGGACCTGGAACCCACCGAGATCGCCATCGAGCGCATGCTCACCGAGAAGACCAACGACGAGGCCGACGCCTCCCGCGCCGCCAAGATGAACCGCACCGTCGACCCCCGCGACATCGCCGCCCACGGCCGCCTCGACCAAAGAGGCGAAGACCTCGCGAGCGGCGCGGCAGGAGTCAACCTCGTCGGGTACATCACCGTCTCCTCCCGTTCGCCGGAAGCCCTCGCCCGCGACAAGAGGACGATCCGCGCCTCAGCCGGCAAGTCCTACCTGAAGCTGGAATGGTGCGACCGCGAGCACCACCGCGCCTTCGTCAACACCCTTCCGTTCGCCACCGGCATCCGAAGCTAGCTGGAAGGAAAGGCCGCCCATGCGAGATCCGCTGTCCGCTCTGACCGACGCCTTCACCAGCTTCCTGTTCGGCAGGGTCGAGACCACCCGCCTGCCCGTTCGCACCTCCACCGGGCAGGCCCAGGCCGTCTACCTGCCCACCGCCGCCCCCGGACTCGGCGACTCCGGTGTGATCATCGGCCGCGAGGTCTACAGCGGCAAGGGCTACATCTACGACCCCTTCCAGCTCTACGGCCAACAGCTCCCCGCCCCCCACTGGCTGGTCCTCGGCGAGTCCGGCAACGGCAAGTCCGCCCTGGAGAAGACGTACGTCCTGCGCCAGCTCCGCTTCCGAGACCGCCAGGTCGTCGTCCTCGACGCCCAGGGCGAGGACGGCGTCGGCGAATGGAACCTGATCGCGCAGCAGCTGGGGATAACCCCCATCCGCCTCGACCCCATCGCCGCCAACGACGACGGGATCCGCCTCAACCCCCTCGACCCGGCGATCACCACCACCGGCCAGCTCGCCCTGCTGCGCACCATCATCGAGGTGGCGATGGGCCACGGCCTCGACGAGCGCGCCGGCTTCGCCCTCAAGGTCGCCCACGCCTACGTCGTCGACACCATCCGCGACCGCCAGCCCGTCCTCACCGACATCGTGGAGCAGCTGCGCCACCCCGAGGCCGAATCCGCCGAGGCCATGAACGTCGACATAGACGACGTACGGGCCTGGGGCCTCGACGTGGCGCTCGTCCTCGACCGCCTCGTCGACGGCGACCTGCGCGGCATGTTCGACGGCCCCACCACCGTCGGCATCGACCTCGACGCCCCGCTCATCGTCTTCGACCTCTCCCACATCGACCGCAACTCGATCGCGATGCCGATCCTGATGGCGATCGTCGGCGTGTGGCTGGAGCACACCTGGATCCGCCCCGACCGCAAGAAGCGCATCTTCCTCGTCGAAGAGGCCTGGCACATCATCAACAGCCCGTTCGTGGCCCAGCTGTTCCAGCGCCTGCTGAAGTTCGGCCGCCGCCTCGGCCTGTCCTTCGTCGCCGTCGTCCACCACCTCTCCGACGTCGTCGACGGCGCGGCCGCCCGCGAGGCCGCGGCCATCCTCAAGATGGCCTCGACCCGCACCATCTACGCCCAGAAAGCCGACGAGGCACGCGCCACCGGCCGCGTCCTCGGCCTACCCCGCTGGGCCGTGGAGATCATCCCGACCCTCACCCCCGGCATCGCCGTCTGGGACGTCAACGGCAACGTCCAGGTGGTCAAACACCTCGTCACCGAAGCCGAACGCCCCCTGGTCTACACGGACCGCGCCATGACGGAGTCCTCCGCCCCGTCCCCGCTCCCCGACGACCTGCTCGCCGCCGAATGGGAGGCGGAGCAGCGGGCCCTGCTCGCCGAACGCCACCAGGGCGGCGGACCGGGATCCGCGACCACGGTGGCCTGACCATGCACGACAGCGGCACGAGACGTACGGCGCCCCCCGACTCCTCCCGGGGAGGCGTCCCGGACGGCGTCCTGGTCGGCTTCCTCGCCTTCCTCCTCGGCCTGGCCGCGCTCGTGTGGACCTCCACCGGCCTGGCGGCCCTCCTCACGCAGGGCTCCTGGCCCGACACCGTCACGTTCATGCGCACCCCGAAGGCCGTCCGCGCCCTGATAACGCAGCCGCACGACGTGGCCGCCGCCTGGCCGGACACCGCCCCCTCGGCCCTCTCCGGCTGGGGCCTGTTCTGGGGCCTGTTCGTCGGGCAGCTCCTCGTCCTCTTCGTCCTGACCGTCTTCGTGATCGGCGTCATCGCCCGTACGAAGGCCCGCCGCGCCCTGGCCGCCCGCCGCCCGCTCCCGGCCGGGCCGGCGGACCCGGCTGCCGGCCCGCCTGCGGATCCGGCCCGGGCCGCACCGGTCCCCCGGCCGGCCGCCGAGCCACAGCCGAAGACCGCCGAACCGCTGGCGGCCGCCGCCAGGGCGACCGCCACCGCCCCACCGGTGGACGACGCCTACCGCTACGGCTTCGGCCACGCCCCACCCCGCACCCCGCCGTCCTCCGACCCCGGCCCCGATCCCGATCCCGGGCCCGCTGCTGCCGCGGCCGGTCTGCTCCACGGCAGCCCCGCCGAGCGCCACCGGCTGGCCGCGGCCCGTCTGGGCACCGCGGAGGGCGCGGCCCTCGTCGTCACCTCTTCCCCCGCCCTGTGGGCGGAGACCAAGGACGCCCGCGCCAAGCTCGGCCCGGTCCTGCTCTACGACCCGACGCACCGGTGCGACACCCCGGCCCGTATGCACTGGAACCCCGCCGACGCCTGTGCCGAGCGCGACGTCGCGGCCGCCCGCGCCGCCGCCCTACTGGCCCCCGTACGACCTCAGGCCCGCAGGGACGCGGCCGTGGCCGACACCGCCGAAACCCTCCTGCGGAGCTGGCTCCAGGCGGCAGCCCTGGACGACCGCCCGTTCAAGCAGCTCCACCGCTGGGTCCTGGGCACGGCCGTCCAGGACCCGGTCCGCATCCTGCGCACGCACCCCCGGGCGGCGCCCGGGGCGGCCGGCGAACTCGAGTCCGCCCTCGCCGCCCATCCCGAACGCCGCGAACAGGCCCTCCAGCTGACGGCCCGGGCGCTGTCCTGCCTCACGTCGATCCACATCCGCGAGGCCTGCACCCCGAACCGAACAGATGCGCTCGCCCTTGCATCGTTCGTGCAGGAGGGGGGCACGCTCTATGTGGTGGGCGAATCCTTGGAGGACCCTCGCACCCACCCGAGTGCAATGCCCCTGCTGACCGCACTCGCGTCGAGCGTGGTCGAGCACGGCCGCCGCATGGCCGCACGGTCATCCCACGGCCGGCTCGACCCACCACTCACACTGGTCCTGGAGGACGTCGCGGCCGTCGCCCCGATCCCCCAACTGCCCGGGCTCCTGCAGGAGGACCTGCTCCCCCTGCTCGCCCTGTGCCGCAGCCGGGAACAGGCCCGCGCCCGCTGGCCCCAGCTCTAGTCCGCCGGCCGGGCGAAGACGTACTCCAGCTCCTTGGAGGTCGGATCCCCCGGCTTCGGGATGACGAGCCCGCTCGGTTCGAACCCGAACCGCCGGTAGAAGGCCCCGGCCCGCACGTTGTCCTCGTGCACGAAGAGCCGTACGCGCTCCAGCTCCGGCTCGCCCTGCGCCCAGGCCCATTCCAGTGCGGCCTGGAACAGGGCATCGGTGATCCCGGTCCCCCGCTGCTCGGCCCGCACGAACACGCCCACGACGTGCCCCTGGTTGCGCCCGACGGTCTGCTCCAGGAAGTCGGTGGACCCGACTTCCTCGACGAACACCGTCACCGATCCGTCCCACCGGCCGTCGGGGGACTCGGCCACGATCTGCCGCACGCCCCGCCCTTCCGCAGCTCCCCGAGCCCGGTCCTGCCAGAACTCGTCGGGCTTCGCCGCGGCCGCGGCTGCGGTCTCCAGGAAAGCCAGGGGGGCCATGGGATCGCTCAAAGCGACCAGCCGAAGCTCTTTGACCTTCTCCCACTCATCGGCCCGCACGGCCCGGATCACATACTGATTCATGGCCCGGATCCAACCACCACGCGGCCCTACACGCATCCGGAATACGAACACGGACACGGGACACGGGACACGAGCCCAGGGATACGGGATAAGGCCGGCGAACCCGGCCGGCGAATCTGCCGGTGAACGCAGAAAAGCCCCGCACCACACCCTGAACGGGCTGGTGCGGGGCTTCCCGCAATGATTGTTCGGCGGCGTCCTACTCTCCCACAGGGTCC
>NZ_JBHXTC010000086.1:0-19513 GCF_042677605.1 Streptomyces sp. NPDC127106 | reverse complement strand
TTGGCGCTCGTGGGTGCGGCCTGGGCCGGAACGGCGGCCAGCAGGGAACCGGCGGCGGCGAGGCCGATCACGGTACCCGCGAGGGTCTTCTTGGAAGCGGCGATGCGGCGGATGACGGCGTGGGACACGGAGGGCCTTCCGTAGGGGACAAGATCGGTCGCGAGCACGTCACAGACGTACGTGAGCCACTCACGAGGGAGAGGGGTTCGTCCCGGCGGGGGGCTCTGCGCCCCGGCCGCCTCGGCGACAACACCAGTTAGCCAGGCCGCCGCCGCCCTGGCAAAGACCCCCGTCTACTACGGGGCGTCGCAGGTCCGCGCCGCGGACGGCAAGGTGGGGACGTCCGTCCGGGGCGGGAGGGCGGGGTCCGGGTTCCGGGGGGCGGGTGCCGTGAGGGCTACTAGAGCGGGCCGTATGTGACGTGGGCCCTATGGGGCGAGTCACCCCAAGAACAACCGAATCTCACTGATTGTTACGGTTCGTACCTGCTTGGAGGCCGGCTGGATGTCGCAATGACCCAGGAATCGAAGGCGTGAGTGGGGCTGAAGGGGTCGGCCGCCCCCTCAGGCGAGCTCGATCGTGATGACGCCGTACGTGACGAAGGCCGCCGTCGAGAGCACGAGGAGTGCGAGCCGGCCGGCCGAGACCCACAGGGCGAGGGTGCGTGAGCGCTCGGTCCTGGCCCGCGCGAACAAGCCTGCCGTCACAACCAGTGACGAGACGAGTGCGAGAGCGGTCAGGAAGAAGCCCAGGGCCCCGGGCGACGTGGGCGCGGTAGCGGGGACGTCGTCCTCCGTGAGGTTGGGCAGCAGGGCCCCGACAGCACACAGCACGACGGCTACCAGGAGGGTGGCCAGGAAGTCGAGCGAAAGGGTGATGGTCCAGCCGACGGGCAGCGGCCGGGACGAGCACGGCTTCCGGTTCTCTGGCATGTGCGTCTCCGTGAGGTGCGGGGGTGTGGTGCGTGGGGCGCCGCGGGGTGGACCACTACCCCGGGCCCAAGCGCTTGCCGGCCTCGACGGTACGCCCCACCGCCCAGCGGAGCCGCCGCGACGCGGAGAGGCATGGGGGACGGGGACCTCACGGGCAGAAGACCTCTTCATCGCACCGTCACCCGCCCCGGCCCGTGACATCCCCGGGGAGGAGTTCCTCGGCCGATCAGCCGGTTGCGTCCACCCGCGCGGCCAGCCAGTCGAAGACCCGCTGTTCGAACAGTGCCCGGCCCAGCGGCTCGCAGTGCACGTCGGCGCCCTCCGCCGCCGAGAACTCCACGAACCCCTTCTCCCCGGGCAGCGCCTCGTACAGCTCCCGCGCCTGGCCCGGCCAGAACTGTTCGCCTTCCGGAGAGGTGACCAGCAGCGGCACCGTGATCCGGCCCAGTACGCCGGCCAGGTCGTACCGGCCCACCTCAGTGAGGAGGTCGTGGGGCGAGTCGATCCCGTACGGCTTGGCCCGCCAGCGCCAGTACGCCGCGACCTCCGGGTCCTGCGCGAGGGCTTCGCGCATCACCGCGTCGAAGCCGTCCCGGTCGCCCGAGTCGTGGAGGGCGCGCAGCTCCGGCGGGAAGTCGTGCCACCAGCTGTCCGCCACCCGGACCACGCCGGGGTCCGCGACTCCTGCCGCGATCCGGTGCTCGAAGGCCAGTGCCCGGGGCACCCAGTAGCCGGCCTGGCTGATGCCGGCCAGCACCAGCCGGTCCGCGGCCACGTCGCCGCGGGCCAGCAGGAAGTCCACCACCGGAGTGATCACGTGTTCCCAGTCCGGCCGGAACGTCATCCGGTGCTCGAACAGCATCGTCTGCTGCCCCGGGCCGTCGAACAGGAAGGCGTTCCAGCCGCGTGCCACGGCCGGCGCGCCGAGCATCGTCCAGGCGGCGCTCACCGGTCCGTCGCTCCCGTTGTTCACGATCACGGTGGGTGCGTCGGCGCGACCCGACGACGGCGTGAAGAGGTACCCCGGCATGGCCGTGCTCCCGTACGGCACCGATACCCGCTCCGCCGCGGGCTCCCATGCCGCGGCGAACCGGTCGAAGCAGTCCCGGTGCTCCCGGAACACCGCCAGGAGCAGGTCCTCGTCGGCCAGCGCGTCCGCCGCGACCATGGCCGTCCCGAAGTAGCCGGCCGACCGCAGCCACGCGTCCCGTGCGCTGGTGGCCCCTTCGGCGGCCGCCGCCCGCTCACCGTCCGCCCGGACCCGGCGGGCCAGGTCCGTCCAGGCGTGGAACCACTTCCGGCCGTCCGCGTCGGCCAGGGCAGCGGCGGTCGCCAGCACTTCCCCGGGATCTGCCCCCTTCTGCCACGCTGCCCCGAGGAGTGTCAGGACTTCGAAGTTGAACTGCTCGTTCTCGCAGAACCGGTACGCCACCATGCCTCCCGGGGGCGGGATACGTCTTCCACGGTAGGGGCGGTGCACGGGGGCCGCACCCGTAGGGATGGCGGCCGCGCGCGCCGCCCGTGCCCGGACGACGCCGTAGGGCGCACGGCTCCGCTCGCACACCGGCGAACGCTGCGCGAGGAGTCAGGCCTGACGGGTCGGCAGGACGACCGACTGGCGCAGGTTGACGTGCCGGGGGCGGCTGACGGTGTAGGCGACGAGGTCGGCGATGTCCTCGGCGCGGAGGGCGGGGATCGCCGTGAACATTCCGCCGAGCTGCTCGCGCAGCTCCGGGTTGTCGATGTGTTCACCGAGCTCGGTCCCGGTCAGGCCGGGCTCGATGGTGCTGACCCGGACGTCGCGCGGTCCCAGTTCGGTGCGCAGCGCGGCGGACAGCTGGGTGAGGGCGGCCTTGGTGGCCCCGTACACGGCGTAGTCGGGGAAGAGGACGTGGGAGGCGATGGAGGAGACGTTGACCAGGTCGGCGGTACGGCCGTCACCGGCCGCTGCGGTGAGATCGGCGGTGAAGGCCCGGATGACGCGCAGTGCGCCGGTGAGGTTGGTGTCGATCATGCGGGTCCACTCGTCGAGCCGGCCGTCGGTGACGGGGTTGGGCAGCATCACGCCGGCGTTGTTGACCACCAGGTCGACCTGTCCGTAGGCATCGCGAACAGCCTCGGCGGCGGCATCGACGGATGCCTGGTCGGTGATGTCCGCGGTGACGGCGAGGGCCCGGCCCCCGGCGGCGGTGATGTCCGCGGCCAGTGCGTCCAGCCGCTCGGTGCGCCGGGCGAGGAGGGCGACGCGGGCACCGTTCGAGGCGAGTGTGCGGGCGGTTGCGGTGCCGATGCCGCTGGCGGCTCCCGTGACGACGGCGGTACGGCCTGCGAGGGCGGGGTGGTTCATGGGTGCTCCTGGATGTGGTGCACGTGCACGGGCCCGTCCCGGTGAACCGGACGGGACCGGAGTGTGCCGCGGCGATGTCCCGCAGCTGGGTGCGGGGTTGACGCAGACCACTCTCCGGGCGGGCGGGACCGTGATCCAGAGCTCCCTCGTTCCTAGGTCAGCCAGACCCACCCCGAGGTCGGCGGTGTCCAGGCCGGGTCGCGTCCGCTCAGCCCGACGGTCCGGTCCAGCAGCGGGGCGTCGTCCGGTACGGGCACGACGGGGCCGAAGGCGCCCCCGCCGCCGGCGTCGTCCTCGGCGGCCGCCCGTAGGAACGCGTGCGCGGCGCGCAGCGCGGCGGGATCGGGTGCGTATTCCTGGTCGGTGGCCCGGGCGAGGTCCCAGCCGTGGATCACCAGTTCGTCGGCAACGACGGTACCGGCGGTGCCGCCGGGCAGGTCCACGCCGCCCGCGCGGGTCATACCCGTCCAGGCGGCCGGGTCCGTCCAGGCTTCGGCCAGTTCGGCGAGGACCCGGGGCAGTTCCTCGCGCCAGTGGGCGGGCAGGGCGGGCACGGTGGATGCCTCGGGTGCGGTGTCGGTCGTGGGCCCCAGGTTCTTGCGGGCGGCGTCGCGGAAAGCGACGGCGAGGCCTGCGAGGTGGCTCAGCAGGCCGCTGACCGCGTACTCGGGGCAGGGGGTCGGATCGGCGAGCCGGTCGTCCGGGACGCCCTCCGCGAGTCGGGCCACGATCCGGGCTTGTGGTCGCAGGTCGAAGGTCGTCGTATCGGTCATCTGCCGCTCCGTCCGGGGACGATGGATCTGAAGGGTAGACCGTCGGCGAAGCCCGCCCGCGTCGCAACACGGGTGTGGGGCGGTGGACCGGCGGCCGCCCGGCAGGGGTGCGGTTCCCTTCTCGTGTCCACCTCCGTGTAACCACCGGGTCATCCCGCTTCGTGAGGCTCCTCGGTGTTCGGAAAGCCGTCTGCACGACCTGGAGCTCGGCCCATGTCCTCCCCCGCGTCCGCACCACCGCTCTGGCTGCGCGACAACTGCCCCTGTCCCGACTGCCGGGACCCCCGCAACGGCCAGAAGCTGTTCCAGATCACCGAACTGCCCGCGGGGCTCGCCGTGGACCGCGTCCACGAAGCCCGCACCGCGGACGGCGCGCCCGGGCGTGAGGTCGTCTGGGCGCCCGACGGACACCGCTCCGTCTACGCCGAGAGCTGGCTCGAAGCCCACCTCTCCGTCACCCGGGCCGCCCCGGGCGACGGCCGCACCGAGGACGACAAGGAGCTGTGGGACGCGACCGGCATCGCGGACCGGTTCCCCGAGGCCGGCTGGTCCGCGTACGCCTCCGACCCCGCCGTCACGGCGGCGGCCCTCGACAGCGTGATGAGGCTCGGCTTCGTCCTCCTCCGCGGCGTACCCGTCCGCGACCGGCAGGTCCTCGACGTCGCGCGGACCTTCGGATTCGTCCGTGAGACGAACTACGGCGAGCTGTTCGAGGTGCGCGTCGAGGCCGACCCCAACAACCTCGCGTTCACCGGCGCCCGCATCACCCCGCACACCGACAACCCCTACCGCGACCCGGTCCCGACCCTCCAGCTGCTGCACTGCCTCACCAACGCGGCCCGGGGCGGCGACTCCGGCCTCGTCGACGGCTTCCACGCCGCGGCGCTGCTCCGGGCGGAGGACCCGGAGGCGTACGAGGTCCTCACCCGCGTGCCGGTCCCCTTCGCCTTCGCCGACGGCCGCACCGAGCTGCGTGCCCACCGGCCGCTGATCGGCACCGATCCGGCCGGGCGGATCCGGGAGATCCGCTTCAACAACCGCTCCATCGGAACGCTGCAGCAGCCTGCCGAGGTGCTCGACGCGTTCTACGCCGCGTACCGGCGCTTCGGCGAGCTGTTGCTGCGCAGTGAGCTCCAGCTGGAGTTCCGGCTCTCCCCCGGCGACTGCCTGATCTTCGACAACACCCGGCTGCTGCACGCCCGTACGGCCTTCGCCGAGTCCGGTGACCGCCACCTGCAGGGTGCCTACGCCGACATCGACGGGCTCGCGTCCACCCTCGCAGTACTCCGCAGGAAGGCGACCTCCGCATGACCACCGCCGCGCACCCCCTCGACACCCTGGCCGAGCTGTTCGAGGGCGAAGGCGGCGCCGAGTACTTCGGCGAGGCCGTCACCCAGGCCCAGCACATGCTCCAGGCCGGCGCCCGCGCCGAAGCGGCGGGCGCCCCGCCGCACCTGATCGCCGCGGCGCTGCTGCACGATGTCGGCCACTTCCAGGGCGCGGTCACCGGGCGCGACCTGATGGAGAACGGCACCGACAACCGGCACAGCCACACCGGAGCCGACTGGCTCGACCAGTGGTTCGGGCCCGAGGTGACCGAGCCCGTCCGGCTGCACGTCGCGGCGAAGCGCTACCTCTGCGCCGTGGAACCCGGCTACTTCGACCTGCTCTCCGAGGCGTCCGTCCACACGCTCCGCGTCCAGGGCGGCCCCATGACGGACGCTCAGGTCCGCGCCTTCGAGTCCCACCCGGGCGCGCGGGACGCCGTCGCGGTCCGCCGCTGGGACGAGGAGGCGAAGGACCCGGAGATGCCCACGCTGGACTTCGCCCACTTCCGCCCGCTGCTGGAACGTCTCCTGCGCCCCGGGGCGGTACCGGCATAGGTCTCAAGCGCGTGTGCAACCGAGCACCGGGCAGGGGGCATGTACCAGGCATGAGGAGACCGCACCCGGTGCGCTCGTTGCGGCAGCGGCGCGCGCAGCGACAGACCGCGAGGTCGGCCATGACCGCGCTGGAGCGGCGTCGGGAACGCGCCCGGCGCAGGGAACGCGTCCGGCGCCGTGCCGTGATCGCCCTGATCGCCGTCGGGTCGCTGCTGTTGTCGGCCGGACTGCCCTGGATGCTCTGGCGCGGTCCCTACGTCATCGACGCCGAGTACCTGGACAGGGCCGAGTGGGCCAAGGGGTCGGCGGCCCTCGTCACGGGCCTGCGCACGGCCGTCGTCGCGTTCGCCGCCGCGCTCGGCGCCGGCATCGCCCTGCTCCACACGGCGCGCTCCTACCGTCTGACCCGTCGCGGCCAAATCACCGACCGCTTCACCAAAGCCCTGGAGCGGCTCGACTCGGACGAGATCTACGTACGCATCGGCGGCATCCTCGCCCTCGAACAGATCGTCCGGGACGCGCCCGAGCAGGCCGCCACCGACGCCGCCCGCGTCCTCGGTCACTTCATCCGCCGACGCGCGCCCGGAGCCGCTCGTTCCCAGGACTCCGACGACGTCGCCGGTCCCGACAGCCCGGATTGCGGAGGCCAGCTGCCCGACGAACCCGAAGCCGACGTACAGGCGGCGCTCACCGCCCTCACCCGCGCTGAATCACGAACCCACGTCGACCCGCGCGAGGGGCTCGACCTTCACGGCCTCCACCTGGCGGGCGCCGACCTCGCCCACGCGGACCTCACGCACGCCAACCTGATCGGGACGACGCTCACGGAGGTCGACCTGTGCGAGGCCGACCTGCCGCACGTCCGTCACCTCACGCCCGAACAGGTCGTCACAGTGGAGACGGACGAATACACCCTGTTGCCCGACCACCTCTCATGGCCGCGAGCACCGACAGTCGGCAGCCCGCAGCCCGCAGCCCGCAGGCGCGGGTTCGGGGCCGTGGCCTGCCGTCCGGAGTCGACCGGCAACGCTGCGCTGCCAACCTCGACCACGGCCTCCCTCGTGCACCGTGCCCCCCATTCGTGCACCGTCCTCCCAGCGGCATCTCGAACAGCGCAGCGAAGGCCCCCAGGCATACCCTGAGGGAGCGGGGGCAAGAGCCACACGTCCAGTCCCGATGCGGGTGCCAGCGGCCGGGATCCGCGCGCCGGCCGCCATCGCTGCCGCCGCAAGGGGTCGAGGAGACGCACATGCCTGCCGAGTACGACGCACGGACCAACCGGCCGATCGGCGGCGACGCACGAAAGCCGACCGTCGTCCACGTGACCGGTGAGATCGACATGGAGCACGCCGGCGAACTCCGGGACGTCCTCATGACCGCCCTCGACGGTGCGAAGGCGTCGAGCGAGATCATCGTCGACCTCAGCAATTCTTCGTTCTGTGATTCCTCCGGACTCAACGCCCTGCTTCGGGTGCGTGAAGCCGCCCTCCGAACCGGCCACACCCTCAGCCTCGCGGCGCCGAGCCACCAGATGCTGCGGCTGCTCGATCTGACGGGCTCGGCGGACCTCTTCCCCGTCCGGCCGGGCATCACCACCCAGTGACCTCTCCGGGAGCGTCTGCAGGCGCTGGAGGGCGTTCCGGCCTGGGCTCCGCCCGCCGGGACCTCGTCGTCAGCCGCGGGCCGAAGGCCGCCATCAGCTGTGAACTCGGTTTGAGAGACAGGCAGTTGCGGTGGTAGTCGGCTGCCCGGGCAGCCGCAAGGGCAACTGCCCCGACGGCCAGCGCCTGGTCAGCCACGGGAGGGTCCACCGCCAGCGACTGGGCGCCCGGTCGGGAGACGCAGCGGATCACGTCCAGGGTTGCCCTTGCGGCTGCTTCATCGCATTTCCCTTTCGAGGAAGGCGCGGAAGGTGCCCGGAGGCCGACCGGTGAGGCGTTGGACCGTGTCGGTGAGGCGGTCCTCCGCCCCCTCGGCGATGGCGCGGTCCATGCCTGCCAGCATCGCGGCGAACTCGTCCGGGAGCAGCACTCCGAGGCGGTCGCGCATCTGTTCGTAGGACAGGCGGCCGTGCACCACGGTCCGACCGGTGACCTCGGTGACGATGGCGGCGACGTCGTCGTAGCTGAGCGCCTGCGGTCCGGTGAGGACGAGATCGGTGTCGGGGGCCTGCTCGTCGGTCAGCGCACGGACGGCGACGGCCGCGATGTCCTCGGCGTCGACGAAGCCGACCCGGCCGCTCCCGGTGGCGGTCCGGATGACGCCTTCTTCACGGATGCTGACGGCGTGCGCATGCGCGCCGGTGAAGTTCTGCATGAACCACGAGGGACGCAGCACCGCCCACTGTTCGAACACGTCCGGAAGGGCCTGGTGCACCGTTCCCACCGCCGGACCACCCTCGGGGATGGCCGAGGAGCTCAACAGCACCGCGCGGCGCACACCGGCCGTACCGGCCTGGTGGAGGAACGGCAGCATGATCGCCGCGGGGTCGGGGTCGCCCAGGGGCGGTATGAGGTACACCCGGTCGACTCCGCCGAGGGCGGCTGCGTGGGTGGCGGGGTCGTACCAGTCGAAGGGGACCGGCTCGGCGCCGGGAACCGGGGTGGCCCGCCGGCTGGCGGCTTTGACGCGGTGGCCGGCCGCGGTCAGTTGCGCGGCGGTGCGGCTGCCGGTGGTACCGGTGGCACCGATGACCAAAGTGGCACTGCCGGTGGTGGTCGTGGTCATCGGCTGCTCCTGGTGAAGTCGGTGCCGGTCGCGAGGACGGCGAGGGGGTTCCAGTAGTCGCGGTAGGAGGCGATGCGCCCGTCCCGAACGGTCACGACGGCGATGTAGGTCATGTCGAAGGGAGCATCGGTCTCCACCAGGCGGCCGACGCCGCGCATCTCGACCACGATGGTCTCCGGGTCGGTGGTCCGGTGGATCCGCAGGGCGGGGAAGTCGTGCAGGTCGATGTGGTCGGGGTAGTCGCGCATGTAGGCGGCGATGGCCTCTTTCCCCTCCAGGCGCGCGGGCCAGCCCTCGGGGGCGAAGGGGAACTCCATGAGGCCGTCCTCGGCCCATAGGGCGACCCACGCGGGAATGTTCTTGTCGAGCAGCAGTCGCAGGCTGTGGCGGTACAGAGCCGCCGGAGAAGCCGGTGCGGACATGGGTATCCTCCAGCTCATAGAATCCGGACCCTGGGTCCGGTTCGACAATACGGACCCGCGGTCCGCTTTGCAAACGAAGGAGCAGCATGCCCGAGCGAAAGCCCCGCAAGGACGCCGCCCGCAACCGGGAGGCCGTCCTGGCAGCCGCCGACGCCCTCTTCGCCCGCTGCGACAGCCCCGAGGACGTCACCATGGCTGACGTCGCAGCAGCGGCCGGCGTGGGCAAGGGCACGCTCTTCCGGGCCTTCGGCGATCGCACTGGGCTGCTCCGCGCGCTGTACGAGGCGCGGCTCGAGCCGATCAGGGAGGCCGTCGAAGCCGGCCCGCCACCCCTGGGCCCGGCCACCCCGCCGCAGGAGCGCGTGCTCGCCCTCCTCGACGCCGTACTGTGCCTCAAACTCGACAACCGGCGCCTCACGCTGGCCCTGGAGGAAAGCGGCGGCAGCAGCAGCCCGTACCGGGCGGAGCACTACGGGCGCTGGCACCGCCTGCTCCGGGCCGTACTGGAGCAGGTCTCCGGCATGACCGACAGCGACTTCACGGCCCACGCCTTGCTCGCCGCCACCCGAGCCGACCTCGTAGAACACCTGGCCGAACAGGAGCACGTGCCGCGAGAGCGGATGCGGGCGCAGTTGGCGGACTTCGCCACCAGAGTGCTGACCTCGGGCCCGCCGCAGGGATTGACCGCCGAGGATTGATCGCCGCCCGGCGCGACGGCCAAGGAGCGAGGTCAGGCCGGACGGCGGGGCGGGCCCGGCGGGCGTGCGTCGCCGCTCTTCACCACGCGACGGAGGGCCTCCTTGCGGGTCAGCGGGGCGACGCGCGGGCCGTGCCGGTCCAGCCAGTCGACGACGAAGTCCGGGTCTCGGGTGGAGGTCTCGCGGAGCACCCAGCCGAGGGCCTTGCGGAGGAAGAACTCCCGCTCGTCCACGAGGGCGTCCGCGTAGCGGGTGAGTCGACCGGTGTCGGGGCGGCCCGCGCGGACCGCGGGCAGCATGGCCAGGAGCCCGGAGCGGCAGAGCCAGAAGTCGGGGTCCGCGATCCACCGGTCCAGTACGACGCCGACGTCGGGCCCGGGCACGCGGAGGGCGATCGCGCCGGCGCCGTGAACGGCCAGCGGATCGACCAGCGCCCAGGTCCGGCACTCCCGCAGCAGGGCCTCGATGTCCTGGAGGTGACCGGCGTCGAGCGCGCCCCTGCCCGCGTACTGGACCAGGACTTCCACGGCCGCCCGGCGGTACTCGAACACGGGTTTGCCGGAACCGTCGGGCACGCGCCACAGCTCCCGGGCGAGGGAGCACACGTAGGGGCCCGGCACCGGCCCCAGCGTGCGGCGCAGGCGCGTGACGTGGCGCCGCAGGTCGGGGATGCCGAGGCCGAGGTGGTGCAGGTCGCTGTGCAGGTAGGCGCGCTGCTGCTCGGCCCGTACGGGGTCGGGGGCCGCGGCGAGGGCCGCCCGGAGGGTCTCGGCCACGACGGCCACCTGGTCCGTGCCATTCATGCCGCTCATGCCGTTCACGTCGTTCACGGTCACGCTCCTGGTGCGCCGGTGGCGTCGGTCGCCGGACCGGGGCGGGTCCGGGTGCGGGTGCGGGGCTTCGCCCCGGCGGTGTCGGTCCCGGTCCACCGGTCCGCCTGCCGGGTCACCCGGCGCAGCAGCTCGCGTACCGCCGCGAGGTCGGCGCCCGTCAGCCCGTCCCCCATCGTGCGGTGCGCTGCCCGGGCGCGGGCGGTGATCGCCTCCAGGGCCTGCTGCCCGGTGGCAGTCAGGGCCAGCAGGGGCGAGGTGCGGTGGTCGGGATTGTCCCGGAGTTCCGCGAGGCCGTCGCGCACGAGCTCGTTGGCGATGCGCTGGACGCCCTGGCGGGCGACGCCGAGCCGGCGGGCGGCCCGCGCCACGGGCAGGGGTTCCTCGCTGACCGCGCTCATCAGCTGCCAGCGTGCCTGTGTCTGCCCCTCCGCCGCCGCCAAGGCCTCACCGGCACGCCGCAGCGCGCCGGCGGCCTCGAAGACGTCGGCCACGAGCAGGGCCAGCTCGTCCGCCATCGCGGCGTTCCACCTTCCCATTATCCGACAACATGTTGTCCATATGTCACCATGATGCCACATCGGGCTCGGACGGACACGGCTCGACCCCAGCGGGCGACGGTGTCAGGGAGGCTGGCCCGCAACCGCGGCCACGTGTGCGGCGTGTGGTCTGGCGGGGGGACGGCCTTCGTCGGTCCCCGCACCGAAGCCGAGGGGGTCCTGATGGAGGAACCGACCGAGGACGTGACGTCGCCGCCGAGACCGGGCACGAGGCGGACCATGACGGTGCTGCGCCGGATGGCGCGCGCGGTGTTCCGCCTCGTCATGGCCGCCCTGATCATGCTGCTCGCCGTGCGCACCTACCAGGAGATGGCCGTCGCACTCGCGAGGTCGAACGGGTCGCTGCACACGGCCGAGGCCACCGTCTCGGAGCTGACGTCGCACACGGAGTCCGGGAGAGACGGCGGAGGCCAGGACGGCGGCAGCAGGGAATGGTTCGTTCACACCGAGTACACGATCGAACTGCGCGTCGGCGACGAACCGAAGACGTTGGACGGCGTGTCGAAAGACACCGCACGCGGCCTTCAGGAAGGACAGCGGGTCGTGGCGAGCCTGTGGCGCGGGCGGGTCGTCGAGCTCGACGGGCGTGACGTATGGCCCGGCTGGCACCCCGGGGGGTGGGACATCCCGCTGTTCGCCCTGTACCCGCTGATCATGGGGTATCTGATCGGCGTCGCCGTGGGCGCCGCCGCGTACCTGGCCCGTCGCGACGGCCGGACACAGCTGGAACGGCAGGACCGGTGGGGGCCCTGGGCGTTCGGCCTCCTCGTCGGCGTGGCGGCCGTCTTCGTGCTGATCGTATGCGCGGCTTTCGGGCACCGCCCCGTGTTCTGGCCGCTCGTTCCCGTCGGCGTCGGAACCGCGGCCGCGCTGGCGCGGCTGGGTGTCGTGGTCCGGCAGGTCCGGTCGCGGTAGCCGGCCGGGCCGCGCCGACCCCTATGCGGGCCGCTCTCGGGCCTCGGTGGTCGCGTAGCGAACGGCGAGGACCGCGATGTCGTCTTCGAGCCTTCCGCCGCTGTAGTGGAGCAGGGCCCGGTGCAGCCGGTCGAGCAGCTCGCGGGGCGGTGTCGGGCTCTGCTCACGCATCCACTCCGGCAGAGGGAAGAACTCGCCGTCGCGGCCCCTGGTCTCCGTGACGCCGTCCGTGTAGAGCAGCAGCTCGTCGCCCGGCGCGAGGATGAACGTGTCGACGCAGTAGTGGTCTCCGATGAGCGATGCGAGGTTGAGGGGCGGAGAGGGGGTGGTGGGCTCCATGACGCGGATCTCGCCGCTGCG
The DNA here is from genome assembly GCF_042677605.1 of Streptomyces sp. NPDC127106. Lineage (NCBI taxonomy): Bacteria > Bacillati > Actinomycetota > Actinomycetes > Kitasatosporales > Streptomycetaceae > Streptomyces > Streptomyces sp. NPDC127106. The sequence continues at coordinate 7,066 of NZ_JBHXTC010000086.1, read as the reverse complement.
CACGAGCAGGGGCGGGGGGTGCCCGCAGTTCAGGATGCTGACCCTGCCGCCGCCGTGCGGGATCTCGGCGATGAGAGCGGTCGCGAAGCGCTCGGGCAGGTCCAGGGCGGGGAACGCCGCGCTGTGGCGGGAGATGCTGACCTCCAGGCGATGGACGACGCCCCTCAGGTCGGACTCGTCGTGCACCGCCTCCCTGAAGCAGCTGATCACCGCTGAGGCCGCCCCCACCGCGGCCAGGCCCTTGCCGCGTACGTCACCGATGAGCAGCCGGACCCCGAACGGCGTGTCGACCGCTTCGTAGAAGTCCCCGCCGATCCGTGCCTGCTCCTGGGCCGCCAGATACAGCGACTCGATCTCGACTTCCTCGATGCGGCGCGGCAGTGGGCGCAGGAGTACCTTCTGGGCCGCGTCGGCGACGAGCCGGACGTGGAGCAGCGTCTCCTCCCGCTGGAGTCGGACATGGCTCGCGTATGCGGCCGCCAAGGTGACCGCGATGATCGCAGCCGCCGTGTAGGGGGTCCCCAGGTCGGTGTAGGCGAAGCTCAAGCCGATCATGACCAGGAGGCAGAACAGCCCCAGCAGGATCGTGGGGAGCACGGGCCACATCGCGGCGGCGAGAGCGGGTGCGGCGGGCAGGAGGCGGCTGAAGGCGATCTCCCTGGGTGTGGAGAACGCCAGGCCCGTGATGACGATGGTAACGATCACCGGTGACAGCAGGGCTGCGTCCCACCGGCCGCCACGGGGAGGGCGACGACGCCCCGGTCGTCTTGACCTGATCACAAAATGCATCATATCGATGCAAAATGGGTGTCGGGTGATGGCAGAACGTGTCACGCATGCTCAGCGATCAGCCGTCGGCGCCGCAGATGCGCCCGGTCCGCCCGGCAAACCGGAAGGCCGCGTGAATCCGCCTGCGGGCTCGACGGCGTCGACCTCGCCCACACGACCCGGCACCACTGACCGATGATGACCGATCACTGTGCGGCAAGTCGCGTGCATTCCGGGGCCGTTCGGGGGCAGACGCGCCGATGTGAAAGCCGTTCAGCCCACTGGCCTGGGCATCAATCGCGTACGAGGAGGCACGCGCATGCGCGGCATAGGCGGTTGCATCGCCCTGATCCTGGTCGGAGCGATCATCACGTTCGCCAGCGACTGGAGGATGGACAGCGTCAACCTCGACATCGTCGGGTTGCTCATGATGGGCGTGGGCGCCCTGGGTCTGGCCGTGTACGCGAGCGTCCTGCGCAGGCGCCGCGTCCCGGCCGCCCTGCCCGTGATCGACGAAACCCGCGATCGGACCTGAGCGGGCGGAGCTCCCCCGCCTCCCCGCTCACCACGGCGCCCTGCCCCACCCGGGGGCGTGCAGCGCATCCCCGGGCCGGGTGCGGGTAGGCGCCGGGCGTGAGCTACGTCAGTCGCGGCAAGGGATACGGGCGTGACACCCGCTACATCACCACGCGGATCACGGCCGACGGGCGCGACGGCTACCCGGTGGAGCCCGGGCGCTACCGGCTGGTGATCAGCCGGGCCTGCCCCTGGGCGAGCCGGGCGGCGATCGTGCGGCGACTCCTCGGGCTGGAGCAGGCCCTCCCGATGGCCGTCGCGGCGCCCGTGCACGACGAGCGCAGCTGGAACTTCGACCTCGACCCCGGCGGACGCGACCCGGTCCTCGGCATCGAGCGGCTCCGGGAGGCCTATCTCGCGCGGGACCCGGGGTACGAACGGGGCATCACCGTGCCGGCCGTCGTGGAGGTGGCGAGCGGGAAGGTGGTGACCAACGACGTCCCGCAGATCACGCTCGACATGTCCCGGGAGTGGACGCGGTACCACCGCCCCGGGGCACCCGCACTCTACCCGCGCGCGCTGCGGGCGCCCATCGACGCCGTGAACGCGCTCGTCTACCAGGACGTCAACAACGCCGTCTACGAAGCCGGGTTCGCGGGCACGCAGGAGGCGTACGCCGAGGCGTACGGCCGGCTGTTCGCCCGTCTCGACTGGCTCTCCGACCGGCTCGAACGGTCCCGCTACCTCGTCGGCGACACCCTCACCGAGGCGGACGTCAGGCTGTTCACCACGCTCGTGCGCTTCGACCCCGTCTACCACGGCCACTTCAAGTGCAACCGGCAGAAGCTGACCGAGATGCCGGTCCTCTGGGCGTACGCGCGGGACCTGTTCCAGACACCCGGCTTCGGCGACACCGTCGACTTCGACCACATCAAACGGCACTACTACCTGGTGCACAGCGACATCAACCCCACGGGGATCGTGCCGGCCGGCCCCGACCCGGCGGACTGGCTCGCGCCGCACGACCGCGCCGTCCTGGGCGGCCGGCCCTTCGGCGACGGCGCCGCGCCGGGGCCGGTCACCCCCGAGGAAGCGGTTCCGGCCGGTCACACCCCGCTTCCCGCATCGTGCAGGGGGTGGGCGCGGCGTTCGTGTTCCCGGTGTCCGTATCCGTGATCACCAACACCTTTCCCGAGCAGAGCCGCGCCCGGGCCCTGGGTGCCGTGTTCGGCGTCGCCAACATCGGGACCGCTCTGGGGCCGTTCGTCGGCGGCGGGTCCCCGTCCGCGCCCCGCGAGCTCGATCTGCCGGGCTGCGCATTGATCGTGTGCGGGCTGGCCGGGCTCACCCTGGCCGTGGAGCGCGGGGACGCCTGGGGCTGGGGCAGCGCACCCACCCTCGGCTGCCTCGCCGCGGCCGCGGCGAGCGGCGGGCTGTTCCTGGTGCGGGAACGGCTGACCCGGCACCCCCTGATCGACCTGAGGCTCTTCCGGAACCTGCCGTACGTCCTGGTCACCGCGATGGGATCGCTCTCCAACATGGCCTATGCCGTCACCGTCCTGCTCGCCACCCTCACCCTCCAGGGCGTACGCGGGCTCTCACCGCTGCTCGCGGGCACGGTGTTCCTGGCCCCGGCGCTGATGGTGGCCGTCAGCGGGCCGCTCGGAGCGCGGCTGGGCCGGCACATGGGGCCGACCGCGGTGATGGCACTGGCGGGTGCGGTCGCGGGCACGAGCTGTGCGCACTCACCGAGGTCACGACCTGGTGGCTGTACGTACCGGTGTTCGCCTGGTGCGGACTCGGGCTGGGGCTCGGCTACACCTTCGCAGGCGTGGCCACCCAGCAGGTCGTCGCGCCCGCCAGGGCCGGAGAGGCGGCGGGCGTACTCCTGACGTTCCTGGTCACGCTGGGCGCGATCGCCCTGGCCGCCGCGGCGGCGGCCGTCTCGGCCGTGACCCCGCAGCAGCCGCCCGAGGAGGCCTACGACGCGATCCTGCGCCTCGGCGGCACGGTCCTCCTCGCCACGGCACTGGCCGTCACCGCCGCCACGGTCGTGCTCCGCCGCCGGACGGCTCCCCGCCGTACCGGCCGGGATCCGGTCCGGCCCCTCTGAAGCGGTACCGGGGCGCTGCGCCTGCGGGCCCTCATTGGACGTTCTGCTCATCCCCTTCAGGGTCCGTGGTCGGTAAAGCACATTGCGTACGAGGGGTGTTGAGCCATTGGATCACCAGGGTAGGGGTGGCGGGGCCGCCGCCTCCTGGTGCAGAAGGAAGCGCATGACATCCGTGCATGACGGCTGGACCCCCTGGCCCGAGGAGTTCGCCGACCGCTACTGGGCGGCCGGGCACTGGCGTGGCTACACGCTGGACAACCTGCTGCGCGGCTGGGCTCTGGAGTTCGGGCCGCGTACCGCGCTCGTGCACGGCGACACCCGCATCACGTACGCAGCCCTGAACCGGCGCGTGGACCGCATGGCCGCCGGATTCCACCTGCGCGGCCTCCGGCGTGGGCAACACGTCGTCGTCCAGCTGCCGAACGTTCCCGAGTTCGTCAGCACCGTGTTCGCGCTGATGCGTGTCGGCGCGGTCCCCGTCCTGTGCCCGCTCTCGCACCGTGCGCCCGTGCTGTCCCACGTCGCCCGGGTCACTCAGGCCGTCGGCTACGTCGGTCCTGCCGCGTACCGGGGTTTCGACCACACGGCGATGGCCGCGGACCTCGCGGCCCGATGGCCCTTCCTCCGGCGGGTGTTCACCCTCGACCCGCCGGACAGCGGTGTCACGACCGACCGGTCGGGCTGCCACTACTTCCCGCTGGGCTCCGTCGACGCGCCGGCCCGGCCGGCGCTCGCGCACAGCGCCGATGAGGTCGCGTTCTTCCTGCTCTCCGGGGACACCACCACCCGGCCCGGGATCATTCCGCGCACCCACAACGACTACGCCTACCAGGCACGGGCCGCCGCCGAACTGGTGTCGCTCACCGAGAACGACGTGTACCTCGTGGCGCTGCCCGCCGCGTCGGACTTCGCCTTCGGCTGCCCCGGCATCGTCGGCACCTTCTCCGTCGGCGGTACCGTCGTTCTGGGCGAGTTCCCCGAACCCACCGAATGCCTCCCGACCATGGGGCGGGAACGGGTCACCATCACGTCCCCGGTGTCAGCCACGACCGCCCGGCTCTGGCTCGACGCACTTCCCACGGTCCGGGCCGACGTGAGCAGTCTGCGCCTCGTGCAGGTCGGCGGCGCACCCTTGCACCGGGCGACCGCCGAACGGTTGGGCCGGGAACTGGGCTGCCGCCTCCAGCAGGTCTTCGGCATGCCCGAGGGGGTGCTCATGCTCACCCGGCCCGGTGATCCGGCCGAAACCGTCCCGGGCACCCAGGGCCACCCGCTCTCCCCTGACGACGAGCTCCGCATCGTCGACGCCGACGGCAAGGACGTGCAGGCCGGCGAGCCCGGGGAACTCCTCGCCCGCGGGCCGTACACCGTGCGGGGCTACTACCGGGCGCCCGACCACAACGCACGCTCGTTCACCACCGACGGCTACTTCCGCACCGGCCACCTCGCCCGGCGCACCCCGGACGGCAACCTGGTGGTGACCGGGCGCCGCTAGGAAGTGCTGCGCAGGGGCGGCCGCCAGATAGCGAACGGACCTGAGACCTGTCCCGCTCCCCCGGCTGACCGCCTCGGCCGTATCCGGTCCAGCTTTTCGGAACAACTTTCCGGACAGCTTTTCCGGACAGCTTTTAGCCGACTGTACACATCATCCGAATTTACGCGGGCCTTTTTACCCAACCGAGATATTTCCCAGCGTGTCCGAAAACCGCCGGAACGCAGCCGCCGAGAACAATGGTCCGTCGTTGAGAGCCGGTACGCATATCACTGAAGAGCGGCTTTCTCGGCCGTTTCCATATCCTGAATGCGGAAGGGATCACGATTGCCCTGCTCCACCACTGACCACCGCAAGCCCGCCAAGAGCCGGGACCCTCGCAGCGCCCGACGCGCTCCCCACTCCTTCGCTTTTGTGTTCATAATCAGTCTGGCCACGGTGTCCGCCCCCGCCACACCCGCCGAGGCGGCCTCCCCGTACGGCGCCAAAGCCGTCGCCATCGCCGCCTCCAAAGAGGGCGCCCCCTACGCCTACGGCGCCAGCGGGCCCAGGAAATTCGACTGCTCGGGTCTCACGCTCTACGCCTTCCGAAAGGCAGGACGGACACTCCCGCGTACCGCCGAGCAGCAATACCGGAGCACGCACCGCATTTCGCGCCACCAGCGCGCTGCGGGAGACCTGGTCTTCTTTCCCGCCGGCTCGACCATTGCCCACGTGGGCATTTACGCCGGCCACGACAAGATCTGGCACGCGCCCCGGCCCGGCGGCCGCGTACGACTGGAACGCATCTGGACCGGGAATGCCCGTTACGGCCGCGCCGACTGATCCCGGGCCGCGTCACCGGCGCGGCCCGGTGCCCTCCAGGAGCCGCGCCCCGACTGCGCTGCGGGCTTGGGCCGCTATGCGCCGGCCACGACCTTTCCGGCCATGACCTGAGGAGGGTTCGGGAGCAGTGACGCGAGGTTGTCCCGCACGAAGTCGGCCGCCCGCGAGATCGATTCCTCGGCACCGGCCTCGTCCTGGAAGACGCTGGTCGAGACCATCACCGCGTCCCCGGCATCGATCCAGTAGTAGGCCACGAAGCCGGGGACCTGGCGCATGAGCGGCACGAACCCCTCCTGCACGATGCGTGCCGCCTCGGCCGGATCGGTCACCCCTTCGTAGCGCCGCACTGCTGCGTACATGACTGATCTCCTCGCTGGCTGCCGGTCGTTCGTTGCTGGGACGCCGTACCCGCGCGACAGCGGCCACGATCGCCGGCCGTACGGATTTCACCGCAAAGGGCCGCCTTCCGTGATCCGAATGGCGCCCTCGGCCCTCCGCCCCCGGAGGGGCTCGCCGGTCTCCTCGACCGCGGGCAGACCCGGGTTGCCGCGACTCGGCCCGAACGGAGCGCTGCGTCAGCCGCCGGCCCTGCGACGGGGGCCCTGTCAGTCCTTGAGCAGCAGGATCAGGAAGGCCAGTACGACGCCCAGCGCCAGGGCCGCGACGCCATAGATCACGCGGTGGTTGCGGAGCACCGGGATGAAGTGGTCCGCCGCGAAGCGGCCGGGGCCGGTGAGGGCCAGCGTCGCCGCAGCAGCCGTGATCAGGACCTCGTACTCCACGCCCTGCTGCCCCATCACATCGCCGGCCCACTTCACCGAGATGGCGTTGATCATGACCCCGACGATCGCGGCACCGGCCAGCGGGGTGAGCAGACCGAACACCAGGCCCAGTCCGCCGAGCATCTCGGTGAGGGAGGCGATCACGGCCATGCTCACGCCGGCCGGGTAGCCGACCTCCTCGAAGGCCTCCGCGGTGCTGGTGACCCCGGGGCCGTCGAACCACCCGAACAGCTTCTGGGTGCCGTGGACGGCCATGATCAGGCCGAGCACGAGGCGCAGCAGCGGCAGGCCGACGTCGTACGGGGTCGTCGTGCCGGTCGGGGTTCGAGGGTCGGGGTGGCTGGGTGTGGTGGTCATCCTGGCACTCCCTGTCGGGGGGCGGGGCAATGGGGCAGTTCCCGATGCTATTGACCACACCCAGAGTGATGTAAACCAGGACGAAATGCGCGCCCACGCCCACGACGGGATGCCACGGGGGTGGGGGGCGGGGGGGGCGGCCGGCGCCCCCCCCCACCCCCCCCCCGCCCGGCGGGCGCCGCCCCCGGCCGCCGCGGCCCCGCCGGCCCCAGA
>NZ_JBHXTC010000085.1:16516-19547 GCF_042677605.1 Streptomyces sp. NPDC127106 | reverse complement strand
CCGCGGCTGCGGTGGCGGGGCGCCGCCGCGTTTCCGGGCCGCCTCACCTCCGGGGGGCCGGCCGGTGTCAGGGGGCGGGGTCCGGGTGGTGCGGCTCCAGGACGGTATGTCGCGGTAACTCGGCCGCGCCCAGGACGTGGGTACGGAAGGCGCGGAGCCGGTCCTCCGCGGCGGGCCGCACGGCGGGCTGGACGTGGTCGGGTGCGGTGAGCACGGTCAGCACGTCAGCTCTCCTTGACGGCGACGGCGAAGATGCGGCGGAAGGGGAAGACGGTGCCGCGCGGGCCGGGCGGGTAGGCGGTGCGCAGCAGGTCGCGGTACTCGCAGAGGAAGGCGTCGGCGGCTCGGGGGTCGTCTTCGAGGGCGGTCAGGACGGGGCGCAGGGCGGTGCCCTTGACCCAGTCGAGGACGGGGTCGTCACCGGACAGCAGCTGGAAGTAGGTGGTCTCCCAGGTATCGGCGGCGCAGCCGAGCTCGGTGAGCCGTTCGAGGTATTCGGCGGCGTCGAGGACGTGGGTGTAGCGGGAGCCGTGGCCGGCGAGCCGGTCGCGCCAGCGCGGGCTGTCGCAGAGCCGGGCGAGGAGGGCGTGGCTGGGGGCCGCATGGTTGCCGGGGACCTGGAAGGCGAAGGCGCCGCCGGGGCGCAGCCCGTTGATCCAGGCGGCGAAGGAGCCGGCGTGGCCGGGGACCCACTGGAGGGCGGCGTTGGAGACGATCAGGTCGTAGGGCTCGTCGGGGAGCCAGTCGGCGAGGTCGGCGCGGCGGAAGTCGAGGGTGCCGCCGCCGGGGGTGGGTCCGGCGTGTTCGGTGTCGGCGCGGTGGAGCATGTCCGCGGAGAGGTCGAAGCCGGTGATGCGGGCCCGGGGCCAGCGTTCCGCGAGGAGGGCCGTGACGTTGCCGGGGCCGCAGCCGAGGTCGGCGATGCGGGCGGGCTCGGAGGGGAGTTCGGGCGTGCGGTTGAGGAGGTCGAGGAAGGGCCGGGTGCGGTGTCCCGCGTGCCGGAGGTATTGCTGGGGGTCCCAGGTGGGTGCGGCGCGGGCGGTGACGGTGGGGATCCGCGTCGAGGTGTGCACGTCGGAATGCATGTTCGAGCCTCCCTGCTGGCGGGGCGGGTCGGAAGCGGGCCGCTTACGGCCCCCTCCATGCCCGCAACCGCCTAAAGTATATCTCGATGTCGAGATTCATGATTTCAAGATATACCTCTCCGAGACTCTCGCATTCAAGAGACTTCACATCGACAGACCCCTTACACTGATCGGCATGGAGGACGAGGTCGACCGGTTGGTCGCGGCATGGCGGCGGGAACGCCCTGACCTCGACGTGGAACCGCTGGAAGTGCTGAGCCGCGTGAGCAGGCTCGCCCGCCACCTCGACCGCGCCCGCAGGCTGGCCTTCTCCGAGCACGGCCTGGAGCCGTGGGAGTTCGACGTCCTGACCTCGCTGCGCCGCGCCGGCGCGCCCTACCAGCTCTCCCCCGGCCAGCTGCTGACGCAGACTCTGGTCACCTCCGGCACCATGACCAACCGCATCGACCGGCTCGCCAAGAAGGGGCTCGTCGAGCGGCTGCCCGACCCCAGCGACCGGCGCGGGGTCCTGGTCCGGCTGACCCCCGAGGGCCGCGACCGCGCCGACGAGGCCCTCGCGGGGCTGCTGGCCCAGGAGCGGGCGATCCTGGCCCAGCTCTCCCAGGCCCAGCGCGCCGACCTCGCCGCCCTGCTACGCCAGTTGACCGCTCCGTTCGACAACATCCCCGGATAGGTCGGCCGGTCGTACGCCCGCCCGCCGGGCCAGCGCCACGGCCGCGAGCGTGGAGTGCACCCCGAGCTTGCCCAGCACGTTCTGCATGTGCGTGCGGACGGTGTGCGGGGACAGGAACAGCCGGGCCGCCACGTCCTTGCGGCCCAGCCCCGCCACCATGCAGCGCAGCACCTCGTGCTCGCGCGGCGTCAGGGACTCCACGAGCCGTTCGCTGTCGCTGCGGTGCTTGCGCGCCGCGGTCAACTCCCGCAGGACGCCAGTGAGCAGAGCGGGCGGCAGGTGCGTCTCCTCGCGCAGGACCCCCCGGATGACGGCCAGCAGCCGCGAGAGCGAGCAGTCCTTCGCCACCCAGCCCGAGGCCCCCGCCTGGAGGGCGTGCGCGGCCCGGCGCGGGTCGTCGCGTTCGGCGAGGACGACGGTGCGGACCGCCGGATGGGCCGCCCGCACGCCGGCGACGAGCGCGATCCCGTCCGAGCCGGGCGGCGGGGGGCCGGACCCCGGCTCACGCTGGGCGGGCACCGACCCGGCCACGGCACCGAGGTCGGCGTCGACCAGCAACACGTCGAAGCGGCGGCCCTCCGCCACCGCACGTTCCAGGCAGCGCAGGGCGGCCGGGCCGCTGCCGGCCGCGGACACGTCGACGTCGGGCTCGGCCGCGAGAGCAGCGGCCAGCGACTCGGCGAAGATGCGGTGGTCGTCGACCACGAGAACTCGGATGCGAACCACAAAACCCCCAAGGGTCGGGGACGGACGACTGCGGGTACGGCGCCCACACCGGGTGATGGGAGCTGTCGCGGCCGCCGCCGAGACATCTCTGCATTACCCCGGACCGGACGCCGTACCCGGCATGTCTCGACCCCTGAATCAACACCGGCCCCCACCGGTGTCACGCATCAGCGTAGAGCGGGGGGCGGCTCGCGGTTGGCCGAATAGCAGAACTTTTCCGAGCGATTTTCCGGTTGGGCCACCCCGAACAGCCCCCGGCATGGCCTGAATTCAACGGTTCCGAGGGCCGTAAGGCCGTTTCCGGCCCTGGAGGTGCTCCGGGCAGATGCACGGGGGGCATTTCACCCGGCGTGCGCACGCCGGGCGCCCGCGCACCGCGCCTGCCCGCGGCGCTCCCGGGACGCGGCACGCTCCCCCGGCGGGAGCCCCGCCGAACGCACCGCGCCCCCCCCCCCGCGGGGGGGGGGGGGGCGGCGGGGGGGGGGGGGGGGGAGGGGGGGGGGCCCCCCCCGCGCGCGGGGATTTCACACCGGCGGGGGTGTTTCAC
>NZ_JBHXTC010000085.1:0-16506 GCF_042677605.1 Streptomyces sp. NPDC127106 | reverse complement strand
GCGGGCTCGCCTACGCGCCCGGGCGCCCCCCCCCCCCACACCCCCCCCCCCCCCCCCCGGGGGGGGGGGGGCCCCGCGACGGAAGCCGTGGGCGGCGCGGCGGTCAGCCGCGCAGGGCGCGCGTGAAGTTCCACGCGTCGGCGATGATGCCCTCGAGGTCGGGACGGGACGGGGTCCAGCCGAGCTTCTCGTGCGCGGCCTTGGCGGAGGCGACGAGCACGGCCGGGTCTCCGGCCCGGCGCGGGGCGACGACCTCCGGGATGTCCATGCCGGTGACCTTGCGGACGGTCTCGATGACCTCGCGGACCGAGAAGCCGCTGCCGTTGCCCAGGTTGCAGATCAGGTGCTCGCCCTCGGTGGCGGCGCCCAGGGCGGCGAGGTGGGCCTCGGCCAGGTCGGCGACGTGGATGTAGTCGCGCACGCAGGTGCCGTCCTGGGTCGGGTAGTCCTCGCCGAACACCGAGATCGACTGCCGCTCGCCCAGGGCGACCTGGAGCACCAGCGGGATCAGGTGCGTCTCGGGGTCGTGGCGTTCGCCGTACTGCCCGTACGCGCCGGCGACGTTGAAGTAGCGCAGCGACACCGCCGCGACGCCGTGGGCGGCGCACTCGCCGGTGATCATGTGGTCCACGGCCAGCTTGGACGCGCCGTACGGGTTGGTGGGGCGGGTGACGGACTCCTCCGTCAGCAGGCTCTCGGTGGGCTCGCCGTAGGTGGCGGCGGTGGAGGAGAACACCAGCTTGCGCACGCCGTGCGTGCGCATGGCGCCCAGCAGGGCGAGGGTGCCGCCGACGTTGTTGTCCCAGTACTTGGCCGGGTTCGCAACGGACTCGCCGACCTGGGAGAACGCCGCGAAGTGCAGGACGGCGTCGTAGGAGGGGTCCAGGTACCGCTCGGCGTCCTGGATGCGGCCCTCGATGAACGTCGCCCCGGCCGGGACGCCCTCGCGGAAGCCCGTGGAGAGGTCGTCGAGGACGGTGACCTCGTGTCCGGCCTCCAGCAGGTGCGCCGCGACGACGCTGCCCACGTATCCGGCGCCGCCGGTGACCATGTACTTAGAAGACGGCGTCTTGCTCACTGGCCTATCTACCTCTCGCAGGGGAAGGCACGCGCAACGGTGCGCATGCCGGTCACTGGCTTACCGGATTACGGGCGTCCGGGGAAATCGGCGTCCGTCCGCGGCAGCGCCGCCCGCTCCAGCAGACCGGTCCGGGCGGCCAGCGCGGCCGCCTCCAGCCGTGACCCGACGCCGAGCTTCATCAGCACCCGCTGCACGTGCGTACGGGCCGTGCTCGGCGCGATCTCCATGCCCGCGGCGATGAGCCGGGTGTCCTCGCCCTCGGCGACCCGGACCAGCACCTCCACCTCGCGCGGGGTGAGCAGACGCAGCAGCCGGCTGCCCTCGTCGTCGGGCGCGGCCGCGGGATTGAGGAGCTCCGCGAAGGCCCCCTGCAACAGCTGCGGGGAGATCGCGGCCTCCCCCGCCCGCGCCTTGGCCAGCGCCCGCTCGACGCCCTCGATCCGCTCGTCCTGGCGTACGTACCCGCAGGCGCCGGCGGCGAAGGCGGCGGCGATCCCGCGCGGGCTCGGCACCGGGCCGAGGACCACGACCGCGGTCTGCGGGCGCTCCCGTCTGATGCGGACCACGGGCTCGAAGACCCCCGGCTCGGCGGGGGTGGCCGTGCCCAGGAGGCAGACCTCCGGCGCGCGGCTGATCACCAGGTCGGCGGCGCCCGAGGCCGGTGCGGCCGCGGCCAGCACCCGGTGTCCGCGCAGTTTCAGGGCCGAGGCGAGCGCCTCGGCCAGCAGCCGGTGCTCGTCGACCACCATGACCCGTACGCCCATTGGGCCCCCACCCTCTCCCCTTCTGCCCCGGCAAGCTACACGCTTGTTCGACGGCGTGCGGCGGATACGGCACAGAAGCCCCCGGAAGGCGGACCTTCCGGGGGCTCCTGGTGACCGTGGATACGGCCGGGGATCAGCTGGCGCTGAAGGACACGAAGAGGTATTCCGGATCCTGCTGGCCGGAGTACGGCTTCTTCACGTTCGTGCGGGAGATGAAGAGCTTGCCGTTGTGGTAGCGGAACTCGGAGTAGTCGGGCGAGAAGGCGGTCTCGGCGCTCCGGCTCGCCTTCTCCGACGGGTTCTCCATCAGGAGGGTCTCCTTCATCGTCGTGCCGTCGATGGAGACGATCTGGCCGCCCTTGTCGTACGGGGGCACCTTGTAGGCGATGATGTTCGACCCGTCCATGCGGAGCGGGAACATGGTGTACCGCTCGCCGGCGTCGGCGCGGTCGCTGGTCTGCTTGCCGGTCTCCAGGTCGAAGGAGAGCAGCTCGTTGGTGCGGGCGAGGGAGGAGGAGTCCTTGCCCTGGTGCTCGGCCGAGGGCACGTAGACCTTGCCGTTGCCGACCACGATGCTGCTGCACTTCTCGACCTCGGAGCTGCGGCACTTGCCGCCGAAGTTTCCGGAGGCGAGCGAGATGCGCGCCTTCAGCTCGCCCTTGGGGTCGACGACGAACAGGTCGCTGACGCCGGTGCCGTTCTTGGCGGTGTTGCCGACGTCCGCGGCGACGACCAGCGGCTTGGTGGAGACGATCGAGGCCGAGTCGATGCCCTCGGAGAGCTTGTACGAGGCCGTGGGCGCGCCGGTGGCCGGGTCCAGGCTCTGCGCGTACACGCTCTGCTTGGAGCCGCTGCACGTGCGGATGACCGCGAGGGCCTCGCCGCCCGCGTAGCCGGCGTCGCGGCAGCCGTCGGGGTCGGCCTTGGGCATCCACAGCGCCTTGCCGTCGGCGAGGTTCCAGGCGGCGCCGCCCCTGCTGCCGGCTGCGGCGACCGTCTGGCCGCTGATGGTGACCTCGCTGAGCGGGGCGGGCTTGTCACCGGTGGCGCTGCCCTTGGCGTTGCCGGACCAGACGAGCTTGCCGGCGGTCAGGTCGATGACGCCGACCTCGGTGCACTGCGGGTACTTGTTCTCGGGGGTGGCCGCGACCGCTTTGAACACCACGGCCGTCTTGTTGTCGCTGATGTGCTTGGTCGCACTGCAGATCTCGCCGGGGAACGGCAGTTCCCACTTCTTGCCGCCGTCGACCAGGTTGTAGCCGACCACCTTGGACAGGTCGGTCTTGACGTAGACGGAGTCGACGAGCCAGGAACCGGGGACGGTGGTGATCTCCTCCGGTGCCGGGCTCGGGTGGTTGTACAGCGGCCGGGACTTGGTGTTGGCGGGCACCTTCTCCGAGCCGGGCACGCCGCCCGGGGCCTTGCTCGCACCGGCCGTGGGGGTGCCCTGGGGCTCGTCGCCGTCGCTGCTGTCGGAGACGTACCAGAGGCCGCCGGCGACGATCAGGACGACGGCGAGCGCCGCCGCACCGATGATCATCATCTGGGTGCGCTTCTCCCCGCCGCCGCCCGCGCCGGAGGGGCCCGGCTGCGGCTGGGCCGCCTGCATGGGCGCCGTGGGGGCGCTGTACGGGTTCGGGGCGGCGGGTCCCTGCTGCGGGTAGCCGTAGCCCTGCTGGGGGTATCCGTACGCGGGCTGCCCGGGCTGTGCCTGCGGCGGGACGGCGTGCCCGCCGGCGGGCACGGTCGGCGGCATGGCGGGCGGCCCGGCCGGCGGCGCGGCGGCCGGCTGCCGGGGGTCCACCGGCGGCTGCGGGGCGGCGGCCGGGGGCTGCTGCTGCGGCGGGACGGGCGGGGCGGCGGGCGCGGGCGGCGCGCCGAAGCCGCCGGGCGGGGGATCCTGCGGCGCGCCGAAGCCGCCGGCGGGCGGCTGATGAGGGGGCGGCGGGGTACTCATGGATTGCTACTGCCTCTCGGTGGGCGGCTCGGTGGACTCGTTCACTTGCCGAAGACCATCAGGAGCTTCTCTTCCGTGCCCTGGGCTCGCAGGGTGAGGACGGAGATGTAGAAGCGGCCGCCCACGTAGTCGATGTTCTGGCCGTAGAAGGAGCTCTCGATCGGGGCGGCGGCGCCGGAGGGGTGGCGCAGCAGGGCGGTGGGCGTGCCCCCGGTGGCCGGGAACGCCACGACTTCGCCGCCCTTGTCGACCTCGGCCGACCGGTAGGCGATCAGCTGCCCGTTCTCGGCCTTGATCGGGGTGAGGGTGCGGTTCTCCCCGGCCGGGGTGCGCCACTTGGCCTTGCCGGTGCCCAGGTCGAAGGCGACGATCTCGTTGGCCTTGCCGCTGTCCGTGCTGGTCGGCATGTAGAGGGTGCCGCCGTCGACGACGGTGCTGCGGCAGACCTCGATGGACCTGAGGAGCCCGGGGTCGCACTCGGTGGCGAACTTGCCCTCGCCGCTCACGGTGGCGCGCTGCTTCCCGTCGGGTCCGAGGACCACGATGGAGCGCTCGGTCTTCTGCTCGTTGCCGATGTCGAGGACGACCGGGTCGAGCGAGTAGACGCTGGTGACCGCGTAGCCGACGGGGAGGTGGTAGGTCCAGGCCTTCTTGCCGGTGACCGGGTCGACGCCCGAGACCTCGCGCTTCCTGTCCTGGTCGCGGCACACGGCGGTCGCGATCAACTTGTTGTTGTGGCCGACGTACGCGTCGGGCTTGCAGCCCTCGGCGGACGCGCTGCCGAACAGTTTGTCGCCGGTGCTGATCTTGAAGGCGCTGGCGGTGGGGGTGCGGTTGACGATGACGGTGTCGCCGGTCAGCCCGAGGGTGGGGCTGGTCATGAGGTCGAAGGCCTCCTCCTTGGGGACCTCCTTCGACCAGCCCTCCTTGCCCGTCTTCAGGTCGACGAGCCGCATCTGGTTGCAGACGGCGTTCTCGGACTCGATGTCCTTGTACAGGACGACGGTCTTGCCGTCGGCGGTGGCCTGCGGGGTGACGGAGCAGATCGGGGTGGGGAAGGCGAGGGTCCACTTCTCCTTGCCGTCGGCGGCCCCGTAGGCGGTGATGTTCTTCCACACGCTCTTGACGACGGTGTCACCGACGATCCACTGGCCCTTGGCCATGACGCCCGAGCCCGGGCCGTCGACCTTGGCGGTCTTGAGCCAGAGGACCTTGTCCTCGCCCTGCTTGCGCCCGGCGTTGAGGTCCTCGGCGGCCTCGGAGCCGTTGCCGCTGCCGTCGCCCTTGTCGGGGGTGGCGGAGGGCTTGGGGTCGGCGGGCGGGGAACTCTGGGCGGCCGGCGCGGCCTGGCCCTTCTCCTCGCCGCCCGCGAGGAGGGCGTACCCGCCAATGCCGAGGAGGAGCGCGCCGGCGGCCGCGGCCGCGGCGATGACGGTGGTGCGTCGGCGGCCGGGCGCGGTGCCCGGACCCTGGGGCGCGCCGGACGGCGACGGGAAGGAGTACGCGGGCTGCCCCATGGGCGTGGTGGGGGGCTGCGACTGGGCGTACGGGTTGGGGCCTTGCGGGGGCGTGCCGTACGAGGGCTGCGGCGGGCCCGGGAGGTGCCCGTAACCGTCCGGTGCAGGCGGCTGGTTCGGCGGCTGGGGCTGCTCGGTCATCAGCGCGTACCTTCGGGCGTCGGGTGTGGGGTGCGGGGAGATCACCTTTCTACCACTGCTGCCGGGAGGACGCCGGACCGGTCGCACCCCTGTTCCCAAGGGCGGACCGGCCTGTGACAGCGTCGTTATCGGGCCGGTTGGCCGCTGCGCCTGCGAACCGTCAGGCCTCCTCGGCCAGCTCCAGCCAGCGCATCTCCAACTCGTCCCGCTCCGCCATGAGTTCGCGCAGCTCCGCATCGAGCTTGGCCACCTTCGCGAAGTCCGTGGCGTTCTCGGCGATCTGGGCGTGCAGGTTGGTCTCGCGGTCGGCCATCTTGTTGAGCTGCCGCTCGATGCGCTGCAGTTCCTTCTTCGCGGCGCGGGCGTCGCCCGCGGAGGTCGACTTCGGCGCGACCGGGGCGGGCGCGGGGGCGGCCGCCTCGATCATCTTCTGGCGGCGCTCCAGGTACTCGTCGAGACCGCGCGGCAGCATCCGCAGGGTCGTGTCGCCGAGCAGCGCCATCACCGTGTCGGTGGTGCGCTCGATGAAGAACCGGTCGTGCGAGATCACGATCATCGAGCCGGGCCAGCCGTCGAGGAGGTCCTCCAGCTGCGTGAGGGTCTCGATGTCCAGGTCGTTGGTGGGCTCGTCGAGGAAGAGCACGTTCGGCTCGTCCATCAGCAGCCGCAGGATCTGCAGGCGGCGGCGCTCACCACCGGAGAGGTCGCCGACCGGCGTCCACTGCTTCTCCTTGGTGAAGCCGAACTGCTCGCACAGCTGACCGGCGGTCATCTCGCGGCCCTTGCCGAGGTCGACGCGGTCGCGGACGCGCTGGACGGCCTCCAGGACCCGCAGGGACGGGTCGAGTTCGCCGACCTCCTGGGAGAGGTACGCCAGCTTGACCGTCTTGCCGACGGTGACGGTGCCGGCGGCGGGCTGGACCTCGCCCTGGGTGCGGGCCGCCTCGGCGAGGGCGCGCAGCAGTGAGGTCTTGCCGGCGCCGTTGACGCCGACGAGGCCGATGCGGTCGCCGGGGCCGAGGTGCCAGGTGAGGTGCTTGAGCAGGGTCTTCGGGCCGGCCTGGACGGTCACGTCCTCCAGGTCGAACACGGTCTTGCCGAGGCGGGCGTTGGCGAACCGCATCAGCTCGGAGGTGTCGCGCGGCGGCGGCACGTCCGCGATGAGGGCGTTCGCGGCCTCGATGCGGTAGCGCGGCTTGGAGGTGCGGGCGGGGGCGCCGCGGCGCAGCCAGGCCAGCTCCTTGCGCATCAGGTTCTGCCGCTTGACCTCCTCGGTGGCGGCGATCCGCTCCCGCTCGGCGCGGGCGAAGACGTAGTCGCTGTAGCCGCCCTCGTACTCGTAGACGCTGCCGCGCTGGACGTCCCACATGCGCGTGCAGACCTGGTCGAGGAACCAGCGGTCGTGGGTGACGCAGACGAGGGAGGAGCGGCGCTGCTGGAGGTGCTGGGCCAGCCAGGAGATGCCCTCGACGTCGAGGTGGTTGGTGGGCTCGTCGAGGACGATGAGGTCCTGGTCCTCGATGAGCAGCTTGGCGAGGGCGATGCGGCGGCGCTCGCCACCGGAGAGCGGGCCGATGACGGTGTCCAGGCCGCGGTCGAAGCCGGGCAGGTCCAGGCTGCCGAACAGGCCGGTCAGGACGTCGCGGATCTTCGCGTTGCCGGCCCACTCGTGGTCGGCCATGTCCTTGATGATCTCGTGGCGGATCGTCGCGGCGGGGTCGAGCGAGTCGTGCTGGGTGAGGACGCCCATGCGCAGGGCGCCGCTCTGGGTGACCCGCCCGGCGTCGGGCTCCTCCAGGCGGGCCAGCATGCGGATCAGCGTGGTCTTGCCGTCGCCGTTGCGGCCCACGACACCGATCCGGTCCCCCTCGGACACGCCGAGGGAGATGCCGTCGAGCAGGGTACGGGTGCCGTACACCTTGCTGACTGCCTCGACATTGACCAGATTGACGGCCATCAGACGCGCTCCAGGTGGGGTACCCCCGGACGGGGGTCCGGGGGAGGGTGTGGATCAGCCCCTCAGCCTAACCCTCCGGGACGGGGCGGAGCGTTCCACCAGGTACCAGCCGCCGAGTGCCATGGCAATGGCGGCGGGGGCCGTGACGGGCAGTGCGACGAGGGTGGCGGAGTGGCCCTCGAAGAGGCCGCCGAGGCCGGTCATGGACAGGCCGAGGATGCCCAGCAGGCACAGGGTGATGCCGGCGGCGGCCCGCGGCGAGGAGCCGGCGGCGGGGGCGGGTCCGCCGGCGGCGGGGGCGGCCGCGGGTGCCGGGGTCGGGGTCGGGGTCGGGGCTTCGAAGCGGCGGAAGGCGGCGACGAGCAGCCCGGTCAGCGCCGCGGCGAGCAGGAGCCGTACGGGCACCTGGGCCCACCAGGCGGCGGAGGCGGGCTCGGGCAGCCGCATGCCGAGGGCGAGCTGGGCGGCGTACACGGCGAGCATGGCGGTGAGGTGCCACAGGAAGGCGGTCATGGCGATCCCGTTGGCGGCGACCACGCCCCGCCAGACGCGGGGCCGGGCCAGCAGCCGCGCAGCGGGTGCCCCGAGCAGCTCGACGGCACCGACGAGCCACAGCCCGTGGCAGAGCAGGGCGAGGGTGGGCGGCGCCATGTTGGACACCTTTTCGCCGGGCATCCCGACCATGGAGAGCGGGTACGGCCCGTAGGCGACGAGCAGCGCGGCCCCCGCCAGTCCGGCGGCGGCGAGGACGGTGGGACGCAGGAGGCGGGTGCGGCCGGTGGGGGTGATGCGGCCGTCGGCGCGCAGGAAGCCGAGCTGGTGCACGGCGAGCCAGACGAAGGCGAAGTTCAGGAACTCCACGTAGGGCACCCCGGCCGCGAACCGGAGCAGGTCGACGGCTGCGGCGGCCCCGGCGAGCGCGGCGAAGGCTCCCCAGCCCCAGCGCCGGTGCAGCCCGAGCAGGGGCGGGGTGAGGGCCACCATGGCGAGGTAGATGCCGATGAACCACAGCGGCTGGGTGACCAGCCTGAGGGCGGCCCCGGAGAGCCGGCCGTCCCCGCGTCCGGCGGCCTGGACGGCGAGCGCGGCCGCGGTCCAGACGAGGACGAAGACGAGCGTGGGGCGCAGCAGCCGCCGCAGCCGCGCCCGCAGGAAGGCGGCGTAGACGCCCCGGCCGCCGGCCTTCCGCTCCAGCGAGCGGTACGACAGGGCGTGCGAGAACCCGCCGACGAAGAAGAACACCGGCATGATCTGCAGCGCCCACGTCAGCATCTGGAGCCCGGGGACGAGGGCGAGCAGGTTCCCTATCCCGTCGCCGCTCACCGCGGCCATCAGCCAGTGCCCGAGCACGACGGTGGCCAGCGAGGCGACGCGCAGGAGGTCGACGTACCGGTCCCGCGTCGCGGGGGTCGCCTCGGCCAGGTCCCGTGCACTCATGTCCATGCCGGTACGCTCCCGCGCGCCCGGGGCCCGGGACCAGAGCGCTGGTACTCATTTCCGGTCTGGGTACCGGGTGGTTCAGGAGTTGAGGACGGCCGCGACGACGGGGCCGGCCGCATCGCCGCCGTGGCCGCCGCCCTCGACCATCGCGGCCGCGGCCACGTCGCCGTTGAAGCCGGTGAACCAGCTGTCGGGGCTGCCCGCGCCGTCGACCTCGGCCGAGCCGGTCTTCGCGCCCTTGTCGGAGCCGCGGACGGTGCCCATCACCTCGGCGGCGGTGCCACTGGAGGCGGTCATCTTCATCATCCCCACCACCTGCTGGGCGACCGCGGGCTGCATGCGGCGCTCGGCGCGTGCGATCGGGCGGCCGTCGAGGTCCGGTGCGACGATCACCGGCTGGTTGAACCGGCCGGTGCGGGCGGTGGCCGTGATGGAGGCGACGTTGAGCGGGTTCATGGTGATCTGTCCCTGCCCGATGTAGGCCGCGGCGGCTGCCGCGCCGGTCGCCGCGGGGACCTTGCCGTCGACGGAACGGACGCCGGTCTTCCAGTCGAGTCCGATGCCGAAGACCTCGCGGGCTTCCTTCGACAGTGCGGCGTCGTCGCGGACGTCGTCGATCCGCTTGATGAAGGAGGTGTTGCAGGAGCGGGCGAAACCGGTGGCGAAGGTGGCGTCGGCGGGCAGGTCGAAGTTCTTCAGGTTGTGGAAGGAGCGGCCGCCCCAGGACGCCTCCTTGGTGCACTCCGCCGGCTGGTTCGCCCCCGCCTTGCCGCGGTCGATGAGCATCGCCGCCGTGACGATCTTCATGGTGGAGCCGGGGGCCCGGGCGCCCTCCATGGCCGCGTTGAAGCCGTCCTTGCGGTGGTTGGCGATGGCCAGGATGTGTCCGCTGCTCGGCTTGACGGCGGCCACCGAGGCTTCGGGGAACCGGGCGACGGCCTGCTCGGCAGCGGCCTGGATCCGCGCGTCGAGCGTGGTCTTCAGCATGCCGGGCTCGCCCTCGGCCAGGGTCAGCAGGGTGCGCTTCGGCGCGTCCTGCGTGGCCGGCTCGATCCACAGCTCGGCCCCGGCCCGGCCGCCGGCCTTGGCGCCGTAGGTCTGCCGCAGCTGGTCCAGGACCGGGCGCAGCGAGGGGTACTTCTCGGCGGTGAGCTCCTCGCCGTTGCGGTCGACGGCCTTGACCGGCGGCGTGGCGGGGGCGCCTGCGCGCAGTCTCTCGTCCTTGCCGAGCTGCGGGTGGATGACCGAGGGCTGCCAGTCGACGAGGGGTTTGCCGCTGGTCAACCCGCGGACGACGGTCAACTTGGAGTCGTAGGCGAGCGGTTTGCTCGCGCCCTCGTAGGTGATCTCGGCGGTGACGGTGAACGGGACGGTGGCCCCGGTCGCGGTGCCCGGGGTGATGACGGCCTTGGCCACGTGGGCCTGGGCCCGGTAGTCGGCGACGGCGGTCTGGGCCGCCTGCTGGTTGTTGGTCAGCCGGGCCGCGGCGGCCGCGTCCCCGGCGGCCCAGGCGTCGAGGAAGGCCTTGGCGGTGCCGGCGGCCTCCTGATCGGTGATCGGGCCACCGCCCTTCGCGGACCGGATGGCGGCGTCCTTGCCGCCGCCGCTGCCGCTGCCGCTGCCGGCGTCGCTCACCAGTGTGTAGGCCCCGTACCCGGCCCCGCCCAGCATCGCGAGGAACACCCCGCCGATGATGGCCCCCTTCGCCGCCCCGTTCACGTCACGTCCTCCCCGTCGGATCCCCCGGGTCCCTGAACGCGTTCAAAGACCCCTCGGTACGGACCTTACGCGGCGTAGGGATGCCGTGCACACCTTGTTACTGGAGGGTGATATTCCGAAAGCCCCTGCGCGCGGAGGCACGCGCCCCACCGACCATCGATCGACCTCGCTCGTCCTGCCGGCGCAGCGCCCGACCGTCGGACCACCCCAGGCCCTTCCGGGTGCGCTTCCCTGCCGCCAAACGGAACGACCGTGCCGGTCGCAGCCCTCGACGAAGAAGGGCTGCGACCGGCACGGTCGCACCAGACCGCTAGACCCAGGTGTCCAGCCACATGCGGCTGCGCCAGGAGTCCATCGGGATCGTCTCGCCCGTGTACACCGGCCAGAAGTAGATGAAGTTCCAGACGATCAGCAGCACCAGCACGCCCGCCGCGATCGCGCCCAGCGCGCGCCTGCGCTCCGAGGAGCCCGCCGGGCCCAGCAGCGCCCCGACCGTCATCGCCACCGCCAGGCACAGGTACGGGACGAAGACCACCGCGTAGAAGAAGAAGATGGTCCGCTCCTGGTAGTTGAACCAGGGCAGCAGGCCCGCGCCCAGCGCGCACGCGATCGCACCCGCCCGCCAGTCGCGGCGGAAGAACCACCGCCACAGCACGTACAGCAGCGCGAAACAGCCGGCCCACCACAGCAGCGGCGTGCCCAGGGCCAGCACCTCGCGGGCGCACTTGCCGGCTTCCGTCGCCGGGCAGCCGTCCGTGCCGGGGTCGGGGGACTCGTAGAAGTACGAGACCGGGCGGCCCAGGACGAGCCAGCTCCACGGGTTCGACTCGTAGGTGTGCCCCGACGTCAGACCCACGTGGAACTTGTAGACCTCCGTCTCGTAGTGCCACAGGCTGCGCAGCCATTCCGGCAGGAAGGACAGGGCGCTGCCCTGGTCCTGCTTGGCGGCCCAGTCGCGGAAGTACCCGCCCTTGCCGTCGTCCGGGCTGAGGATCCAGCCCGTCCAGGAAGCGACGTACACCGTGATCGCGACCGGGACGGTGGAGACGAACGCCGGCAGCGCGTCCCGGCGCAGCATCGCCGCGTACGGGGCCCCGGCTCCCGCGGTGCGGCGCGCGGCCGCGTCCCACAGCACCGTGAGCACACCGAAGAAGGCGAGCGCGATCAGGCCGTTCCACTTGGTGCCGAAGGCCAGGCCGAGGCAGACGCCGGCCAGGATCCGGTAGGGGCGCCAGCCCAGCCGCAGCGTCTCGGCGACGGCCGCGTCCGGCCTGCTGCGGCCCTCGTCGTCCACGGGCAGGGCGGCCGCGAGTCTGGCCCGCGCCCGGTCCCGGTCGATCAGCAGCGCTCCGAAGGCGGCCAGCACGAAGAACATCAGCACCAGGTCGAGCAGGGCGGCGCGGCTCATCACCAGGTGCAGGCCGTCCACCGCCAGCAGCGTGCCCGCCAGGCAGCCGAGGAAGGTGGAACGGAACAGCCGGCGCCCGATCCGGCACAGCATCAGCACCGACAGGGTGCCGAGCACGGCGGTCATGAACCGCCATCCGAACGGGGTGAAGCCGAACATCCACTCGCCGAGCCCGATGACCCACTTGCCGACCGGCGGGTGCACCACGTATCCGGGATCCGCCGGCAGGGCGACCCCGTCGGGGTTGGCGAGGATCGACTTGTCGATGTCCTTGGGCCAGCTCGCCTCGTAGCCCTGCCGGATCGTGGCCCAGGCGTCCTTGGCGTAGTACGTCTCGTCGAATATCACCGCCTTCGGGCCGCCCAGGTTCACGAACCGCAGCACCCCGGCGACCAGCGCCACCAGCACCGGCCCGACCCACGCCATGACGCGCTGCCAGGTGTCCGCCGCCGCGGCGGGGATCCCGAGCGCCGCCCACAGCTGCGCGGAGGGCCGGGCGTACGGAGGCACCAGGCGGGCGCGGACATCCGGCCGCCGCGCGCCGGCGGGCGGCGCGTAGCCGAAGCCGCGCAGGCGGCGCAGCCAGGTGGACGGCTCTTCTTCGCGCCCCGCGACCGGGGCGGGCGGGGCCCCCGCAGGGTTGGGCGGCGGCGTCGCGGTACTGGTCACCGGGTCATCGTAGGGAACGCGGCTGTGCGAACCCCAGTGCCGCAGACGGCCGGTGCCCGCACCGGGCGGCACGGGCGGGGGCGGCCGGCCCGGCTGAGAGGATGGACGGGTGACGACTGACCAGCCCATCGGCTCCGAAACCCCCGCACATCCCGCACGCACCGACGCCTCCCGGGCCCCCGGCCGCGGCTCCGACTCGGGGGCGGGCGTGCTCGTGCTCGCCGGCACCCCGATCGGCGACCTGGCCGACGCCCCGCCCCGGCTCGCGGCCGAGCTGGAGCGGGCCGACGTGGTCGCCGCCGAGGACACCCGGCGGCTGCGCCGGCTGACCCAGGGGCTCGGCGTGCACACCTCCGGGCGCGTCGTGTCGTACTTCGAGGGCAACGAGTCGGCGCGCACCCCCGAGCTGGTGGAGGCGCTGCGGGAGGGCAAGCGGGTGCTGCTGGTCACCGACGCCGGCATGCCGTCCGTCTCCGACCCCGGGTACCGGCTGGTCGCCGCCGCCGTGGAGCAGGACGTCCGGGTCACCGCCGTGCCGGGGCCGTCGGCCGTGCTCACCGCGCTCGCCCTGTCCGGGCTGCCCGTCGACCGGTTCTGTTTCGAGGGCTTCCTGCCGCGCAAGGCCGGCGAACGCCTCGGCCGGCTGCGCGAGGTCGAGGGCGAGCGCCGCACGCTCGTCTACTTCGAGGCCCCGCACCGGCTCGACGACACCCTGGCCGCCATGGCCGAGGTGTTCGGTCCCGACCGGCGGGCCGCCGTCTGCCGCGAGCTGACCAAGACGTACGAGGAGGTGAAGCGGGGCGGTCTCGGCGAGCTGGCGGCCTGGGCCGCCGAGGGCGTGCGCGGGGAGATCACCATTGTGGTGGAGGGCGCGCCCGCCGCCGGCCCCGGCGACGTCGACGCCGAGGAGCTGGTGCGTCGGGTGCGGGTGCGCGAGGAGGCGGGCGAGCGGCGGAAAGAAGCCATTGCGGCGGTCGCAGCCGAGGCCGGCGTACCCAAGCGGGAGGTCTTCGACGCGGTCGTCGCGGCAAAGAATGCGGCCGGAAACATGCAGTGAGAAGGTAAAGAGCTAATCTGAAAAGCAAAGCTCAGACCGCGCACCGCGCGCTTTGGGCATGAGTGGCCCAAGGGCCGTCCAACACTGGACATGGCCTGATGCGCTCCTGCCCGAAGAGGCGTCCACTGGCATTGGCACAGTGGAACAAGAGGAGCTGGCATGAGTGAGATCGCAGACACCTCGATACCCGCCCCCGCACCCGCGCCCACGCCGGCGTCCCCGCCCGTGGCCCCCGGCGTGCGGATCGTGCACGAGGCCTACTCCTTCGCGTGCATGAGGTGCGGATTCGCCTGGGAGCAGGGCTACCAGATCGAGCACCACACCGACGGCAGGGGCCAGCCCTTCATCCTGTACAGGGTCGAGGGCGAGCGGGTGCCCTCCCCGCTGTCCAACCCGACCTGCCAGAACTGCGGCGGCCACGTGGTGCGGATCATGCGCGCGGGGCAGGTCTCGTCCGTACTGGGCACGATCGACAAGCTCTGGCACCACCGCATCGCACCCGGGATCGCCGGCCCGGTGCCGGCCGGGGCGAACGAGCCGCGCGCCGCGAAGGCGCGCCACAAGCCGCCGCACGAGGGCCCCGGACCCGTGCCCGTGGACACGGAGCTGGACGCGGAGCAGGAGCGCCGCGGACCGCTCGCCCGCCTGCTGCGGAAACTGCGCCGGTCATAAGATCGGCCGCATGAGCCCTGCCAGCCCCTCCGCCTCCGCCTCCGCCAAGGACACCCGCAACGACCGGGACGCCCGGAACGACCGGGACGCCCGGAACGACCGGGACACCCCGCCGCCGCTGCCGGAACCTCTCCGCGTGGCGGTGGCGGATTCGCACACCCACCTGGACATGCAGTCCGGCACCGTCGAGGAGGGCCTCGCCAAGGCCGCCTCCGTCGGGGTGACCACCGTCGTGCAGGTGGGCTGCGACGTGAAGGGGTCCCGCTGGGCCGCCGAGACCGCCGCCGCGTACGAGAACGTCCACGCGGCGGTGGCCCTGCACCCGAACGAGGCCCCCCGCATCGTCCTCGGGGACCCCGACGGCTGGTCGCGGCAGGGCGCCCGGGCGGGCGGCGGCGAGGCCGCGCTCGACGAGGCGCTGGCCGAGATCGAGGCGCTCGCGCAGCTCGCCCACGTCAAGGCAGTCGGCGAGACCGGGCTGGACTACTTCCGCACCGGGCCCGAGGGCATGGCGGCGCAGGAGCGTTCCTTCCGCGCCCACATCGAGATCGCCAAGCGGCAGGGCAAGGCGCTGGTCATCCACGACCGCGACGCCCACGCGGACGTGCTGCGCGTGCTGCGCGAGGAGGGCGCGCCCGAGCGGACGGTCTTCCACTGCTACTCCGGCGACGCCGACATGGCCCGCGAGTGCGCGGCCGCCGGCTACTACATGTCCTTCGCCGGGACCGTCACGTTCAAGAACGCCCAGCCGCTGCGGGACGCCCTCGCCGTGGCCCCGCTGGAGCTGGTCCTCGTCGAGACGGACGCCCCGTACCTCACTCCGGCGCCGTACCGCGGACGGCCCAACGCGCCGTACCTCGTTCCGCTGACGGTCCGGGCGATGGCCGCGGTCCGGGGGATCGACGAGGACGCGATGGCCACCGCGCTGGCGGCGAACACGGCCCGCGCCTTCGACTACTGATACCGAACGACCCTCCGCCCCCCTGCCGCCCCCTCCCTCCGCTACTCCGACACGCTGGGTAGCTGCACGACTTTGGAGAGTCACCGCGGCTCCGCTAGGGTGCCGTGCCCGAAACCGTAGGCGGGCCGGACCAGTGGAGCGAGCGTCGTGAGCGAGAGTCCTTACACCGGGGTCTACGGGCCCGCCGCCGACCCCCGCCTTCCCTGGCCGCCGTACGCGGCCCTGCCCACGGAGCCCGGCCCGGCCCCGGCCCCTGCCCCCGCCGCGGAGCTGGCCCTGGCCCCCGGGCCCGGAGGCAGTACGCCCGCGGCGGCGGCCGGGCCCGTCCTGGACGACGGCCCGGCTTGGCTGGCCGATCCGTGGCCGCGCCCGGCTCCGGGCCCGGGGCACGGGTGGGCCCCCGGAACCGGGGCCGGGGCGGATCCGGGCCCGGGGCCCGGTGCGGGACTGCCGCCCGGCCCGCCCACCGAGCCGGACCCGGCCGTGGCCGCGGCAGCGGCAGCGGCAGCGGCCTTGGAGCTGGCCCTGGATCCCGGCCCCGGGACCGACCCGGGCGGCGGCCCCTGGTGGGATCCCGGGGCGGAGCCGGATCCGGGCGCCGGCGGTGGGGCGGGGGCGGCCACGGAGGACGGTGTTCCGGGGCCGCGGAGAGGGGCACGCCGGCGGAAACCGCCGGAGGCGGCCGTCCCGGGGCGGCGGGCCCGCGCGCGCACCGGGACGGCGGAGGCCGCCGCCCCGGTGGCCCTGGCCGTGGCCGGCACGGGCCGCCGCCGCGCGGGCGCACCGCCCCAGGGCCCGCCCGGACCCGACACCCCCGGCTCCACCGCCCCCGCGGCCGCGGCGGTGGCGGTGACCGTGGCCGCGACGGCCCCCGGCACCGGCCGCCGTCGCGCGGGCGCGCCACCCGACGGCCCGCCCGGGCCCGCCGCCCCCGGCACGGGCCGCCGGCGCCGGGCCCCCCCCCCCGGCGCGGGGGGGGGGGGGGGCGCGCGGGGCGGGGGGGGGGGGCCCCCCCCCCCGGGCCCCCGCGCCCGCCCCCCCCCCCCCCCCCCCCCCCCGCGGCCCGCCCCCCCCCCCGGGCCCCCCCGCCACGACCGGGACACCCCGCCGCCGCTGCCGGAACCTCTCCGCGTGGCGGTGGCGGATTCGCACACCCACCTGGA
>NZ_JBHXTC010000084.1:0-21144 GCF_042677605.1 Streptomyces sp. NPDC127106 | reverse complement strand
GGTCGACTTCCTGTCCTACGCGGAGCCCCGCCTCCATGTCCGGCCTTCCCCGAACCGCTTGACACAACAAGCAAGCCGCTAACTACGCGGCATTGCGTCAAGGGCGCTCCTCCTTCGTCGTCGCGTCGCTGCGCGATGTCGCTGCGCTCCACCCTTGACCGACCGACCCGCCCCGGAATGCCAAAGAGCTGCCGGGAAGCCCCCGAAAGATGGCCAGGGGGACAGTTCAAGGGACGGGTCTCGTCAGAGACGCAGGGCCCCGGCTCCGCCTCGCAACATACCCATGCCCCAGGACCACCAGGGCCGCCCGGCGCCGGGGGTGCTGGCACGAGACAGCCGCCCCGAAGGCCGACACCAGGGCCCGTTCGGGAGCGACGAGGCCTCCAACCTGCACGAAATGCTGACCAAATGCCCATCCGGGCCGGTCAGACGCCCCAGATCGCTACGCGCTTCTCTCGTCTCGGCGCCTGGCCCCCGTCTGGGGCTGGTGGGCGCGACAGATCGCTACGCGCTTCTCTCGTCTCGGCGCCTGGCCCCCGTCTGGGGCTGGTGGGCGCGACAGATCGCTACGTGCTCCTCCTCCCCTTGCGACTGCCGGTCTTCTCGGCGAGGAGGCGCCACGGATTGCGGATTGCTGCGCATGGAGGCTCGTTTGGTACTCGCTCGGTCGTCGGCTGCCGGAGTGGAGGGGTCTCATGGCTATGCGCTCCGGGCAGCGTCGACTTCGGCTGCCAGTACGGCCATCGCATGCAAGTGCGTGAAGTACTGAGCCCCGTACTCGTCATCGCCGATGGACGGAAGGATCCTCTCGAGAACCGGTGTGCGTTTCTGCAGGACGCCTCGGCGCCAGTCATCCAAGGGACCGTGCAAGGTGGAGGAGACACACCCGCCAAGGAGCGTGTCCATGAGAACCATGCACTCGCCCTCGGGCTCTCGACGGTAGAAGCCCTGTGGGAAAGGCAGGCTCCTGAAGTCGTTCCACAACAGTGCCAGTTGATTTAGCTTCGCCTCCAACATGCCGTGATCATGACTCAAGGTCAGGCCCTCGGCGAACGCGTTTCACGCCGCACAGGTGCCGACACCAGCCCTGGACAACCGTCAGTCGCCGACTCTGCCGCGCCTTGTGCAGCGACCGATTGCGCCTCCGAGCCCCAGACGGTGGTCAGTCGCCGAGCAGCCGCCAGTACGTAGCGATCTGTCGCGCTCCCCGCCCCAGACGGCCGTCGGACGCCGAGATGAGAGGAGCGCGTAGCGGTCTGGGGCGTCTGGCGTGTCCGGATGGGCTTCTGGTCGACATTTGCTGCAGGTTGGGGCCGTATCCCTCCCAAGCAGGCGCTCTTGTGGCCGCTTGGGGGGCGGGTGGCTTTCGTGCCCGTGCCCCGGCGCTGCCCGGGGCCTGGCGGTGCCGGGCGTGCGGCGCCTCTGCAAGGCGGAGCCGAGGGCCCTGCGTCCCTGATGGGGCCGTTTCTGGTTTTTGTCCTCCTGGCCGTCCTTCGGGGGCTTCCCGGCAGTCTGTTGGCATTCCGGGGCGGGGCGGCCTGTCAAGGGTGGAGCGAAGCGACATCGCGCAGCGACGCGACGACGAAGGAGGAGCGCCCTTGACGGGCCGGCTCGAACCGGAAGGACAATGGGCTGCCGGGAAACCCCGGATCCTCCTCCGACCCCGGTCGGCTGCTATCCCGCTCTCCTCGGCTTCCGTTCAGCCTCCTCATTTGCTCATACCCCTCCTTCCCCTCCCTTCCCCTCCTCCCCCCGTCTGCCCCTCCCCTCAGGTCCCCTCCTTCCGCCTCCGTACCGGCGACAGCAGCAGCGGCAGCCATGCCAGGGCCAGGAGGGTGGCGCCGGTCCAGAGGGTGGTGTGCAGGGAGGTGAGCTCGGTGAGGAGTCCCGAGGCGGCGGAGCCCAGGGCCAGGGCACCCGTGAGCATGAAGCGGAAGGTGGCGTTCATGCGGCCCAGGAGGGCGTCCGGGGTCAGCTGCTGACGCAGGCTGACGGCGAGGACGTTGTTCGAGCCGATCGTCATCATGGCCAGCAGCCACCCGGCGCCCGCCACGCCGAGCCACGGCCCGTGGTCGGCCAGGGGAACCAACAGGGCGGCAGGGGTGAGGCTCAGGAGCAGGGCGCGCCCGTAGCCCACGCGGGCGGCGACAGGGCGGGCCAGGCGCGCTCCCAGCAGCAGCCCGATGCCGCCGGTCGCCCAGAACAGGCCCAGCACCGTCGGGGAGAGTCCGAGCTCACGGACGAAGAGCACCGGCAGCATCGTGTTGATGGCGGCGCCGCCCAGGTTGGAGAGGGTGGCGCTCAGGGCCAGCGCACGGAGTTCCGGGTGGTCGAGGACGTGGCCGAGCCCTTCGCGGATCTGGGCCAGGAGGGGTGTGCGGGGAGCCGGGGCGGGGGAGGGGACCGCGCCCAGGCGGGTCAGGCGGAAGACCGAGGCGAGGTAGGCGGCTGCGGAGCAGGCCAGGGCGACGGGTGCGGTGAGGGCGGCGACGAGGGCGCCGCCGGCCCCGCGGCCGGCGATGTTGGCGACGGCCATGAGGGTGACCAGCGCCGCGTTGGCCCGGACCAGGCCGTCGCGGCGGATCAGCCGGGGCAGCAGGCTCTGCGAGCCGACGTCGGCGAAGACGGTGGCGCAGCCGTGGGCGAGGGTGACGGCGTAGAGGTGGGTGAGGGTGAGTGCTTCGAGCCACCAGGCGACGGGGAGCGAGGCGAGGAGCACGGCCCGCGTGAGGTCCGCGGCGATGAGGAGGCGGCGGGTGCGGAGCCGGTCGACCCAGGCGCCGGCGGGGAGGCCGATCAGGAGGAACGCGGCCGTGGACAGCGCGGCGAGCGTGCCGACCTGTGCGGGGGTGGCGTCGAGCGCGGCCAGCGCGAGGAGGGGAATGGCGACGTGGTTGGTGTTGGCGGCGAACTGGCCGAGGGCGACGGAGCCGAAGAGGCGGCGGAAGCTCCGGTTCACCCACGGCGAGCCCGCATCCCGGCCGGGGCCCCGTCCCGCGTCCCCGCCCGCGCCCGACTGCGCGGTCGTGGGGGCCTCCGGGTCGGGCTTCGGCGGGCCGCTCCGGCTGGACGGGGGCGTGGTGGCCGACGGGGGCGTGGGGCTTAAACGCTTCGCCGGGGCCTGACCGCGCGGAGGAGATGTGTCCGGGGGCGCCGACGCTGTCCGCGTGCGTCCGTGGCGGGGGAGTGGGGGTGTCATGTACCGAACCGTGATGGACGCCCATCCCGAAGGACAAGTTAATTGATCTCCGAATGTCGTTAAGCAGCGCTACGCCACCGCCGAGATGCGGGGTCGTGGCCGGAACCGCGCGGAGGCATGGCAGGCTTGGGGCATGGCCGCTCAGATTTCTCCCAGCATCCTGTCCGCCGACTTCGCCCGCCTCGCCGACGAGGTGAAGGCCGTCGAGGGGGCCGACTGGCTGCACGTCGACGTCATGGACAACCATTTCGTCCCGAACCTCACCCTCGGTCTGCCCGTCGTGGAGTCCCTGAGCCGGGCCACCGACACGCCGCTCGATCTGCACCTGATGATCGAGAACCCGGACCGCTGGGCCCCGCAGTACGTCGAGGCCGGCGCCAGCTCCGTCACCTTCCACGCCGAGGCGGCCGCCGCGCCCGTGCGCCTCGCGCGCGAGATCCGGGCCAAGGGCGCCCGGGCGGCCATGGCGCTCAAGCCGGCCACGCCGATCGAGCAGTACGAGGACATCCTCCCCGAGCTCGACATGGTGCTGATCATGACGGTCGAGCCGGGCTTCGGTGGCCAGGCGTTCCTGGACATCATGCTCCCCAAGATCCGCCGAACCCGCGAGCTGATCGCGAAGCACGACCTGGAGATGTGGCTCCAGGTCGACGGCGGGGTCTCGGCCACGACGATCGAGCGGTGCGCGGAGGCGGGCGCCGACGTGTTCGTGGCGGGCAGCGCGGTCTACGGAGCGGTCGACCCGGCGGCTGCCGTCCGTACGCTGCGCGAGCAGGCGGACGTCGCCATCGCCGCGGCGCCCTGGGTGTGCGACCACTGACGCTGCCCGGCCCACCTGAGCGACTGAGGCCACTGAGGCCGCTGGGACAGCGGAGACAACAAAATCAAGGGTTGGTGGACGGCTTGGTGAACGGGAGCCGTCCAGGCTGATCAACGGCCGCCGAATCTGACAGGATGAACGGCGAGTCGAGAGTGTGAACAGCAGTGAGGAGATCGCGGTGTCTGGTGTGTCGGCGGGACGCTCAGCCCTGCGGATGGGACCCGCGGAGCTGGTGCAGGCGGCGGCCATGGCCCGCCGCTTCTACCTGGAGGGCAAGTCCAAGATCCAGATCGCCGAGGAGTTCGGCGTGAGCCGCTTCAAGGTGGCCCGGGTCCTGGAGACCGCTCTTGAACGCGACCTCGTGCGCATCGAGATCCGGGTGCCGGCCGAGCTCGACGCGGAGCGCTCCGACGCGCTGCGCGCCCGCTACGGGCTGCGCCACGCGGTCGTCGTGGAGTCCCCGGCCGACACGGCCGACGACGCCCCCGACCCGGAGAACCTCGGTGCCGTTGCGGCCGACCTGCTCGGCGAGCTCGTCAGCGAGGGCGACGTCCTGGGTCTGGCCTGGGGCCGGTCGACCATCCACATGGCCGCCTCCCTGCGCCGGCTCCCGCAGTGCACCGTCGTGCAGCTCACCGGCGTGTACGACGCCGGTACGGCCGAGCGCGGGTCCGTGGAGGCCGTGCGTCGTGCCGCCCAGGTCTCGGGCGGCGACGCGCACCCCATCTACGCCCCGATGCTGCTGCCCGACCCGGCGACCGCGGCCGCGCTGCGCAACCAGACGGGGATCGCGCGGGCCTTCGAGTACTTCGACAAGGTGACCGTCGCGGCGGTGTCCATCGGCTCCTGGGAGCCCGGCATCTCCACCGTCCACGACATGCTCACGGACGAGGAGCGGGCGCACTACGCCTCGCTCGGCGTCGCCGCCGAGATGTCCGCGCACCTGTTCGACAAGGACGGCCGCCGGGTCGGGCGCGACCTCGGTGAGCGGTGCATCACCGTGGAGGCGGACCGGCTGCGCCGGATCCCCGAGGTCGTGGCCATCGCGGGCGGCCTGCGCAAGGCCGCCGCGATCGGCGCGGTGCTGCGCTCCGGCCTGGTGACCAGCCTGGTCACGGACACGGCGGTGGCGGACTACCTGCTGACCGAGTCCGCCCCCGGCCTGCGGCCGGCGCTGGACCGGGCCGACCCGGACGAGTGAGTTCCCGCGCCCGTGATGCGCGGGGTGGGCGACCGTTTTGACACGATCGGGGCATGATCTTCCGGACCGTGCCCCGATCGCTGCTGTTCTCCCGCTCCCGCCTCCTCGGGCGTCTGCTCGGCGCCGTCTTCCTGTGCGTCGCGCTCGTCGGGGGTGCCGTCGGGTGCGGCGGCGCCGGCGGCGGGCCGTCCGCGGCTGACGGTACGCGTGGCCGTACGCAGGCCGGTGCGCCCGCCTGGGCCGCGGGCATGGCCACCGTACGGGCCGGGGAACTGCCCCGGGAGGCGCGGGACGTGCTCGCGCTGATCGACAAGGGCGGGCCGTACCCGTACCGGCAGGACGGGACCGTGTTCGGGAACTTCGAGAAGCTGCTGCCGCGGCAGAAGCGCGGCTACTACCACGAGTACACGGTGAAGACGCCGGGGGAGCGGGACCGCGGGCCCCGGCGGATCGTGACCGGGCAGGGCGGGGAGTTCTACTACACGGGCGACCACTACAACTCGTTCAAGGCGGTTCTCCGATGACCATGGACCCGCATGCGAACCCGCATCCGCATCCGCTCGACCCTGCTCTGGCGGCCGCCGAGGCGGTGGGCTGGGCGGTCGTACGGCTCGACCTGGACGGCGTACGGACGAGGGCGCGGCTGATGGACGCGTGCGCGGAGGCGTTCGGGCTGCCGGAGTGGTTCGGGCGGAACTGGGACGCGCTGGCGGACTGCCTGAGGGACCTGAGCTGGCTGCCGGCGGCCCCGGGGCGGCTCGTGGCCGTGACGGGGTGGCGCGAGCTGGAGCAGGCGCGGCCGGAGGACTGGGACGTCCTGCAGGAGGTGCTGGAGGAGGCCAGTGCCCACTGGCGGGAGGTGGCGGGCGGGCCGCCGCTGGAGGTGGTCGTGGCCGCCGCGCGGGCGTAGCCGCCTGACGCCACGGCCGGTCCTGCCCGTGCCCGCCCTGTCCGTGCCTGCCCCGGTCCCTGCCCGTGTCCGCCCCCGGAACGCCGTCGGGGCCGGCGCAGGCCGGCCCCGACGGGGGAACGAGGGGTCAGGGCTGTCAGGACTTCGGGATCCACGGTGGGGTCTGTCCCCAGGACCAGATCGGGATCTTGGCCGCGTCCACCGGGGGCGGGTTGGGCCCCGAGTAGATCAGGGCCATGCGCGTGCCCCACTCGATGTAGTAGGCGAACACCGCGCGGAACTCCGGGTCCGTCGGGAGGCCGACCTCGTCGGCCGTGTCCATCAGCAGGTCCACCCAGCGGCGGCGCTGCCGCTCGGTGATGCCGCGGCCCAGGTGCTTGGTGGCCATGTGCTGGTGGCCGCCGTGGTGGGCCGTGTAGTCGGCCGGGCCGCCGAAGACCTCCGACAGCCAGACCGCGACGTGCCGGGGGTGCTCCGCGTCCATGCCGGCGAAGACGGGGGCCAGGACCTCGTCCTGAAGGGCGTGGCCGTAGAACGCTTCCGTGAGGCGGTTCATCGCCTCCTCCCCGCCCATCCACTCGTAGATGGTGGGGGTGGTGCCGGGCGTGGGGGTGGTGCTCATGACGGGGACGAGGCCTTTCCGGGGCCGGCCACGTCGGTGACGCGGTAGTGCTGCATCTCCTCGATGGCCTTCACGTACGGTCGGATCGCGTTGAAGAACGCCGGGAAGTGCTCGCCCTTGCGGAATCCGTTCAGGTGGGCGTCGACCGAGGTCCAGCGGATGCGGAGGATGTAGCGCTCGCGGTCGTTCTCCTCCTCGCAGCGGGAGAGTTCGTAGTCGATGCACTCGGGTGAGGCGGCCAGGGACTCCGCGGCCTGCCGGTAGGAGTCCTCGAAGGCCTGCTGGTCGTCCAAGGCGATCCGGTAGCGGATGTATTCGACGGTGGTGGTCATGTGGCCTGCCTCTCCCTGGGTCGGGGCGTCGGGCGTCGGAGGTCGGTCGCGGCCAAGCCTTGCGCGATCATGCCGCGACGTGGGGCCCTTTCGTCATTCCGACCCAGACTTCTGGGAGTCGGCGTCGTCCTTCCGGTCCGGACCCGTCTCGCGGACCTCCCGGACCTTGGCCAGGGAGTCGCGGAGCTCGGTCAGCCACTCGTCCGTGTTGCGGCCGACCAGGCGGACGCACCAGGCGAGGGCGTCGGCCCGGCTGCGGGCCACGCCGCCCTCGACCAGCGTGTCGAGGACCTGGCGCTCGGGCTGGCGCAGGCGCGTCATCACCGGGACGGCCAGGTGGGTGAACAGGATGCGGTCGTCCCCGGACTGGACGGCCCAGGCGACCTTGCGGCGGTAGAGCTCCTCCGCCTCGCGGGCCACCTCCATGCGCTGTTGGCGCGTGCGCTCGCGGAACGCCTTGACCGACTCGTTGGCCGGGAGGGTGCCGACGACCGTGATCTCCTCGCGGTCGACCGCCACCTCGACCAGGGACTCGTAGACGTCCACCGGGAGGCGGTCCGCGAACCAGGTGCGCAGCTGCTCGCTCTGCTCGGATGTAATCATGTAATCGACGTTGCATCCGATGCGCGCTTGATCGCAAGGGGTTCGCGGCCGCTCCCGCCCCTGTTCGCTCTCAGCCCATCGACATCCCCGCCGTCAGCCCATCGAGCGGTACCGGTGGATCAGCGAGACCGCCATCGCGCCCTCGCCCACGCCCGACGCGACCCGCTTGACCGAGTGCGCCCGGACGTCACCGGCCGCGAAGACCCCCGGAACGCTCGTCTCCAGGGGATACGGGGCCCGCTCCAGGCTCCATTCGGCCGGCAGCTCGCCACCGTTGGCGACCAGGTCGGAGCCGGTGAGGACGAAGCCGTACTCGTCGCGCTCGACCACGCCCGACAGCCAGTCCGTGTGCGGGCGCGCACCGATGAAGGTGAACATGAAGCGCGCCGGGACCTCGGTGTCCTCGCCGGTGGCCGCGTCGTGCAGGGTCAGCCTCTCCAGGTGCTCGCCGCCGTCCAGCCGGACCACCGTCGTGCGGACCTTCACCTCGATGTTCGGGGTGCGCTCGATCTCGTCGATCAGGTAGCGGGACATGCTCGCGTCCAGCGAGTCCGCCCGCACCAGCACCGTGACCCGGGCCGCGTACTTCGCGAAGTGGACCGCCGCCTGACCGGCCGAGTTCGCCCCGCCCACGATGTACACGTGCTGCGAGATGCAGGCCGAGCTCTCCGTGGTGGCCGCGCCGTAGTACAGGCCGGCCCCCTCGAAGCGCTCCGCGCCCGGCGCCTGGAGGCGGTTGTACGAGACCCCGGTCGCCAGCAGCACCGTCTCGGCGCTGATCTCGGTGCCGTCGGACAACGTGAGGATCTTCGCCGGGTCGTCGCGGGTCAGCGAGACCACCTCCACCGGGTGCAGGATCTCGGCGCCGAACCGGGAGGCCTGGATGGTGGCCCGGCGCGTCAGGTCGCCGCCGGACAGGCCGGAGGGGAAGCCGAGGTAGTTCTCGATCAGGCTGGAGGTGCCGGCCTGGCCGCCCGGGGCGCGGGAGTCCAGCATCAGCGTGGACAGACCCTCGGAGGCCGCGTACACGCCGGCGGCGAGCCCCGCCGGGCCGGCTCCGACGATGACGCACTCGTAGTGGGGGCGGGAGGCGGTGGTCGCCAGGCCCAGCCGGCGGGCGAGCTCGGTGTCGCTCGGGGCGGAGAGCACCGCTCCGTCCGGGAAGCGGACCAGCGGCAGGGCGGCGTCGGGCTGGGCCGCGATCAGGGTCAGTGCTTCCGGATCCCGTTCGACGTTGAGGAAGCGGAACGGCTGGCCGTTGCGGGTGAAGAAGTCGCGGACGGCGTGTGTGCCGGGGGCGACGAGGTGGCCGGCGACGATGATGCCGTCGTACGCGGGGCGGTAGGTGGCGAGCCAGTCCGAGAGCAGGTCGTCCAGGACCGGGAAGAGCCGTTCGTGCGGCGGGTCCCACGGCTTGAGCAGGTAGTAGTCCAGCCGGACCCGGTTGATGGCGGTGATCGCCGCGTCCGTTTCGGCGTACGCGGTGAGCAGCACCCGGCGGGCATCGGGGAACCGGCTGACGGCTTCGAGGAGGAACTCGACCCCGGTGACGTCGGGCATCCGCTGGTCCACGAGGAACAGCGCCGGGTCGTGGCCGCGCTCGTCGAGGGAGTCGAGGATCTTGAGGGCGTCGGCGGCCGAGGAGGCGCCGAGGACCCGGTACCGGTCGCCGTAGGCGCTGCGCAGGTCCCGGCGGACGGCGCGCAGCACCTGCGGGTCGTCGTCCACGGCCAGGATGACCGGCTTGCGGTTCTCCGCCCGCTCGGCGGCCGCGGCGGGCGCAGGGGTCGTGGCGGTCGTGGCGGCCGCGGCCGCGCCCGTCCTGCTCTCGGGGGCCGCACTCATGCCGGGTCCAGCATCAGCTTGTCGGCGTAGCACCAGGCCCAGGCCTCGCCCGGCTCGTGGGAGGCCGCGATCGGGTGATCGGTGGTGCGGAAGTGCCGGGTGGCGTGGCGGTTCTTGGAGGAGTCACAGCAGCCGACGTGCCCGCAGCTCAGGCACATCCGCAGGTGCACCCAGCTGTCGCCGAGGGCCAGGCACTCCTCGCAGCCCTCGCTGCCCGGCTCCACCGGGCGTATCTGATCGGTGTGTGTGCACAACAGGCCCGTGGTCATCGTCCCCGTCCCTCTCCTCGTCCGCGCAGTGCTCTTCCTCCGCGCGCCCGTGATTCACGGCGCGTCCAGACCATAGGGCGACGGATGGTGAATGGTTCAGTGATTCGGCCGAAGTCAGGAAGTCCCGCGGCTACTTCATGAACTCCTCGGACGACTACGTGAGGTGCCCCCAACAGGTGCCCCGCTACCTCACGAAGTCGCACACCGGCGCTTTGACGCAGGCTCCCGGCCACAAGCAGTGTGGTGGACGCCAACACAACAGGCGGCGCCTGGAGGAATCCGTGAGCAGAAAGATTCTGGTCATTGTCTCCGAACACGGTTACTGGGCGGAGGAACTGATAGGACCGGTCTCGAAGTTCGACGAGCGGGGCTACGAGGTCGTGTTCGCCACGCCGACCGGAAAGCGCGCGCACGCACTTCCGCCGAGCCTCGACGCGAACTACATCGACCCTCCGCTGGGCCGCTCGGTGACCACCGAGGAGAACGCCCGGCTGGGACGGGAATTCGAGCAGTCGAGCCGGCTGGACTCGCCGCTGGACATCGAGGCGTGGGTGCCCGAGCGCCCGTACACGAGCGACGAGGGATACCTGCGCAAGCTGGAGCAGTACCACCGCGACCTGGACCGGCTGGCCCAGGACGTCGCCGACTACGACGCGATCCTCATCGTCGGCGGCAGCGGCCCCATCGCCGACCTGGCCAACAACGAGCGCGTGCACGCGCTGATCCTGGCCTTCAAGGAGGCCGGCAAGGTCGTGGCGGCCGAGTGCTACGGCGTCGCCTGCCTGGCCTTCGCCCGCGACTGGGGCGACCGCAAGAGCATCATCTGGGGCAAGCACGTGACCGGCCACTGCAAGGAGTACGACTACAAGGACGGCACCGGATTCCTCGGCACCGATTTCAACATGGGCCCGCCGCCGTACCCGCTGGAGTACATCCTGCGCGATGCGACCGGCCCGGACGGGGCCTACCACGGGAATTTCGGACACCCGCTGTCGGTGATCGTCGACTACCCGTTCGTGACCGGCCGCTCCACCCCCGACTCGTACCTGACGGGGCAGAAGATCGTGGAAGTCCTGGAGGACGGCCTCACCCGCTACGGCTGGTAATCCGGAAACTCTCCTAGAAAGAGGGGGAATTCATGGGAGCCACTCCCGGACGGGAAAGGCTGATCGAGCAGTTCAAGGCCGACGGCCTGACGGTGATGTTCGGAAATCCGGGGACGGTGGAGCAGGGATTCCTCGACGCGGTGGACGCCGCCGAGGACTTCCGGTACGTCCTTGCCCTCCAGGAGACGGTGGCCGCCGGCATCGCCGACGGCTACGCCCGGGCCACCGGGGGTGCGGCCCTGCTCCAGCTGCACTCCGGCGTGGGCCTCGGCAACGGCATCGGCATGCTCTACCAGTCGCTGCGCGGCCACACCCCGCTGGTCGTGGTCGCCGGCGACGCCGGGATCCGCTACGACGCCATGGACGCGCAGATGGCCTGCGACCTGGTGGCCCTGGCGAAACCGGTGACCAAGTACGCGACCAGGGTCACCGATCCGCGGTCCGTGCTGCGCACCCTGCGCCGGGCGGTGAAGATCGCCCTGACCCCGCCGCGCGGCCCGGTGTTCGTGGCCCTGCCGATGGACGTGCTGGACGAGCTCAACTCCGAGCCGGTCCTGCCCGCCACGGTCCCGCTCACGGACGTGGCGCCGTCCCCGGCCTCCGTGGGACGGGCGGCCGAGCTGCTGGCCTCCGCGCAGCGGCCCGTCGTCCTGGTCGGCGACGGGGTCGCGCTCTCCGGGGCGCAGCGCGAGCTCGCCGCCGTCGCCGAACTGCTCGGCGCCGACGTGTACGAGGTGGACTCCTCCGAGGTGAACATCGCGGCCTCGCACCCGCTGCGCCGCGGGCAGACGGGGCACATGTTCGGCCCGCACAGCAAGGAGCTGGTCGGGGACGCGGACGGGGTGCTGATCGTGGGCACCTACGTCTTCCCGGAGGTGTTCCCCGAGCTCGACAGCCCCTTCCGGGCCGGCGCCAAGGTCGTCCACATCGACCTGAACGCCTACGAGATCGCCAAGAACCACCCGGTGGACCTCGGCCTGGCCGCCGATCCGCGGCAGGCGCTGCGCGCACTGGCCGGCGTACTGGAGGAGCGGCTCACCCCGCGGCAGCGGGCCGCCGCGGCCTCCCGGGTCGACGCCCGCACCCGGGAGCGCGCACTCGCCGCCCGCTCCGCCGGGGACGGGGAGGACGGCACGCCGATGGCGGTCTTCCTGCGCACCCTGGCCGAGCGGACCGGCGGGGACCTGATCGTCTTCGACGAGGCGCTGACGACCTCGCCGCTGGTCACCCGCTACCTGCCGCCCGAGCGGCCGGGTGACTACCACCTGACCCGGGGCGGCTCGCTCGGGGTGGGCTTCCCGGGCGCGGTCGGGGTCAAGCTGGCCCGGCCGGACCGGCTGGTCGTCGGCTTCGCCGGGGACGGCGGGGCGATGTACACCTACCAGGCGCTGTGGACCGCGGTGCGGCACGGCGTCGACGCCAAGTTCGTGGTCTGCAACAACCGCAAGTACCGGCTGCTGGACGACAACATCGCCCAGTACTGGCGGGAGCGGGACATCCCGCAACACGGCTTCCCGGACTCCTTCGACCTGTCCCACCCGGAGATCGACTTCGCCGGGCTGGCCCGGTCGCTCGGTGCCGAGGGGACCCGGGTGGAGAAGCCGGACGAGGCCGCCGCGGCCGCGGTCCGGATGCTCGAACACCCCGGTCCGTTCCTCGTCGACATCCACATCTGAGCCGGCACCCGCATCCGAGCAGATCAGTCACGGCACCACCCAGCACGGACAGGAGGAGACCGCATGCCCGCCGAGCGGCAGCAGCTGACCGAGGACGCGATCCGCACGTTCGCCGAGAACTGGTACGTGGCACTGGACCGGCACGCGCCGGCCGACCAGGTGCTCGCCCTGATCACCGAGGACCTGGAGTTCAAGGTCCCCGAGGACACCTTCCTCGGGCACGACGGGTTCGGCCGCTGGTACGAGGCCGTCACCCACCGGTTCTTCGACGAGGTGCACACGGTCACGAAGGTGGAGCCGGTCATCGAGGGCGACCGGGCCGTCGTCCGGGTCCTCGTCAACTGGCAGGCCAAGATCTGGGACGCGCCGGCCGCCCGCAGCACCTGGCTCGGCTTCGACGCCGACCAGACGTGGACCGTGGTGGCGGGCCCGCAGGGGCCGCTGATCAAGCAGTACACCGTCAACGACCTGGCCCCCATGCCCGGTTCGGCCTCTCTCTGAGCGCCGGCGAGCGAGGAGCGACGACGATGACCGAAGTGACACGGGAGCGGGTCGAGGCGGCCTACCGGGCCCTCGGCTCCGGGGACCGGGCGCGCATCCTGGAGTACTACGCCGAGGACCTGCGCTGGCTCGTGCCGGGCAACCACCCGCTGGCGGGCTGGTACGAGAGCCTCGACGCCTTCCTGGACCTGATGGGCCGGACCCACAAGCTCACGGGCGGCACGTTCCGGATGGACATCCAGGCCGTCCTCACCGGCGAGGACTGCAGCGCCGACGTCTGCCGCAACACCGCCCTGCGGGACGGCGCCGATCCGGCGAGCCCGTCCCCGTACGAGCGGATGGACTACCCGGTCTTCCACTTCATGCGGTGGCGGGACGGCCGGATCGTGGAGGGCCGCGACGGGCTCTTCGGGGACTCGGCGACCGCGTTCAGCCAGTTCTGGGCGGCGATCACGCCGGACGGAACCCGCAGGGACCGATAGGGGAGGGGAGCGCGATGACCACTGTGGACACGACGGAAATCCTTCGGAAGTACTACGAGTACGCCAACGCCGGGGACTGGGACCGCTGGTGCGACCTGTTCGCCGACGACCAGGTCATGGACGAGCAGCTCGCCGGGCACATCGAGGGGCTGGAAGTGCTGCGCTCGATGATGAAGGGCATGGGGACGATGTACCGCGCCTTCCAGAACCGGCCCGTGCACTTCATCGTCGACGCCGACGGGGTGAAGGCCGCGGCCGTCTCCCACCTCAGCGCCGTCAGCGCCTCGGGCGAGGCGATCGAGGCCGAGGTCATGAACTTCTTCCGGATCGCGGACGGGAAGATCGCCTACATGGCGAACTTCCACGACACCGTCCCGTTCCAGGCGCTGAGCCAGGAATGAGGGGGAGACGTGACGGCCGCAGCTGAGTACGACTACGTCATCGTCGGAGCCGGCACCGCCGGCAGCGTCCTCGCGAACCGGCTGAGCGAGGACCCCGACGTCTCCGTCCTGGTCCTGGAGGCGGGCGGCAACCGCATCCCGCCCGAGGTGGACGACCCGTCCTCCTGGTACAAGCTGCTCGGCGGGCCCGTCGACTGGGGCTACACCAGCGTCCCGCAGCCCGGGCTCGACGGCCGACGCACCTACGAACCGCGCGGCAGGGGACCCGGCGGCAGCAGCAACCTGTACATCATGATGCACATCCGGGGCCACGCCTCGGACTTCGACAACTGGGCCTACCAGGGCGCGGCCGGCTGGGCCCACGAGGACGTCCTGCCGTACTTCGCCCGCCTGGAGGCCCAGGAGGACGCCACCGCCACCACCACCGGCACCACGGGCCCGCAGCGGGTCACCCACGCCGGTCGGCACCGGCCCAACCCGGTCTCGCGGGCCTTCATCGACGCCGCCGTCGAGCTCGGCCACGAGGAGATCGCCGACTTCAACACCGACGGGCCGCGCCGCGGCCTCTTCGGCACCGGCTGGCACCACATCGACGTCGCCGACGGCCGCCGCCAGGGGGCGCTCGCCGCCTGGCTGGAGCCGGCGCTGGACCGCCCGAACCTGACCTTACGCACCAGCGCCCAGAGCACCCGGCTGCTGTTCGACGGCGACACCTGCACCGGGGTGGAGTACGTGCAGCTGGCCCCGACCGCGGACATCCCCGGCCGGACCGTCCGGGACGGCCACAGCGCCGCCGCCGCTCCCGGCCCGCACACCGTACGGGCCCGCCGGGAGGTGATCGTGGCGGCCGGGGCGATCGAGTCCCCCAAGCTGCTGCTGCTCTCCGGCATCGGCCACCCGGAGCAGTTGCGCGAGCACGGCATCGCCGTCACCGCGGCGGTGCCCGGCGTCGGGGAGAACTTCCACAACCACGTGCTGACGGGGCTGATGGCCGAGGTCACGCAGGAGCTGCCGGCGCCGGCGCAGAACCTGTCCGAGAGCGCGCTGTTCCTGTCCTCGCGCCCCGGGCTGCCCGCCCCGGACCTGCAGATCGCCTTCGTCCACGTCCCGTTCGACGTGATCGTCGGCAGGGACCACCCGAACACGGTGAGCATCCTGCCCGGGGTCGTCCGGCCCGTCTCGCGCGGCTGGATCCGGCTCGCCAGCGCCGACCCGCTCGCCCACCCGCTGATCAACCCCAACTACCTGGGCGACCGGTGGGACCTGGAGCGGATGGTGCAGGGCGTCAAACTGGCCCGGGAGATCTTCGCGACGTCCGCGTTCTCGCCCTGGTACAAGCAGGAGCTCCAGCCCGGCCCGGGCCTGGCCACCGACGACGAGCTGCGGACCTTCGTCAAGCAGAAGTCGGAGAGCTACCACCACCAGTCCGGCTCCTGCCGCATGGGCATCGACGACCTCGCCGTCGTCGACCCCGAGCTGCGCGTGCACGGCGTGCGGGGCCTGCGCGTCGTCGACGCCAGCGTGATGCCCGCCGTCCCGTCGGGCAACTGCCACACCGCGATCGCGATGATCGCCGAGCGCGCGGCGGACTTCCTCCGCGGCAGAGAGGGGCTGTCCCGTGGCTGACGCCGTGCTGCGCGAGGGCGCGCTGAGCGGGACCCGGATCGCGGTCCTGGTGGAGAGCGACTTCTACGAGCCGGAGATCTTCTACTACCAGCGCCGGTTCGCCGAGGAGGGCGCCGAGGTCGACTTCCTGACCCGGCTGTGGGGCAACGACTCGATCACCTTCACCGGGCACGAGTTCCGGGCGCCGTTCACCGCCGACAAGTCCCTGGAGGGGATGGGCGACGAGGAGCTGCGCGGGTACGCGGCGGTCATCGTGCCCTCGGGCATGGTCGCCGACCGGCTGCGCTACACCGAGGACGTGGACGTCCTCGCGCCGGCGACGGACCTGCTGCGGCGGGCCTTCGACGAGCCGACCGTCCTCAAGGGGATCATCTGCCACGGCATGTGGCTGGCCTCCTCGATCCCGGGGAAGGTCCGCGGCCGCAAGGTGGTCTGCCACAACAACCTGATCGGCGACGTCCGCAACATGGGCGCCCAGTACGTCGACGAGGACGTGGTGGTCGACGGGGACCTGGTCACCGGGCGCACGGGCGCCCACCACCACCTGTTCGCCCGCCGCATCATCGACCTGCTCGCGGCCGACCGGGGGCGGAGGGCCGGCTGATGCGCCGGATGGACTGGTCGCACGTGGGCCTGAACTGCGCGGACCAGAAGGCGACCGAGGAGTTCTACACCCGCTACTTCGGCTTCAGCCGGGCCCGGGTCGTGGACCTCGGCGCGTCGCAGATCGTGTTCCTGCGCCGGGGGGACGCGTACCTGGAGCTCTTCGCCTCCGGTACCGGCCCGGCCCGTACGGCACACGACGACGGGCCGCAGGAGCCGGGCCGGATGCGCCACCTGGCCTTCCAGACCGACAGCGTGGACGCGTTCCTGGCCGAGCTGGGCGACGCGGCTGACGTGACCCTGGGGCCGCTCGACTTCGACGACTTCATCTGCGGCTGGCGGACCGTGTGGGTCCGCGACCCCGACGGGGTGATCGTCGAGGTCAGTCAGGGATTCGAGGACGACCGCTCTCACGACAAGGACGGTGCATGACATGGCGGACGCCGTGAGCTTCTCCTTCTCCGACACCATCGCGGGCTACGTCAGCCGGTTCGACACCGCTTCCCGCCTGCTGCGCCTGAAGACCCCGGACGGCCGGGAGTTCGACGTCTCGCTGGCCTCCGGACCCAGCGCCGAGCTGGTCCGCAACCTCGACGAGCCGTACATCGACGCCTCCGGGCACATCGACGAGATGCTCTCGCCCGGCCGGTTCCTCTTCGCCTACGGCGTCCACTACCCCGAGCACGGCGGCCGGTTCGACGCCAAGCGCCTGGTGTTCCTGGGCCGCGGCGCCGAGGACTACCGGTTCGAGGAGTCGGGCTGGTGGATCAAGCAGATCGAGTCCCTCGCCGACTTCTACAAGCGGGCGCAGTTCGGCGACGGGCCGGTCGACTTCACCGAGTACCGCACCGAGATCCGGCTGGGCGGCGACAAGACCGCCAGCCACGTCCAGGAGACCGACACGATCTCCCGCCTGGTCTACGGCATGGCCTCGGCCTACCTGCTGACCGGCAAGGACGAATACCTGGAGGTCGCCGAGCGCGGCACCGAGTACCTGCGCAAGCACATGCGGGTCGTGGACAGCGAAGAGGACGTCGTCTTCTGGTACCACGGCATCAGCGTGGACGGGGACACCGAGAAGAAGCTGTTCACCTCGGAGTTCGCCGACGACTACGACGCGATCCCGATGTACGAGCAGATCTACGCCCTCGCCGGCCCGATCCAGACCTACCGGGTCACCGGCGACGTGCGGATCAAGGCCGACGCCGACGCCACCATCCGGCTCTTCGACAAGTTCTTCCTGGACCGCGAGCAGGGCGGCTACTACTCGCACGTCGACCCGATCCTGTTCAGCCCGGACCACGAGTCCCTCGGCGAGAACGCCGAACGCAAGAACTGGAACTCGGTCGGCGACCACGCGCCCGCGTACCTGATCAACCTGTACCTGGCGACCGGCGACCCGAAGTACGCCGACTTCCTGGAGTACACCTTCGACACGATCGCGGAGCGGTTCCCGGACTACGGGCACAGCCCGTTCGTGCAGGAGCGCTTCTTCCGCGACTGGTCGCACGACACCGAGCACAGCTGGCAGCAGAACCGCGCGGTCGTCGGCCACAACCTGAAGATCGCCTGGAACCTGATGCGGATGAACTCGCTGAAGGCCAAGCCGGCCTACGCCGACCTCGCCCGGAAGATCGGCGAGATCATGCCGGCGGTGGGCAGCGACCTCCAGCGCGGCGGCTGGTACGACGTCGTCGAGCGGATCAAGCAGGGCGACCAGGAGGCGTACCGTTTCGCCTGGCACGACCGCAAGGCCTGGTGGCAGCAGGAGCAGGCGATCCTCGCCTACCTCATCCTGCACGGCACCATCGGCGGCGAGGCCTTCCTGCGCGAGGCCCGGCAGGCCGAGTCCTTCTACAACACCTTCTTCCTCGACCACGACGAGGGAGCCGTCTACTTCAACGTCCTCGCGAGCGGTACCCCGTACCTGCTCGGGACCGAGCGGCTCAAGGGCAGCCACTCGATGTCCATGTACCACTCGGCGGAGCTGTGCTACCTCGCCGCCGTCTACAACAACCTGCTCATCAACGGCCGGGAGATGGACTTCCACTTCAAGCCCGACCCGGCCGGC
Source organism: Streptomyces sp. NPDC127106 (assembly GCF_042677605.1). Classification (NCBI taxonomy): domain Bacteria; kingdom Bacillati; phylum Actinomycetota; class Actinomycetes; order Kitasatosporales; family Streptomycetaceae; genus Streptomyces; species Streptomyces sp. NPDC127106. The sequence goes on along the minus strand of NZ_JBHXTC010000084.1, from coordinate 2,877 downwards.
CTGCCCGACCGCGTGCTGCGCGTCTCGCCCGACCTGCTGCCGGCGGGCTCGGTGCGGATCGCGTCCGTCGAGATCGACGAGAAGCCGTACACGGACTTCGACGCGGACGGGCTCACGGTCCGGCTGCCCGACGTCCAGGGGCGGGTCAAGGTCAAAGTCCGGCTGCGGCCGGTGACGTCATAGCGCTCAACGGGGGGCGCCCCGACAGAAGGGGAAAGCAAGCCATGACTCTCAACGTGAAGGAACGCCGGAACAAGGCGGCCACCGTGCTCGTCGCCACCGGCGAGATCAACAGCGAGACCTCGGGACAGCTGCTGGCGGCGCTCCTGCCGCTGGTCCGCGAGGGCCGGCCGCTGCGCATCGACCTCACGGCCGTCACGTACGTGTCCAGCGCGGGCCTGCGCACGCTGCTGGTCGTCTACCGCGAGGCCCAGCACGCCGGCGTCGCCGTCACCCTGTACGGGGTGAGCGAGGAAGTCCGGTTCGTCATGTCGGCCACCGGCTTCCTCGACTTCTTCGAGACCGGCGAGGCCGCCGCGGCCGAGGCGAAGGCCAAGGCCAAGGCGGGTGCCCGGGCCGCCGGCAGGACCAGGACCCCGGTCGAGAGCGCGGTCGCCCGATGACCGAGGCCCGGTCCGAACAGGTCCTGCGCGTCGACGCGTACCCGACCCACGAAGTGGGCGGGTACCGCGTCCGCGCGGGCAAGCCGTACCCGTTCGGGGCCAACGTGGTCCCCGGCGGGGTCAGTTTCTCCGTCTACTCCGACCAGGCCACCTCCATGACCCTGGTCATCTACAAGCGCGGAGAGCCCGAGCCGATGGCCGAGCTGGAGTTCCCCGAGGAGTTCCGCACCGGCAGCGTCTTCGCCATGACGGTCTTCGGCCTCGACCACGAGAACATCGAGTACGGGTACCGGGCCGACGGCCCCTTCGACCCGGCCACCGGCCACCGCTTCGACGCCCGCCAGGTCCTCTCCGACCCCTACGCCCGGCTGATCGCCGGCCGGGACGTGTGGGGCGTGGAGCCGGACCGCAGCCGCGGCTACCAGTACCGCTCCCGGGTCTGCCTGCAGGACTTCGACTGGGGAGACGACACACCGCTGCGGCTGCCCGCCGAGGACCTCGTCGTCTACGAGGCCCATGTGCGCGGCTTCACCCGGCACCCGTCCTCGCAGGTCACGGCCCCCGGCACGTTCGCGGGGCTGCGGGAGAAGATCCCGTACCTGAAGGAGCTCGGGGTCAACTGCATCGAGCTGCTCCCGGTGTTCGAGTTCGACGAGAGCGACAACCCGCGGACCAACCCGGAGACGGGCGAGCGGCTCTACGACTACTGGGGCTACAACACCGTCTCGTTCTTCGCGCCCAAGGCCGGCTACGCGGCCACCGGACGCTACGGGATGCAGGGCGACGAGTTCCGCACCCTGATCAAGGACCTGCACGCGGCCGGCATCGAGGTCATCCTCGACGTGGTCTTCAACCACACCGCAGAGGGCAACGAGCAGGGCCCGACGATCTCCTTCAAGGGCCTCGACAACGCCACGTACTACATGCTCACGCCGGAGGGGTACTACTTCAACTTCAGCGGCACGGGCAACACCGTCAACTGCAACCACCCCGTCGTGCGCAACTTCGTCCTCGACTGCCTGCGCCACTGGGTCGCCGACTACCACATCGACGGGTTCCGCTTCGACCTCGCGGCCATCCTGGGCCGGTCCCCGGACGGCACGCCGCTGCCCAACCCGCCGCTGCTGGAGCTGCTCGCCTACGACCCGGTCCTGCGGCACACCAAGCTGATCGCCGAGGCCTGGGACGCGGGCGGACTCTACGAGGTCGGCAACTTCCCGGCGTACGGCCGCTGGGCGGAGTGGAACGGCAAGTACCGTGACACCGTGCGCCGCTTCCTCAAGGGCGACCCCGGGGTCACCGGGGAGCTGGCGACCCGGCTCGCCGGCTCGCCGGACCTGTACTCCGGCCGCGGCACCTCCGCCTCGGTCAACTTCCTCACCGCCCACGACGGGTTCACCCTGGCCGACCTCGTCTCGTACAACGACAAGCACAACGAGGACAACGGCGAGGGCAACAACGACGGGGCCAACGACAACAACAGCTGGAACTGCGGGGCGGAGGGACCCACCGACGACCCCGCGGTGAACGAGCTGCGGCTGCGCCAGATGAAGAACGCGCTGGCGATCCTCTTCACCAGCCAGGGCATCCCGATGCTGCTGGCCGGCGACGAGGTGGGCCGTAGCCAGCAGGGCAACAACAACACCTACTGCCAGGACAACGAGCTGTCCTGGTTCGACTGGAGCCAGGTCGACGAGAACAGCGAACTGCTCCGCTTCACCCGGGAGATGATCGCCTTCCGGGGCCGCCACCGGGAGCTGCGCTCCACCTCCCACCCCACCGGGCAGATCCGCGAGGACCTGGGCCTGCCGGACATCAGCTGGCACGGCGCCCGGGCCTGGCAGCCCGACTGGTCGGGCGGGAGCCGTCTGCTGGCGGTGGCCCGCTGCGGCCTCGGGGACGACGACGTCGTCTACGTGGCCATGAACTCCCACTGGGAGGCGCACGACCTGGAGCTGCCGGCGCTGCCCCACGGCCGCAGCTGGCACCTGTTCGCGGACACCGGGGCCGAGGCCCCGCACGACATCCGCACCCCCGGCACCGAGCTCGAGCTGGAGAACGCCGGGAAGTACCTGATCGGCCCGCGCTCGGTGGTGATCCTGGTCGGCCGCACCCCCGACCCGGACCGCGCGCTCTAGCCGCGGTGCCCGGGGGGGGGGGGGCCCCCCCCCCCCCGCGGGGCCCCCACCCCCCCCCCCCCCCCCCCCACACCACCAAACACAACAAAGCACACAAGCTCGAGCGACTCAGCAGG
>NZ_JBHXTC010000083.1:0-21234 GCF_042677605.1 Streptomyces sp. NPDC127106 | reverse complement strand
GGCGGGCAGGTGGCGCAACCCTGCCGTACCAGCGGCAGGAGGAAACGAGAGACCGTACTCAAGCCGAAGCCCTCACGCTTTGGTGATGTGACGGATTTTCCGGGCCGGAATGCCCGGAATGCTGAGACCTGACTACGGTCTCAGCAACGGTGGGAGCGCAACGGCAATCCCGCCGGCAGCGACAGGAAACGCGGCGGTCCGATAGTCGTGTGCAGGCCTCCCGCGACCGTTTCGGCCCCGGCCGCCGCCCCGCCCGCCGCCGCCCACTCCTGCGCCTCGTCCCGGGCCGTGCCCTGGGCGCACGCCCGGGTGCTGGCCCACGGCGCACCGTCCCGGCCGCTGCCCGCCCGTGCGGTGCCGCTCCGGGACGCCGCCGGGCTCACCCTCGCCGAGGACCTGTGTGCCCTGCATCTGCTGCCGTCGTTCGACACGGCCGCGCTGGACGGCCATGCCGTGGCGGGCTCGGGGCCGTGGCACGTCCGCGGGATGGTCCGGGCCGGTGCCGCCTGGGAGGGCGTCCTCGGCGCGGGGGAGTGCGTGGCGATATCCACCGGTGCCCCGGTGCCGGCCGGAGCCCGCGCCGTGCTGCCGCTGGAGTCTGCGCAGCCCGCCGGTGACGGCCGGGTGGCGGGCCCCGACCTGCCGCCCGGCCGGCACATCCGGAGGACCGGCGAAGACGCCCCCGCCGGCGCCCCCCTCGCCCCGGCGGGCAGCCGGATCGGGCCGGCGCTGCTCGGCCTCGCCGCCTCCTGCGGCCACGACACCCTGGTGGTGCGACCGCGCCCCCGGGTCGGGGTCCTGATCACCGGGGACGAGCTGGAGCACGCGGGCCGGCCGGGTCCCGGTCGGGTGCGCGACGCCCTCGGGCCGCTCCTCCCGGCGCTGGTCGCCTCCCTCGGCGGGGAGACCGGCCTCACGCGGCACGTCGCCGACCGGCCGGCCGGGCAGCTCGCCGAGGCCGTGCGCGGAATGCGGGACGTCGACGTCGTAGTGGTGACGGGCTCCACCTCCGTCGGCGCCACCGACCAGCTGCGCCGCCTCTTGGCCGGGGCCGGGGCCCGGATGGTCGTGGACACCGTCGCCTGCCGTCCCGGACACCCCATGCTGCTCGCCGGACTGGACACCGGGCGCTGGGTGGTGGGGCTGCCCGGAAATCCCTACGCGGCCCTGGCCGCCGCCCACACCCTGCTCGGTCCACTGCTCGGCGGTCTGTCCGGCCGCACCCTCGAACCCCTGCCGCAGGTCCCGGTCCGCGGCCCGGTCCGCCCCGCACCCGGACTGACCCGTCTGGTGCCCGTCGTGTGGGACGGGGACGGGGCCGGCATCACCGACGGGCACGGCGCGGCGTTCCTCCAGGGCGCGGCCGTCGCCGACGCGCTGGCCGCCGTCCCGCCCGACTGGACCGCGGGCAGCCCCGTGCCGCTGCTGCTGATGCCCGGCTGACGGCCGCGGCCACCGGATCACCCGCACGAGCAACCCCTCGTTCGCCCCCGGCCGTGCAGGGGGCCGCAGGCCGCATCCCCTCTCGCATTTGCGGTCATTTCTCGACGATCTCCCGGTGAATGCTTGGCCTTTGGGTGCGATGGGCGTCGCATGTGAGCGGCCGCATGGGGGATGGCGACAAAGAATGCCTGTGTGGCATCGCAACGCGCCGAAACCCGTGTTCCGTCCCGCAGGTGCACTAAAATGGCGGGCTGTTTGGCGCTGTACCCGAGCAACCCGGGTCAAACCGGGCTACACCGACAGCCCGGCCGTGTCCGGGTGCGAGACGTGAGGGCCGATGGCAGCCACACCCGAGCACGGTGAACTCACTCTGATCGACGACGGCACGCCGCCGCAGGATCCGTGGCCGGCAGAACCGGGGAAATCCGCCCGCTTCCGCGCCGGGCCCGCGGCCCCGCCGCGCACGCTCGTCGACGTCTTCGACGCCTCCGTCCGGGCGTACCCCGACGAGCTCGCCCTGGACGACGGCACCGCCCGGCTCACCTACCGGGCGCTGGCCGCCGAGGTCGAGCGCCGGCGGCGCGTCCTGGCGGCCGCCGGGATCGGCCTCGGCGACCGGGTCGGCGTACGCGTGCCGTCCGGCACCCATGACCTGTACGCGGCGATCCTCGCCGTGCTCGCCGCCGGAGCCGCCTACGTGCCGGTCGACGCCGAGGACCCCGACGAGCGGGCCGCGCTGGTCTTCGCCGAGGCCGGGGTACGGGCCGTGCTCGGCCCCGGCCAGCGCATCGACCCGGTCGGCCCCGGCGGCCCGGCGGGGGGCCGGGCGGCGCCCGTCGGGCGGCCCGGGCCGGAGCACGACGCGTGGATCATCTTCACCTCGGGCTCCACCGGCAAGCCCAAGGGCGTCGCCGTCACCCACCGCAGCGCGGCCGCGTTCGTGGACGCCGAGGCCGCGCTGTTCCTCGCCGACGAGCCGATCGGACCCGGCGACCGGGTCATGGCCGGGCTGTCCGTCGCCTTCGACGCCTCCTGCGAGGAGATGTGGCTGGCCTGGCGCCACGGCGCGTGCCTCGTGCCCGTGCCCCGCTCCCGGGTGCGCAGCGGCGCCGACCTCGGCCCCTGGCTGGCGGAACAGGAGATCACCGTCGTCTCCACCGTGCCGACCCTGGCCGGGCTCTGGGAGCCCGACACCCTCAACGAGGTCCGGCTGCTGGTCTTCGGCGGCGAGGCGTGCCCGCCCGAGCTGGGCCGGCGCCTGGTCACCGAGGGCCGCGAGGTCTGGAACACGTACGGCCCGACCGAGGCGACCGTCGTCGCCTGCGCCTCGCTCCTGACCGGTGGGGAACCGGTCAGGATCGGCCTCCCGCTGAACGGCTGGGAACTGGCCGTCGTCGACGAGTCCGGCGAACCGGTCCCGATGGGCGGCAGCGGCGAGCTCGTGATCGGTGGCGTGGGCCTGGCCCGCTACCTCGACCCGGAGAAGGACGCGGAGAAGTACGCCCCGCTGGACGCGCTCGGCTGGCGGCGCGCCTACCGCAGCGGCGACCTCGTCCGCGCGGAACCGGAGGGCCTGGTCTTCCTCGGCCGCGCCGACGACCAGGTCAAGCTCGGCGGCCGCCGCATCGAACTGGGCGAGGTGGACGCGGCACTACAGGCCCTGCCCGGCGTGAGTGCGGCGGCGGCCGCCGTGCGCACGGCGCGCGGCGGCACCCAGCTGCTGGTCGGCTACCTCGTCACCCAGGACGGCTGGGACCGGGCGGCGGCCGTCGAGCGGCTGCGGGCCGCGCTGCCCGCAGCGCTCGTACCGCTGCTGGCACCCGTCGGCGAACTACCCACCCGCACGTCCGGCAAGGTGGACCGGGACGCACTGCCCTGGCCCCTGCCCGACCAGGAGACCGCGACCGGCCCCGCCGAGCAGCTGCACGGCACCGAGGCCTGGCTCGCCGAGCAGTGGCACGAGACCCTCGGCGTGCCCGTCACCGGCGCCGACGACGACTTCTTCGCGATCGGCGGGGGCAGCCTCGCCGCCGCCCGGCTCACCACCCGGCTGCGCACCCGCTACCCGGGCGCGGCCGTCCTCGACATCTACCAGCAGCCCACCCTGCGCAAACTCGCCCGGCGGCTGGAGAAGTCCGCGCAGGACGACGCCGCGACCCGGCCCGTCGCCCCGGTACCGGCCCGCACCCAGGCGGCGCAGTGCCTCCTGCTGCTCCCGCTGGCCACCCTGGCCGGCCTGCGCTGGACCGTGGCCCTGCTGGCCCTGGGCAACGTACTGCACCGGTTCGGGCCCTACCCGTGGGCGCCGCCCCCCGCGGGGGGGGGGGTCGGCGCCGGCGCGGCCCTGCTCTTCAGCCCCCCGGGCCGGCTGGCGATCGCCGCGGGCGGCGCCCGGCTGCTGCTGCGCGGGGTCCAGCCCGGCCGCCACCCGCGCGGCGGAAGCGTGCACCTGAGGCTGTGGACCGCCGAGCGGCTGGCCGAGTACGCAGGTGCCACCTCGCTCACCGGCTCCTGGCTCGAACGCTACGCCAGGGCCCTCGGGGCCAAGGTCGGGCCCGACGTCGACCTGCACTCCCTGCCCCCGGTCACCGGCCTGCTCAAACTGGGCCGCGGATGCGCCGTCGAGTCGGAGGTCGACCTCGCCGGGCACTGGCTGGACGGGGACGGGCTGGTCATCGGCCCGGTCAAGGTCGGTGCGGGAGCGGTCGTCGGTACCCGCAGCGTGCTCTTCCCCGGGGCGCGGGTCGGCAAGCGCGCCGAGGTGGCCCCCGGCTCCGCGGTGACCGGGCAGATCCCGACCGGCCAGCGCTGGGCCGGGGCGCCCGCGGTCAAACTCGGCCGGGCCAAACACAACTGGCCCCGGGAACGCCCGCCCCGGTCGGTCCACTGGCGCGCCATGTACGGGGCGACCGGCTTCGGCCTGACGCTCCTGCCCCTGGCAGCCGCCGTGCCCGCGCTGCTCGTGGCCGGCCTGTTCGTACCCGCCGACGCCGGGCTCGCCCGCGCCCTGGGCGGAGCACTGCTCGCCGTCGTGCCCGGCGCTCTCGCCTTCGGGTGCGCGTACGCCCTGCTGGTGCTGGTCTCCGTACGCGCGCTCAGCATCGGGCTGCGCACCGGAAGCCATCCGACGCACAGCCGGGTCGCCTGGCAGGCCTGGACCGTCACCCAGCTGATGGACCTCTCCCGGGGGACGCTCTTCCCCCTGTACGCCGGTCTGATCACACCGGTGTGGCTGCGGCTGCTCGGCATGAAGATCGGCCGGGGCGCGGAGGTGTCCACCGTGCTCGCCCTGCCGAGCCTCACCACCGTGGGGGACGGAGCGTTCCTCGCCGACGACACCCTGACCGCGCCCTGTGAGCTGGGCGGCGGATGGGTGCGGATCGGCCACTCCGAGATCGGCCGCCGGGCCTTCCTCGGCAATTCGGGGATGACCGCCCCGGGCCGCACCGTCCCGGACGACGGGCTGGTCGGCGTGCTCTCCGCCACCCCGAAGAAGGCCAAGAAGGGCAGCTCCTACCTGGGCCTGCCACCCGTCCGGCTGCCCCGCTCCGCCGCCGAAGCCGACCTCAGCCGGACGTACGAGCCGCCCGCGCGGCTGCTGTGGGCGCGCGGCGCGGTGGAGCTGTGCCGGCTCGTCCCGGTGTTCTGCTCGGCCGCGCTGGCCGTCCTCGCCGTGGCCGCGCTCAGCCTGGCGGCCACGGCGAGCGGCCCGGGCATCGGGTGTGCGGCGCTGCTCTCCGGGGCGGTCCTGCTCGCCGCGGGCACGGCCGCGTGCGCCGTCGCGGTCGCCGCGAAGTGGCTGCTGGTGGGCCGTCACCGGCCGGGGGAGCACCCGCTGTGGAGCGGCTTCGTGTGGCGGGGCGAGCTGGCGGACACGTTCGTCGAGGTCCTGGCCGTGCCGTGGCTGGCCGGATCGCTGTCCGGCACGCCCCTGCTCGTGCTGTGGCTGCGCGGCCTCGGGGCCCGCATCGGCCGGGGCGTGTGGTGCGAGAGCTACTGGCTTCCCGAGACCGACCTGGTCGTGCTGGGTGACGCCGTCAGCGTGAACCGCGGCTGCGTCCTGCAGACACACCTCTTCCACGACCGGATCCTGCGGACGGATACTGTGATCCTCCGTGAGGGCGCCACCTTGGGCCCGGGCGGAATCGTCCTGCCGGGGAGCACGCTGGGGGCGCGCAGCACTCTCGGCCCGGCCTCCCTCGTGATGGCCGGGGAGTCCGTCCCCGCCGACTCCCGCTGGCTGGGCAATCCGATCGAGGCGTGGCGGTCGTGACCGACCGCCGCGGGCACCGGGCGGCAGGGAGCGGAAGCGTCAGTGAACGGCCAGCAGACAGCGGGATCCGACCCCTACTTCCCGGACAACGGCGATCCCCGTTACCGCGTGCACCGGTACGAACTCGCCCTGGAGTACCGTCCCGGCCCCAACCGGCTCGCCGGAACGGCCCGGCTCAGCGCGATCGCCGGGCGGGCGCCGCTCGCCGAGTTCCACCTCAACCTGGCCGAGTTCCGGCTCGGCCGGGTGCTGGTGGACGGCCGGGTCCCGCAGTACACCCACCGCGGCGGCAGGCTGCGGATCCGGCCGGCCAAGCCCCTGCACGCCGGGGCCGCGTTCACCGTGGAGGTGAACTGGTCGGGCAACCCGAAGCCGGTCCGCAGCCCCTGGGGCGGCCTCGGCTGGGAGGAGCTGACCGACGGCGCGCTGGTGGCCAGCCAGCCCGTCGGGGCGCCGTCCTGGTACCCGTGCAACGACCGGCCCGCCGACAAGGCCGCGTACCAGGTCTCGGTCAACACCCCCTCGGCGTACACGGTGGTCGCCGGCGGACGCCTCCTCACCCGCACCACCAAGGCCAGCACGACCACCTGGGTGTACGAGCAGCCCGCACCGACCTCCAGTTACCTGGTCGGCCTGGCCATCGGCACGTACCAGATGGTGCTGCTCGGCGACCCCGGCCTCGGCGGCGTCACGCAGAGCGCGCACGTGCCGCCGCACCTGCTGGCCCGGTTCTCCCGGGACTTCGCCCGGCAGCCGGCCATGATGCGGCTGTTCGAGGACCTGTTCGGCCCGTACCCGTTCGGTGAGTACACGGTCGTCATCGCCGACGAGGAACTGGACGTCCCCGTGGAGGCCCAGGGCCTCTCCCTGTTCGGCGCCAACCACGTGGACGGTGCACGGGGTTCGGAGCGCCTCGTCGCCCACGAGCTCGCGCACCAGTGGTTCGGCAACAGCGTCACCATCGCCGACTGGCGGCACATCTGGCTCAACGAGGGCCTCGCGAAGTACGCCGAGTGGCTCTGGTCCGAGCACTCCGGCGGCCGCACGGCCCACGAGCTGGCGGCCGAAGCGCACCGGCTGCTGGCGTCGAGACCGCAGGACCTGCGGCTGGCCGACCCGGGCCGCAAGCTGATGTTCGACGACCGGCTGTACCAGCGGGGCGGGCTCGCCGTCCACGTCGTCCGCTGCGCGCTGGGCGACGCCGCGTTCTTCCCCATGCTGCGCGACTGGGCGGCCGTGCACCGGCACGGCGTGGTCACCACCGCCGCGTTCACCGGCCACGTGGCCCGACACGCGCCGCGCCCGGTGGACGACCTGCTCGGGGCCTGGCTCTTCGAGCCCGCCCTCCCGCCGTTCCCCGCAGCGCCGCCGGAGCAGCCGGCGCCGGCCTCCCCGCGGAAGGGCAAGCGCTGATACCGGACGGGAGCCCGAGCAACGTCGCCGTCTGCCGGAACATCGGCCCGACCTCGGACATCCGCGCCGAGAATGCTCCCCGGGAGCCGCGGCGAAGGGAGATTTCCAGCCGCCGTAGGGGTCCGATCTAGGGGTACTGGCGACATTGCCGCTCTGCTAAACATGGATCAACGGAACGCGCCTGCGGAAGCAGCGAAAACGTCCGGATCTGAAGATCGAGCGTGCGTGCTGCGGCCGTACCGGAAAACGGAGTTTTCATCCCCTTGATCGACAAGCAGAATGCCGACGGCTGGATCCGCCGCTATCACGCCGCGGACAACAGTCCGATCCGACTGGTATGCCTGCCGCACGCCGGCGGCTCGGCCTCCTTCTACTTCCCCGTCTCCCAGGCGCTCTCCCCGTCCGTGGACGTCCTGTCCGTGCAGTACCCCGGACGGCAGGACCGCCGACACGAGCCCGGCATCACCGACATCGGCGTCTACGCGGATGCTCTGACCAGCGCCCTTCTGCCCTGGGTGGACCGACCGCTGGCCCTGTTCGGCCACAGCATGGGCGCGGTGCTCGCCTTCGAGGTCACCCGCCGACTGGAGCGCGACCACGGCATCACCCCGGTGCGCATCTTCGCCTCGGGCCGCCGCTCGCCGTCGAGTTTCCGCCACGAAACCGTGCACCTGCGCGACGACGACGGCATCGTGGCCGAAATGCGGGAGCTCAGCGGCACCGACGCCGCGATTCTCGGCAACGAGGAGATCCTCCGCATGGTGCTCCCCGCCATTCGGAGCGACTACACCGCCATCGAGAACTACCGCGCCACGCCCCGCGACACGGTGAACGCCCCGATCACCGTGCTGACCGGCGAGTCCGACCCCCGGACCAGCCGCGAGGAAGCGGACGCCTGGGAAGGGCACACCCTCGGCGGATTCGACATCCGCTGTTTCCCGGGCGGCCACTTCTTTCTCGCGCAACAACAGGCGCAGATCCTGAAGATCATCTCAGAGGAACTCGCGGCGGCCACCCGGAAGGGTTGAGCCGCACGCCGGGCCGGCCGCATGACCAACGGCCGCCCGGAGGTGAACGGACGAGGCGGGTTCCACGGCCGGGCCGCACAGTCCTCCGCACGGGAAGACGCGAGCCACGTCCGCACCCGCCCCGTACCCGCCCCGCCGATCCGGCGGGCCACGAGGAGGCGTGACGCAGTGCAGTGCAGGACAGGTACACACAGTCCGGGGGAAAGGGAAGCACAGGTGGCAAGGCTGGTCGAGCGCGAGAAGCAGTGGGAGACGCTGAACGACCTGCTCGGCAGCGCCCGGCGGGGCCGCGGACGCGTCGCGGTGATCAGCGGTCCCATCGCCGCCGGGAAGACGGCCCTGCTGGAGCACTTCACCGAACAGACCATCGCCGAAGGGACGCTCGTCCTGGAGGCCGCCGGCTCCCGGCCGGAGCAGCACCTCCCCTTCGGCATCCTGCGCCGCATCCTCGACAGTGCCGCACTCCTGGACCCCGCCGTCCACGCCGAGGCCACCGCACTGCTCGACGCAGTGGCCGCGCCGGTCACCGACGTCACCGACGTCACCGACTGCGCCGGAACTGCCGGACCCGACGACACCACGGGCGGCGTCGACGCCGGCATGCGCGTCCTGCCCCACGTCTGCGCCCTGCTCCTGCGGATCGCCCGGGACCGCACCGTCGTCATCGCCGTCGACGACGTCCACCACGGCGACGAACTGTCCCGCGCCTTCCTGCTGTGCCTGGCCCGCCGGGTCAGGCAGGCCGGCGTGCTGATCGTCCTCACCGAGGCCGTGCGCCTGCTCCCCGCCCAGCTCGCCTTCCACGCCGAACTGCGGCGCCAGCCCAACTGCACCACCATCCGGCTGCCCCTGCTCAGCACGGACGGCACCGCCCGCATCCTCGCCGGCCGCTTCGCCACCGCCGCCGCCCAGCGGCTGTCCGCCGACTGCCAGGAAGCCACCGGCGGAAACCCGAACCTGGTCAACGCCCTGCTGGAGGACGGCCTGACGGCCCTGGGCGACAGCGAACCCTTCCAACCGCTCGCCCCCGCCGAGAACTTCGAACGCGCCGTCGTGGACTGCCTCCACCGGGGCGACCCCGAGATCCCGGCCGTCGCCCGGGGCATCGCTGTCCTCGGCAACGCCTACCCGCCCGCCCTGCTCAGCCGCATCACCGCCGTCCACGTCAAGACCGTCGAACTGGCCGTACAGGACCTGGACCGGTGCGGGATCCTCGGCGACGGTGCCTTCCGCACGCCCGCGACCCGCTCCGCCGTCCTGGCGGCGACCCCGCCCGGGGAGCTGTCCGCCCTCCACCGGCGCGCCGCGCGGCTGCTGCACCAGGACGGCGCACCCGCCCTCGACGTCGCCCGCCACCTCCTCGCCACCCGCACACCGGCGGACGACTGGGCGATCCCCGTCCTCCAGGAGGCAGCCGAGTACGCCCTCGTCGAGGACGACCCCGAACTCGCCCTGCGCTGCGGGGAACTGGCCGTCGACTCCTGCCCCGAGGGCCCCCGGCGCACCGCGCTGAAGTCCCGCCTGGTCAGCATCGTGTGGCGCAGCAGCCCGGTCGCCGCCGAAGGCCATCTGCGGCAGCTGTCCCGCGAGTTCTGCGCGGGCCGGCTCACCGACCGCGACCTCCTCCACGCCGTGAGCTGCCTGGCCTGGATGGGCGAGGCCCGGCAGGCGGGCGAGGAAGTACGCCGCCTGCAGGCCGCCGCCGAGGAAGCACGGGACGCCGGACAGCCCTTCGCCTACGACCCCGACACCCTCGCCGCCGCGCAGAGCTGGCTCTCCGCGGTCAGCCCCTCGGTCCGGGAGCTCTTCCCCGCCGCGGGCCTGTCCGGCACCAGGGTCGCGGCCCCGCGCACACCGGCCGGCACCGCGGCAGCCCCCCGGACCCCCGCCCCGTACGACATGCCCGACGAAGCCCACCTCCCGGCCGTCGAGGCCCTGCGGACCGCCCTGCGCGGCGGGCAGGGCGAGGCGGCCGTCGCCGAGGCCACCCGGGTGCTCCAGCGCTACCACCTCAGCGACCGCACCCTCATCCCCCTCGTCCTCGCCGTGCTGGCCCTCGTCTACGCCGGCCGCCTCGACCTCGCCCTCACCTGGACCGACCGGCTCCTCGGCGAGTGCTCCGCCCGCAACGCGCCGACCTGGCAGGCGGCCCTCGGCGCGGTCCGGGCCGAGACCGTCCTGCGGCAGGGCGACCTGCCGGGCGCGGCCGCCCAGGCCCGCCAGGCGATGTCCCTGATATCCGTGCAGTGCTGGGGCGTGGGCATCGCCCTGCCGCTGGCCGTCCTCATCGAGGCCGAGACGCAGATGGGCAACATCGAGGAGGCCATGAACCTGCTCGAACAGCCGGTGCCCGAGACCATGCTGCAGACGCAGATCGGACTGCACTACCTCCGCGCCCGGGGCCGCTGCCACCTCGCGACCGGCCGCTACCACGCCGCGCTGCGTGACTTCCTCACCTGCGGCGAGCTCATGCAGAGCTGGGGCATGGACGCCGTGGAACTGGTGCCGTGGCGGCTGGACGCCGCCGAGGCCTGGCTGGCCCTCGGCAACGTACCGCGCGCCCGCGAGTACGCCGAGCAGCAGAAGCAGCGCGAGGCGGGCGCCGCCGGCACCCGGACGCGCGGAGCCCTGCTGTTCTCGCTCGCCCGCACCAGCGGCGACCTCACGTACCGGCTGAAGAGGCTCACCGAAGCCGTGGAAACCCTGGAACAGGGCGAGGACCGCATCCAGCTGGCCCGGGCCCTGGGCGAACTGGGCAGCGGCTACCGCGCGGCCGGGGACTTCAACCGGGCCCGGATGCTCGTCCGCAAGGCCTGGCACGTCGCGAAGTCCTGCGGGGCCCAACCGCTGTGCCAGGAATTCACACCCGGGCAGGGCGACGGCGAACCCGGCACGGCGGGCCGCGAGGGCCGGGAGGCGGACCCGCCGCGGGAGGCCGAGGTGCTCTCCGAGGCGGAGGCACGCGTGGCGCTCCTCGCCGCGCGCGGCCACACCAACCGGGAGATCGCCGGCAAGCTGTACGTCACCGTCTCGACGGTCGAGCAGCACCTGACCCGGATCTACCGCAAGCTCCAGGTCAAACGGCGGCGGGACCTGCCCGCCCGGTTGTGGGACCTGAGCCTGCCCGGGATCGCCTGAGCCGCGGCCCGTACCCCGTACCCCGTACCCCGTACCGCACGAGACCAACTGGCGAACCCTCCGGAGGGGGAGGGGCGATCCCCTGGACCGCCCCTCCCCCCTCCCCCCTCCCCCCGCCCCCACTCTCCCCGCTCACCCCCGCTGCGCGAGCCCCGCGCCCCCACCCCCGCCTTGAGGGGCCGGTAGGGGATGTGGCCGGACACCGCCGGAAAATACGGTCGGGCAGGACAGGCGCGACCGTCGGGCGTCGAGGCCCCGCAGGTGTCCGAACACCCAGGCCCCGGGACGGGGCGAGGGAGCCGTTGCACCGGGCCGTCGGGAAGCGCCGCGAAGACCGAGGAGCATCGCATGTGCGGCATCGCCGGCTGGATCGCCTACGAACGGGATCTGGCCCAGGAGACCACCACCCTGGACGACATGGTCCGGACGCTGACGGGACGGGGTCCCGACGCCGGAGGCAGCTGGACCGACGGCCCCGCCGCCCTCGGCCACCGACGGCTCGCCATCATCGACCTGGAGGGCGGCGTCCAGCCGATGGAGGCCGCCACCCCCGGCGGCCGCGTCGCGCTCACCTACAGCGGCGAGGTCTACAACTTCCGGGAGCTCCGGGAGGAGCTGCGCGGACGCGGCCACCGCTTCCGCACCTCCAGCGACACCGAGGTCGTCCTCCACGCCTACCTGGAGTGGGGCGAGGCGATGGCGTCCCGCCTCAACGGCATGTACGCCTTCGCGGTCTGGGACGGCCGCACGCAGAAGCTGGTCATGGTCCGCGACCGGATGGGCGTCAAGCCGCTCTTCTACCACCGCACCGCCGACGGCGTGCTGTTCGCCTCCGAACCCAAGGCGATCTTCGCCAACCCGCTGGCCAAGCCGGTGGTCAGCGCCCGCGGCCTGCGCGAGTTCATCGCCTTCAACCGGCCGCCCGGCGAGACCATCTGGGACGGCGTCGTCGAGGTGGTGCCCGGTACCGTCGTCACCGTCGACCGCGGCGGCGTCCGCAGCCACACGTACTGGCGGCTGGAGAGCCGCGAGCACACCGACGACCTCGACACCACGGTCGAGCGGGTCCGGGAACTCCTCGACGACACCGTCGCCCGGCAGCTCGTCGCCGACGTGCCCACCTGCGTCCTGCTGTCCGGCGGCCTCGACTCCAGCGCCATCACCGGCCTCGCCGCCGCACACCGGGCCGCCGAAGGCCGGCCGCTGCACACCTTCGCCGTCGACTTCACCGGCGAGTCCACGAACTTCGTACCGACCGGCGTGCACGGCAGCCGCGACGCCGACTTCGCCACCGCCATGGCCCGCCACGCCGGCTCCGAGCACACCGACATCGTGCTCGACCCGACCTCCCTCGCCGACCCCGAGGTACGCCGCCGGGTGGTCATCGCCCGCGACAGCCCGGCCGGCCTCGGCGACATGGACGTCTCCTTGTACCTGCTCTTCCGGGCCATCCGCGAACGGTCCACCGTCGCCCTGTCCGGCGAGGCCGCCGACGAGGTCTTCGGCGGCTACGGCTGGTTGCACAACCCGGTCGTCCAGGAAGGCGACACCTTCCCCTGGATCACCGCCGGAATGATCGGCGCCACGCCCAACACCCAGCCCGTCGAGATGTACAACCTCGACACGCTGATCGCCCTCAACCCGCTGGAGGCCCTCGCCGACCACTACGCGACCGCCGTCGCCGAAGTCGGCCGCGTGGACTCCGAGAGCCCCCACGAGCACCGCATGCGCGTGCTGTCGTACCTGCACCTCACCCGCTTCCTGCGGATGATGCTGGACCGCAAGGACCGCATGAGCATGGCCGTCGGCCTGGAGGTCCGCGTGCCCTTCTGCGACCACCGCCTCGTGGAGTACGTCTACAACACGCCGTGGTCGATGAAGACATACGACGGCCGGGAGAAGAGCCTGCTGCGCGGAGCCACCCGGAGCCTGCTGCCGCAGTCCGTCATCGACCGCGTCAAGAGCCCCTACCCGGTCGTCCAGGACTGGCGCTACGCCGAGGCCCTCCAGCAGCACGCCAAGCAGCTCGTCGGCGAGGACGGCCCCGTCTTCCAGATCGTCAGCCGGGACTGGCTGGCCCAGTCCGTGAACGTGGCCCCCGAGACCCTCACGGGGGCCGCCCGCAACGGCCTGGAGCGGGCCCTGGACACCGCGATCTGGCTCGACACCTACCGGCCCGAGATCCGCGTGTAGCGGCCGTCCGCGGCGGCGAACACGGCACGGGCCGGCAGGGGTTTCCCCCGCCGGCCCGCGCCACGTCCGCTCCGGTCCGCCGCTAGCGGGCGGCCAGCTCCTCCAGCCGCGCCACGAGCGACGCGGGCGTCGGCATCGATTCGATCTCGGCCCGCACCTCCCGCGCCACCGCGGCCATCTTCTCGTCCGTGACCAGTCGCGTCAGCAGCTCCACGTCCAGGTCCTCCGCCGAACGGCTCAGGCCCAGGCCCCGGTCCTCCACGCACTGCGCGTTGATCCCGCGGTCCGCACCGTCGGGCAGGACCAGTTGCGGCACGCCCGCGTTGAGCGCGGCCAACGTCGTGCCGGCACCGCCGTGGTGCACGGCCGCATCACAGTTCTCCAGCAGCTTCGCCAGCGGCACCCAGCCCACGACCCGCACGTTCTCCGGCAGTTCGCCGAGCTCGGCCGTCTCCACCTCGCCCAGCGCGAGCACGAACTCCGCGTCCACCTGCGGGGCCGCGGCCAGCAGCCGCTGGATCGGGCCGAGACCGTTCACGTGCACCGTCGCCGTACCCAGCGTCACACCGATCCGCGGGCGGCCGGTCCGCTCCTCCAGAACCCAATCAGGCAGCACCGCACCGCTGTTGTACGGCACCGGCCGCATCACCCAGCCGTCCACCTCCGCCTCCACCATGCTCTGCGGCGCGATGTCGATCGTCGGCACCCGGTCCGGCACGCCCGCCACACCGTGCCGCGCCATCGTCTCCGACATCATCGCCACCGTCATCTCGCGCAGCGGAGTCGCCCGCAGGCAGCCGAAGTTGTGCTGGACCGCCGGGATCCCGAGACGGGACGCCGCGATCAGACCGGCCACGAAGATCTGCTCGTACACGATCAGGTCGGGCCGGAACGCGTCGGCGGTCCGCATGATGCCGTCGGTGAGGGCGTCGTTGAGCCGGGCGAACATCATCAGCCCGTCCATCGGGTCGAACTGCTCCGGATCCCGCAGCCGCGCTATCAGCTCCCCGCACTCCGCCTGGAGGAACTCCTCCAGGTGGAAACCGGGGCGGACGTCGGCCACGTGCAGACCGGCGTTCGCTGCTTCCAGCGCGTCGCCCGAGCTGGCCACCAGGACGTCGTGACCGGCCGCACGCAGCGCCCAGGCCAGCGGAACCGTCGGGAACAGATGCCCGATGGCCGGATAGGTGACGAACAGAACGCGCATGAGAACGACTTCCTCTCGGGTGGCGTGAACAGACGGGGACGGGTATTCCACCCGACGGCAGGATTCGACAGAAGGTCGGGCCGCGGACCCTTGACAAGAACCTTCTGAAATCTTGCAATTCCCCCTACTCCGGGGGCATCATGGGTCAGTCTCGCCCGCAGAGTCAAGGCGCCTTCCACGGGCCTCCACCTAGGGGTCCGTAGGGGGATTGTTAGGGGTTTCTGCCGCCCCTCTCCCGTGTCAGGGTCTCCCCAGTATTGGAGTTCTCTGTACGGAGTGGTGGAGCGCGCGATGTCTAACGAGTCCCAGGATTTCGCACCCGAGATCGGCGGCTCCTCCGAGGCCGACGGGACTCCGCCCGGACCCCGGGCCGCCCAGGAAGGAACCGGGGCCGCCCAGGGCGGAGCCGACAGCGGCGACCACCCGGCGGCAGCCCCGGCGCAGTGGCGCGAGCGGCTGGCCGGCCTGACCGAGGGCGAACAGCGCGCGGCACTCCTCGACTGGGTATCCTCCCTGGTCACGGCCACTCTGCGGGACGCCGCCCCCGCCGTCCTCGACGCGGACCGCTCCTTCCTCGACCTCGGCTTCGACTCGCTCGCCGCCGTCGACCTGCACGCCCGCCTCGTCGCCGGAACCGGTCTGCGCCTCCCCGTCACCCTCGCCTTCGACCACCCCACCCCCGCCCACCTCGCCGACCGCGTCCACGCCCTCCTCCTGGGCCGGACCGCCCCCGCCGAGGCGCCCGTCACCGCCGCCGTCAACAGCGACGAACCGATCGCCATCGTCGGAATGGGCTGCCGATTCCCCGGCGACGTGCATTCACCCGAAGAACTCTGGGAACTCGTCGCCGCCGGCACCGACGCCATTTCGGAATTCCCCACCGGCCGCGGCTGGAACCTCGACGCGCTGTACGACCCCGACCCCGACCGGGTGGGCACCACCTACACCCGCGAAGGCGGATTCCTCCACGACGCCGACCAATTCGACGCGGCGTTCTTCGGGATTTCCCCGCGCGAAGCCCTGGCCATGGACCCGCAGCAGCGCATCCTGCTGGAGACGTCCTGGGAGGCGTTCGACCGGGCCGGCCTCGACCCCGCCGGACTCCGCGGCGGCCAGGTCGGCGTGTTCGTCGGAGCCGAAACCCAGGAATACGGCCCCCGACTGGAGGACGCCGCCGACGGATTCGAGGGCTACCTCGTCACCGGCAACGCCGCGAGCGTCGCCTCCGGCCGCATCGCGTACTCCTTCGGCTTCGAAGGCCCCACCGTCACCGTCGACACGGCCTGCTCGTCCTCGCTCGCCGCCCTGCACCTCGCCGTCCAGGCCCTGCGCAACGGCGAATGCACCCTGGCGCTCGCCGGCGGCGCCGCGGTGATGGCCAGCCCCGGTTCCTTCCTCTCCTTCAGCCGCCAGCGCGGCCTCGCCCCCGACGGCCGCTGCAAGCCCTTCGCGGCCGCCGCCGACGGCACCGCCTGGGGCGAAGGCGTCGGCATGCTCCTCGTGGAGCGCCTCTCCGACGCCCGCCGCAACGGGCACCGCGTCCTGGCCCTGGTCCGCGGCACCGCCCTCAACCAGGACGGCGCCAGCAACGGCCTCACCGCTCCCAGCGGCCCCGCCCAGCAGCGCGTCATCCGCCAGGCACTGGCCAACGCGGGCCTGTCGCCGGCCGAAGTGGACGCCGTCGAGGCGCACGGCACGGGTACCCGGCTCGGCGACCCGATCGAGGCCCAGGCCCTCCTCGCCACGTACGGCCAGGACCGCCAGGCGGACCGGCCGCTGTGGCTGGGCTCCCTGAAGTCCAACATCGGACACACGCAGGCCGCCGCCGGCGTCGCCGGCGTCATCAAGATGGTCATGGCCATGCGGCACGGGGTCCTGCCGCAGACCCTCCACGTCGACGCGCCCACCCCGCACGTCGACTGGGAAGCCGGCGCCGTCTCGCTCCTGACCGGCGCCGTCGACTGGCCGGCGGCCGACACCCCGCGCCGGGCGGGCATCTCCTCGTTCGGCATGAGCGGCACCAACGCCCACGCCATCATCGAGGAGCCCCCCGCCGAAGACCGTGCCGACGACACCGCGGACCGGCCGTCCGGCCAGCCGCCCGTGCCGGCCCCCGGCCACGCCACCGGACCGCTGCCCTGGGCCCTGTCCGCCAAGACCCCCGAGGCCCTGCGCGCCGCCGCCCGACGCCTCGGCGACTGGCTCGACACCCACCCGGACACCACCCCGCACGACATCGGCCACTCCCTCGCCGCCACCCGCAGCCGCTTCGAACACCGCGCCGTCGTCCTCGGCGACGACCGCCCCGCCCTCCGCCGGGCCCTGAACGCCCTCGCCGACGGCATCGACACCCCCGCCGCCGTCCACGGCGAACCCGCCGCAGGACGCACCGCCGTCCTGTTCACCGGCCAGGGCAGCCAGCGCCTGGCCATGGGCCGCGAACTGTACGCGGCCCACCCGGCGTTCGCCGACGCCCTCGACGACGCCTCCTGGTACCTCGACGAGCAGCTCGAACACCCGCTGCTCGACGTCCTCTTCGCCGACGAGGACACCCCCGAGGCCGCCCTCCTCCACCAGACCGCCTACACCCAGCCCGCACTGTTCGCGGTCGAGGTGGCGCTGTACCGGCTCGTAGAGTCCTGGGGCCTGCGGCCCGCCTTCGTCGCCGGCCACTCCGTCGGCGAGATCGCCGCCGCCCACGTCGCGGGCGTCCTCTCCCTGGAGGACGCGTGCGCACTCGTCGCCGCCCGCGGCCGCCTGATGCAGGCCCTGCCCACCGGCGGCGCCATGATCGCGGTGCAGGCGTCGGAAGCCGAGGTCCTGCCGCTGATCGGCGCGGGCGACCGGGTCAGCATCGCCGCCGTCAACGGCCCGCAGTCGGTCGTCGTCGCCGGCGACGAGGACGCCGCCGCCGCCGTCGCCGCCGCCTTCGAGGCACGGGGCCGCAAGACCAAGCGGCTCACCGTCAGCCACGCCTTCCACTCGCCGCACATGGACGGGATGCTGGCCGACTTCCGCCGTCTCGCGCAGGTCCTCACCTACCGCACCCCCACCCTGCCCGTCGTCTCCCTCCTCACCGGAACCACCGCCACCCCCGCCGAGCTCACCGACCCCGAACACTGGGTCCGGCACGTCCGCGACGCCGTCCGCTTCCTCGACGGCGTACGCACCCTCCGGGCGCGCGGCGCCGACTCCTTCCTCGAACTCGGCCCCGACCCCGTCCTCACGGCCATGGCACAGGACTGCCTCGCCACCGACCCGCAGGACACCGCCGCCACCGCGACCCCGGCCCCCGCCTTCGCGGCCGCGCTGCGCGCCGGCCGCCCCGAGACCGCCACCCTCCTCGACGCCGTCGCGCGCATGTTCGTCCGCGGTGCGGACGTGGACTGGGCCGCCTGCTACGCCGGTACGGGCGCGCAGCGCGTGGACCTGCCGACGTACCCCTTCCAGCGGCAGCGCTACTGGATGGACGCGCGCACCCGCGCCGCCGATGCCACCACCGCCCACGCGCCCGGGACGGCCCCGGCCGACAGCGTCTTCTGGGACGCGGTCGAGCACCAGGACGTGGCCGCGCTCGCCGCCGCCCTCGAACTGGACGCGGACGGCGACCAGCCGCTGAGCGAGGTCGTCCCGGCCCTCTCGGCCTGGCGCCGTCGGATGCGGACCCGGTCCGAGGTGGACGGCTGGCGCTACCGGGTGTCGTGGAAGCCGCTGGCGGATGTCGCGGTCGCCGCGCGACTGTCCGGTGTCTGGCTGGTCGTGGCTCCTGCCGCCGGTGTCGACGGCACCGCGGCCGTGGTGGGTGCGCTGGCCGGGCGTGGTGCCGAGGTCCGGCGGGTCGTGGTCGAGGCTGGTGCCGATCGTGGCGTGGTGGCCGGGCTGGTGTCGGGGGCCGGTGCCCCGGTGGCCGGTGTGGTGTCGCTGCTCGCGCTGGACGAGGCCGCGGGTGTCGTGGCCACGGCCGTGTTGGTGCAGGCGCTCGGCGATGCGGGGGTGGAGGCGCCGTTGTGGTGCCTGACCCGCGGTGCGGTGAGTGTGGGTCGTTCGGACCGTCTTGTCTCTGCCGTTCAGGCGCAGGTGTGGGGTCTGGGCCGGGTGGCCGCCCTTGAGTTGCCCGAGCGTTGGGGCGGTCTGGTGGACCTGCCCGAGGTGTCGGACGAGCGGGCCATGGGCCGGCTGGTCGGTGTACTGGCCGGCGGTGTCACGGGTGAGGACCAGCTCGCGGTCCGCTCCTCGGGTGTCTTCGGGCGCCGACTCGTGCGGGCCGCCCGTGGTGAGGGCGCCGCGTCCTGGGCGCCGTCGGGCACGGTGCTCGTGACCGGTGGCACCGGCGCCCTGGGTGGGCGGGTGGCCCGCTGGTTGGCCGGTGCGGGCGTGGAGCGGCTGGTGCTGACCAGCCGCCGGGGTGAGGACGCTCCGGGTGCGGACGGTCTGGTGGCCGAGCTTTCCGGGCTGGGCGTGGAGGTGTCGGTCGTGGCGTGCGACGCCGCCGACCGGGATGCCCTCCGCACGGTCCTGGCGGCCGAGGCGGAGACCCTGACGGCCGTCGTCCACACCGCCGGCGTCCTCGACGACGGCGTCCTGGACACCCTCACGCCGGACCGCTTCGAGAACGTCCTGCGCGCGAAGGCGACCTCAGCGAACCACCTCCACGAGCTGACCGTCGAACTCGGCATCGAGCTGTCGGCGTTCGTGCTGTTCTCCTCCATGAGCGGCACCATCGGCGCCGCCGGGCAGGCCAACTACGCCGCCGCCAACGCCCACCTGGACGCGCTCGCCGAGCAGCGCCGGGCCGCCGGACTCGCGGCGACCTCCGTCGCCTGGGGCCCGTGGGCGGAGAGCGGCATGGCCGCCGACGAGGCGATGGACGCCCGCATGCGCCGCGAAGGCGTGCCCCCCATGGCCCCCGACGCGGCCATCGCGGCGCTGGCACAGGCCGTCGGCGCCGGCGAGGCCGCCCTTACCGTCGCGGACATCGCCTGGGACCGCTACGCGTCCGCCGTGGCAGCGGTCCGCTCCAACCCGTCGATCGCCGCGTTCGTCACCGGCGCGTCGACGGGCGAGGCCGCAGCGACCGGTCACGGGACCGTCGTGACGGGCGCCGATGTCGCGGGCACCGCCTTCGCGAAGCTGGCCCGCCTGCCCCGGGCCGAGCAGGAGCGGGAGCTGCTCGGTCTCGTCCGTACGCACGTCGCCGCAGTCCTCGGACACGACGGCGCGGACGCGGTGGGCGCGGAGCGCGCCTTCAAGGACCTCGGCTTCGACTCCCTGGCCGCCGTCGACCTGCGCAACCGCCTCGGCGCGGCCACCGCACTGAGACTCCCCACCACCCTCGTCTACGACCACCCGACCTCGGCCGCCCTCGCCGAGTACCTGCGGGGGGAGCTCGTCGGCAGCGAGCAGCCGTCCGACACCGCCCCGGCGGTCGCCGTCGCCCCCGACGAGGACCCGATCGCCATCGTCGCGATGAGCTGCCGCTTCCCCGGCGGCGTCCGGACCCCCGAGGACCTGTGGCGGCTGCTGGCGCAGGGGGCGGACGCGGTCGCCGCGTTCCCGGCCGACCGCGGCTGGGACCTGGACCGGCTCTACAGCCCCGACCCGGACCGGCCCGGAACCTCGTACACCCGTGAGGGCGGCTTCCTCTACGACGTCGCCGACTTCGACGCCGACTTCTTCGGGATCTCGCCGCGCGAGGCCCTGGCCATGGACCCGCAGCAGCGGCTCCTGCTGGAGGCCTCCTGGGAGACGTTCGAGCGCGCCGGCATCGACCCGGCCGTCCTGAAGGGCAGCCGCGCCGGTGTGTTCGTCGGCACCAACGGCCAGGACTACCTCTCCCTGGTCGCCGGCGAGGCCGACGGCCTGGAAGGCCACGTCGGCACCGGCAACGCGGCGAGCGTGGTCTCCGGCCGCCTGTCGTACGTGTTCGGGCTCGAAGGCCCGGCGATCACCGTCGACACGGCCTGCTCGTCGTCGCTGGTCGCCCTGCACCTGGCCGTCCAGGCGCTGCGCCAGGGCGAGTGCGAGATGGCTCTCGCCGGTGGTGTGACCGTGATGTCCACCCCTGATGCCTTCATTGACTTCAGTCGTCAGCGGGGGTTGGCGGAGGACGGTCGGATCAAGGCGTTCGCGGCTGCGGCGGACGGTACCGGGTGGGGTGAGGGTGTCGGCATGCTGCTCGTGGAGCGGCTGTCGGACGCCCGCCGCAACGGTCACCCGGTGCTCGCGGTCGTGCGGGGTTCGGCGATCAACCAGGACGGTGCGAGCAATGGTCTGACGGCTCCGAACGGTCCGTCGCAGCAGCGGGTGATCCGGCAGGCGCTGGCGAGTGCCGGGCTGTCGGCTGCCGATGTGGACGCGGTGGAGGCGCACGGTACGGGTACCCGGCTGGGTGACCCGATCGAGGCGCAGGCGCTGCTGGCGACGTACGGTCGTGAGCGGGGCGGCGGTCGTCCGCTGCTGTTGGGTTCGGTGAAGTCGAACATCGGGCACACGCAGGCCGCGGCCGGTGTGGCCGGTGTGATCAAGATGGTGCTGGCCAT
>NZ_JBHXTC010000082.1:0-22014 GCF_042677605.1 Streptomyces sp. NPDC127106 | reverse complement strand
CGCGGCCGCAGCGCGGCCCCGAGCCGAGCCGGGCCCGGGCGGCGGCGAGGGCGGCGGTCCGGGGCCGCGGGCGGCGGGGCGGGTCACGCCGCGACGAGCTCCGGGTGCCAGCGCCGCGCCACGGCGGGGTGGGCCCGCACCCACCCCTTCAGCTCGTTGCGCCCGTACTCCGCGTGCAGCGGGTTCGACGCGTCGTGCAGCACGCCCGGGGCGTGCTTGAGGTACTCGCCCGGCACCGTGTCGACGACCGCGTCCAGCCGGGGGTTGTAGAAGAACGGCACCGAGTACCGCTCCACCGCCCCCGGCGGGCTGACCACCCGGTGGTCGGTGGCGGTCAGATAACCCTCCGTGGCGATCTCCAGCAGCTCGCCCAGGTTGACCACGAACGCGCCCGGCATCGGCGGCACGTCCACGTACCCGCCGTCCTTGACGACCTGCAGGCCGCCCACGGAGTCCTGGAGCAGCAGGGTCAGGAACCCGTAGTCCTTGTGGGCGCCGACGCCCTGGTCGGCGCCGGACGGCGCGGACCCGGGGTAGCGGATCAGCTTCGTGTGCAGGTGCGGCCGGTCGGCGAAGGCCTCGTCGAAGAAGCCGTGCGGCGCGCCGATCGAGGTCAGCAGTTCCTGCAGCAGCCGGTGGGCGACCGCGGCCAGCCGGGCCTGCCAGTCCAGGACGACGGTGCGCAGCTCCGGCAGTGCGGCCGGCCACTGGTTCGGGCCCTCCAGCCACAGGTACGACGGGTCGCCCGGCCCCAGGACCGGCGCCGGACGCTCCGCGCCGACGTCCAGCTGGTCCCGCCAGTCGGAGGTTCCGCCGGTCAGCTCGTGGCCGATCCGGGTGTAGCCGCGGAAGTGCGGCGAGTTCAGGTTGCTGACGGCGAGCCTGTCGGCCTCCGGGAGGGCGAAGAAAGCCCTGGTCACGTCGAGTATTCGAGCGCTCTCTGCTTCGGTGATGCCGTGCCCGGTGAGGTGCAGGAAACCGGTGTCCCGGGCTGCGGCGTGCAGCGCCTTCAGGAAGTCGGCCCGCTGGGCCGGGTCGTCGGCCTGGGAGAGATCGATGACGGGGAGGGAGTGCGCGGACGGCATGACGGCTCCGTTTCGGATGTCACGGGGTCCTGTTCCCCAAAGGTGTCGGGGCAGCGGAGGGGGAGGGCCTCCGGCAGGGGTGGAGCCGGGGCCGCGTGAGCCGCGTACAGGACCAAGTCGGATCGGGGTTGATCAGGCTTGAGAACGGTCCGGCGGCTGACAGCTCGTCGTCGTGACACGCATGTGGTCCACATGGCGGCGCTTGACGAGGAGGAGAGTCATACCGTGAGCGTACGCCCGTATCGCTCGTCATCAGAACGGGTGAACCGGACTGCCCGGACAGGGCCGCCCGCGGACCGGCTACGCTGGACCCGTGGCAGTCGTCGATGTTTCCGAAGAGCTGAAGTCCCTCTCCTCGACCATGGGGTCGATCGAGGCCGTCCTGGACCTCGACAAGCTGAGGGCAGACATCGCCGTGCTCGAGGAGCAGGCAGCGGCCCCGTCCCTGTGGGACGACCCGGAGGCTGCCCAGAAGATCACGAGCCGGCTTTCCCACCTCCAGGCCGAGGTCCGCAAGACCGAGACGCTGCGGGGCCGCATCGACGACCTCGCCGTCCTCTTCGAGCTGGCCGAGGAGATGGACGACGCGGACACCCGCGCCGAGGCGGAGGTCGAGCTGGCCGCCGTCCGCAAGGCGCTGGAGGAGATGGAGGTCCGCACCCTCCTGTCCGGCGAGTACGACGAGCGTGAGGCGCTGGTCAACATCCGGGCCGAGGCCGGCGGCGTGGACGCCTCCGACTTCGCCGAGCGCCTGCAGCGCATGTACCTGCGCTGGGCCGAGCGCCACGGCTACTCCACCGAGGTCTACGAGACCTCGTACGCGGAAGAGGCCGGCATCAAGTCGACCACCTTCGTCGTCAAGTCCCCGTACGCCTACGGCACCCTCTCCGTCGAGCAGGGCACGCACCGCCTGGTGCGGATCTCGCCCTTCGACAACCAGGGCCGCCGCCAGACCTCCTTCGCGGGCGTCGAGGTGCTGCCGGTCGTCGAGCAGTCCGACCACGTCGAGATCGACGAGTCCGACCTGCGCGTGGACGTCTACCGCGCCTCCGGCCCCGGCGGCCAGGGCGTCAACACCACCGACTCGGCGGTGCGCATCACGCACATCCCGACCGGCATCGTGGTGTCCTGCCAGAACGAGCGCTCGCAGATCCAGAACAAGGCCAGCGCGATGAACGTCCTCCAGGCCAAGCTCCTGGAGCGCCAGCGCCAGGAGGAGCGCGCCAAGATGGACGCCCTCAAGGGCGACGGCGGCAGCTCCTGGGGCAACCAGATGCGCTCCTACGTCCTGCACCCGTACCAGATGGTCAAGGACCTGCGGACGGAGTTCGAGGTCGGCAACCCGCAGTCCGTGCTGGACGGCGAGATCGACGGGTTCCTGGAGGCCGGCATCCGCTGGCGCAAGCAGCAGGAGCAGGGCCAGGACGCCTGAGCCCCTCCGGCCCGGCCGGGACACCACGGCGGCAGCCGTGACACGACGCGGGCGGGGGGGGGGGGGGCGGGCGGGGGGGGGGGGGGGCCCCCCCCCGGCGGGGGGGGGGCGGGGGGGGGGGCGGGGGGGGGGCCGCGCGGCCCCCCCCCCCCCCCCCCCCGGCGCCCCGGGGGGGGGGGCCCCGCCCCGGGGGGCGCCCCCCCCCCCCCCCCCCGCCGTTCGACTATCTGTCCTTCGGTTCGGTTCCGGGACGTGCCGCGAGGAGCCCCGCGTCCTGAGCCCGTGCCCGTTCTAGGCCGTCTGCTGGGCCACCAGGGCCAGGGCTGCCGCGACCAGGACCACCAGGAGCGCGATGAGCGCCATGGGGTTCAGGCCTGCGAAGGGGCCCTCCTGCTGGAGGCGCTCCCGGTTCGCCCGGCACACCGGGCAGCGGCCCTGACTGACGGGCGCGGCGCAGTTCGCGCACACGAGCCGGTCAAATGTCATGCGCTCTCCTCCTCTCGTCCCCTTGAACAACGCATGGGGGAACGATGCCGTTCCCCCTACCACTGTGCCAGCTCCGGCGACATTCGGCGCGGCCCGTCCGGGCAATCGCGAACGCCGCATTCCCCGACCAGGGGATATATCGGGCAACTACGGGCGGCGGGTCCCCACCCCGCGCCCGTTCGCGTATGGTCTCGCACACCTACTCCCGGCGACCGTGGTGCACCCGTGATCCGATTCGACAACGTCTCCAAGTCCTACCCGAAGCAGAACCGCCCCGCACTCAGAGATGTCTCCCTGGAGATCGCGAAGGGCGAGTTCGTCTTCCTGGTCGGCTCCTCCGGCTCCGGCAAGTCCACCTTCCTGCGGCTCATCCTGCGCGAGGAGCGGGCCAGCCACGGCCAGGTGCACGTCCTGGGCAAGGACCTCGGCAAGCTCTCCAACTGGAAGGTCCCGCAGATGCGGCGCCAGCTGGGGACCGTCTTCCAGGACTTCCGCCTGCTGCCCAACAAGACGGTGGCGGAGAACGTCGCCTTCGCGCAGGAGGTCATCGGCAAGCCGCGCGGCGAGATCCGCAAGGCCGTTCCGCAGGTCCTGGAGCTGGTGGGCCTCGGCGGCAAGGAGGAGCGCATGCCCGGCGAGCTGTCCGGCGGCGAGCAGCAGCGCGTGGCGATCGCCCGCGCCTTCGTCAACCGCCCCTCCCTGCTGATCGCGGACGAGCCCACCGGCAACCTCGACCCGCAGACCTCCGTCGGGATCATGAAGCTGCTCGACCGGATCAACCGCACCGGCACCACCGTCATCATGGCCACGCACGACCAGCAGATCGTGGACCAGATGCGCAAGCGCGTCATCGAACTCGAACAGGGCCGTCTCGTACGCGACCAGTCGCGCGGCGTCTACGGCTACCAGCACTGAAAGGTCCACCCAGACGTCATGCGCGCCCAGTTCGTCATGTCGGAGATCGGCGTCGGTCTTCGCCGCAATCTCACCATGACCTTCGCGGTCATCATCTCCGTGGCCCTGTCGCTGGCCCTGTTCGGCGGCTCCCTGCTCATGCGCGACCAGGTCAGCCAGATGAAGGGCTACTGGTACGACAAGGTCAACGTCTCGATCTACCTGTGCAACAAGAGCGACGCGGAGAACAGCGAGGCCGGGGGCAAGGCCTGCGCCAAGGGCGCGGTCACGCCCGAGCAGAAGCAGCAGATCGAGACCGACCTGAAGAAGATGGACCTCGTCCAGACGGTCCACTACGAGTCCGCCGACGAGGCCTACAAGCACTACAAGGAGCGCTTCGGGCACACCGCGCTCGCCTCGGTGGTCACCCCGGACCAGATGCCCGAGTCCTTCCGCGTGAAGCTCAACGAGCCGGAGAAGTACCAGGTCATCACCACCGCGTTCGCGGGCCGTGACGGCGTGCAGTCGGTGGAGGACCAGCACCGCGAGCTGGACAACCTCTTCCAGATGCTCAACTACCTCAACTGGGCCGCCCTCGGCATCATGTTGATCATGCTGGTCGTGGCCCTGTTGCTGATCGTCAACACGGTGCGCGTCTCGGCCTTCAGCCGGCGGCGGGAGACCGGCATCATGCGGCTGGTCGGCGCCTCCAGCTTCTACATCCAGGTGCCGTTCATCATGGAGGCCGCGTTCGCGGGCCTCATCGGCGCCGTGTTCGCCTGCCTCATGCTCGGCGCCGGCCAGTACTTCGTCATCGACCACGGGGCCTCGCTGCGCACCAAGATGGAGCTGATCAACTTCATCGGCTGGGACTCCGTCCTGACGAAGCTGCCGCTGGTGCTCGCCATCGGCGTGCTGATGCCCTCCCTGGCGGCGTTCCTGGCTTTGCGCAAGTACCTGAAGGTGTGACAAGCGCCCCGTGTGAGCTCCGTCCAACCCGGCGTGCCCGTACGGACCTTGTCCTAGACTCGGCGCCATGCAGGGTCTGCCCGCCTTCTGTCTTCGGCCCCGCGACCTCCGTCGCGGGGCCGCGTTGACGCTGGCCTTCGTCGCGGCCGTCACCACCGCCGCGGGCCTGGGCTGCTGGGACCGCGCCGGCGCCGCGAGCCGTGCCGACGCCGGGTTAACGGCCGCCGACACCGCCGCCCCCGCCCCCGGACCGTCCGGCCCGCCCGCCGGCACCGCCGACCGGGAGGCCGTCGCCCGCGCCGCCGCCGAGGCCGTCGCCGAGGGCAAGTCCGGCAAGAAGGCCGCCCAGGAGGTGGTCAGCCGCAGCGGCGACCGCTGGGGCGTCGTCTACGACCAGGGCGAGTACGCCGCCCTCGCCGACGACCTCGACGGCCGCTGGACCGGCGTCGGACTGTGGCCCGAGCGCCACGCCGACGGCCGCATCGAGATCGACAAGGTCCAGCCCGGCAGCCCCGCCGCCCGCGCCGGCCTGCGCGCCGGGGACCGGCTGCTCGACGTCGACGGCCGCACCGTCACCGGCCTGCGCGTCCCCGAGGTCGTCGCCCTCCTGCGCGGCGACGTGGGCACCTCCGTGGTCCTGCGGTTCGGCCGTGACGGCACCCCGGACCGCACCGAGACCCTCCGCCGCGAACAGCTGCGCACCGAGCCCGTGACCGTGACCGAACTGCCCGGCGGGATCACCGTCATCAAGGTCGCCTCCTTCAGCCGCGGCTCCGGCGAGCGCGTCAAGGCCGCCGTCCGGGCCGCCCCGCCCGGCGCCGGCGTCATGCTCGACCTGCGCGGCAACCCCGGCGGGCTCGTCACCGAGGCCGTCACCGCCGCCTCCGCCTTCCTCGACGGGGGGCTCGTCGCCACGTACGACGTCCGCGGCGACGAGCGCGCCCTGTACGCCCTCCCCGGCGGGGACACCGCCCGACCCCTGGTCGCCCTGGTCGACGGCGGCACCATGAGCGCCGCGGAACTCCTCACGGGCGCCCTCCAGGACCGCGGCCGGGCCGTCGCCGTCGGCACCCGGACCTTCGGCAAGGGCGCGGTGCAGATGCCGACGCAGCTCCCGGACGGCTCGGTCGCCGAGCTGACCGTGGGCACGTACCGCACCCCGGCCGGGCGGAGCCTCGACGGCAAGGGCATCACCCCGGACCTGGCGGCGGGCACGGCCGTCGAGGAGCGGGCGCGCGCGGTATTGGGTGGCCTCGGGGCGGGGTCGTAGTGCGAAAATGACGGCACTATGGCTAAGGAAAAAGGGCGCAAGCTGATCGCCCAGAACAAGAAGGCGCGGCACGACTACACGATCCTCGACACCTACGAGTGCGGCATCGTGCTCACCGGCACCGAGGTGAAGTCGCTGCGCCAGGGCCGGGCCTCGCTCGTCGACGGCTTCGTGTCGGTGGAGGGCCGCGAGGCCTGGATGTACAACGTGCACGTGCCGGAGTACAGCCAGGGCACCTGGACCAACCACACCGCCCGGCGCAAGCGGAAGCTCCTCATGCACCGCGAGGAGATCGACAAGCTGGAGTCGAAGGCGCAGGAGACCGGCCACACGGTCGTGCCCCTGGCCCTCTACTTCAAGGACGGCCGGGCCAAGGTCGAGATCGCGCTGGCCAAGGGCAAGAAGGAGTACGACAAGCGGCAGACGCTCCGCGAGAAGCAGGACACGAGGGAGACGAACCGCGCGATCGCGGCGGCCCGCAGGCGCCAGCGCGGCGAGCGTTAATCTTCTGGCACCCGGTGGTCCACTTCGCGTACCATGGGGTCAGCACCACCTCGTAGGGGGTGGCGCACTTTGAAAAATCAACATGGGGATGATCGGTTTCGACAGCGGATGTCGATGTAGGGGAAGCGAGCCGAGGAAGCGGCAATGATCTCGCTAACCACATGTCGCAAAAAAATAATCGCCAACTCCAAGAGCGATAACTCCCGCTTCGCCCTCGCTGCCTAATAGCAGTGAGCTGAAGCCTCTGTGAGGAGCGTCAGCCCGGAAGTGGTCCCGGTCCGGATCCTGGCGTCGACTAGGGATCTAAACCTCTAGCCCCGGTCACGGGGGTTGGAGGGAAATCAAACAGTGACTGAGCCCGTCGGAGACTTGTCCGTGTGATCTCCGGGGCTGAGAAAAGCGCAGCGGACTGCGCTCGGAGAAGCCCTCCTTCTGCACCGTTGGACGCGGGTTCGATTCCCGCCATCTCCACTCATCCCATGTGGGCGAAGGCCCCGCAGCCATCCGGCTGCGGGGCCTTCGTCATGCGCGGCCGCACTCGTCCCCGGCGGGTGCGGGGTCGTGCACCCCCCGCGCCCGCACGGCGACGATCACCGAGTCCTCCCGATCACGGGCGACGGCTTCCATGAGCCGTCGGGCGTTCGCGGGGGAGCGCAGCAGGTAGCGGGTCTCCTGCCAGGGGTCGTCATCGTCGGCCCGTGTGGTCACGTCCGATACCTCCGTGTCTCATTCCGGCAGCTTTCGGATGTCCTTGACGAGTGCGAGTGCCTCGCGGCCCGAGGCCAGCCGGATCCATACGTACGCCTTGTCGGCGTCCACGCCGGCCCAGCCGGAGCCGACCTGCATGATCCGGCCGCTGACCTGCATCGGCAGCTCCCGGCTGCGTCGCTCGGGCGGCACATGGGTCACACCGGTGACGAGGTCGCCGACGGAGTACGGGGCGCGGCGGGAAGGCGACGTCATGGTCACCGCCTTTCCTTCGCGTCGCTGGTGCGGTCAGGCCGGACCGCTTGCTCGCGGGCCTGCCACTGTCGGACGAACCGGTTCAGGCCCATCTCGGCCCGGGCGAGGGTGTCGGCGGAGAGGGTGTCGCCGGGGACCCGCAGGCGGGGGTCTGGCTGGTCGGTCCTGCTGGTCATGGCTGTGTACCTGCCTCTCGTCGGTGTCGCCGCTCGCGTCCGTCGGGAGTGACGGGCGCCCGGGCCGCGGTCGGATGTGCCGAACGGGCCGGAGCAGGAGGTGCGTCGGGTGGATCCGTGCGGCTGGCATCCATCCAACGCGGGTACGGGCAGGGGGAGTAGGGGGCACACTGTCGGCAAGGTTGAACGCGTTGAACGGCCCGGGGGTTCACCGATGGCAGCACGGACACGCACACCGAACGAAGTCCTCGCCCGCCTCATGGCAGAGGCCGGTGTGGGGAACGCCCAGCTGGCACGGCGCGTCAACGCGGTGGGCGCAGAGCTGGGCGTCACCACGCACTACGACAAGACGGCGGTCTCCCACTGGCTCGCGGGCAGTGTGCCGAAGTCGGAGGCGAGGCCGGCGGTGGCAGAGGCGCTCTCCAGGCTCCTCGGGCGGCCCGTCACGTTGTCCGAGCTGGCCTGGGCGCCTCCGGGTCCGGGCGGGGCCGAACGCAGCGCGGACGCAGTGGGCGAGGTGGCCGACCTGAGCCGGGCCGACATGGACCCGTCCCGGCGGAGCGTCCTGGGGGCCGGGATGTACGTGGCGGCGCTCGGCGTGCCCAGGTTCGAGGACCTCGCCGACCGGGCCGAAGCCGTCACGGCCGGGCGGACGGTGCGGATCGGCGCGTCCGATGTGGAGACCGTCCGCCTGATGACCGACAAGATCGCCGACATCCTCGACGAGATCGGGGCCGGCCATGCCAGGCCGATGGCGGCCGCGTTCCTCACCAACACGGTCACCCCCTACCTGCGGGCGGACGGGCCGGAGCAGGTGCGGAAGGGCATGCTGGCCGCCGCCTCGGACCTGGTCTACCTCACGGGCTGGATGGCGATGTTCGAGGAACAGCAGGGTTTGGGGCAGCGCTACTACCACCAGGCGCTGAGCCTCGCCGGATCCGCCCAGGACCACGTCACCTACTGCCGGACCCTGCGTGGCATGAGCCTCCAGGCATCCCACCTCGGATACGGGCCGAAGGCGCTGGAACTGGCGGACGCGGCGGCGGAGGCGGCGCCGGCCAGCGGGCCGCGCCTGGTGGCGTTCCTGCGCGGGCAGCAGGCGGCGGCAGCGTCCATGACCGGCGACCGGCGGACGGCGCTGGCCCGGCTCCGGGAGACCGAGACCGCGCTGTCCCGGGCGGACGACCGCCGTGACGCGGTCGGTGGCTACGACCAGGCGGCCTTCCATTTCCACGAGGCCCACGTCATGTGGTGGCTCGGGGACCGTGAAGGCTCGGTCCACGCCCTGCGCCGCTCCAACCACGCCCGCTCCCCCCAAGAGCGGCAGGGCCGGCTGCACGCCCTCGGAGTGATCGCCGACCGGCAGATGCAGATGCGGCACATCGAAGCCGCCACGCAGACGTGGACGGAGTTCCTGGACCTCCACACCACCCTGTCGTCCACCCGGGGGGACGAGCACATGAAGGCGCTGCAGAAGGGGATGGCCGGCTATCGCGGTGTACGCGGTGTCGCGGACCTCCTGACCCGGGCCACCGACGTCGGCAAGCGAAAGGCCGCATGATGCGCGCCGCCGCCATCGGCCAAGGCCGATCACGGCGCGCTTCGTGGCTCCGGACAGCCCACGCGGGTACCCGCCACAGCGGTAACGTGGGATACCACTCGCGACCGAGTCCCTACCGAGGAGGACACGTGAGCACGCCGATCCCCGCCGAAGCCGGGGTGCTGATCCCCATACCGGAGCTCACGCCCGCTGCCCTCCGAGAGGCTGTCGCGAAGATTGCTCCCAGCCGTGTGCCAGATCTGACGCAGCACCTCTTCGAGGCCACGACCAGCGCCCAGCAGACGCAGTCACTCGCCCCGTTGCGGGCCTTCATCCACTCCTGGGCCGTGTTCGTCGAGATCGAGCGCCATCCGCAGAGAGCCGCCCGCCTGCACCACTTGGAGCGGCTGATCCAGGAGGGTGCGGAGGATCCGGCACCCCTGCTGGTGGAGATCCAGCAGATTCTGGACAAGGCGGAGGCTGAGACCGGCCTGTGAGCGATTGGACCTGGGACTACAACACGAACGACCACGCGCATCTGACCGGCGGGCTGCCGCCCGGAGTGATTGCGGAAGGTCGAGCGGATCGCGACCGAGCTCTCGGCGCTCGGGCGCGATGCAGAAACCGTCGGACGTCCCACCGGAAAGGTGGGTGGTCTCCGCCAGTTCGACATCTTCGGCGGGCGCGGCTTCATCAGCTTCCTTGCAGTCCCGCGGCACGAGTGCATCTACGTGTGCGGGATCACCTGGTACGAGTGACAGGGCGGCTCCACCAGGTACCGAGGGCCAGGGCCGTGAGGGCCGCCGCGGCCGGGAGGGCGTAGGTCGGGGCCGCGCCGGCGTGGTCGACCAGCCAGCCTGCGGTGGCCGCGCCGGCGGCTATGCCCGCGAGGATCGCGGTGACGGCCAGGGTCATGCCCTCGTTGAGGCGGGCCGGCGGGGTCGCGGCGTGGACGCGGGACATCGCCGTGACCATGGTCGGGGCGGTGGCCATGCCCGCCAGGAGGAGGGCGCAGCCCAGCAGGAGCACCGAGTCCGTCGCGGCGGCGACCCACGGCAGGGCCATCGCGGCGGTGAGTGCGGCAAGGCAGGTGGGGAGGGTGCGCGGGCGGAGCGTGCCGTAGAGGAGGCCCGCCGCGCAGGAGCCGGCCGCCTGGAGGGCCAGGACCGGGCCGGAGGCGGCGCCGAGGCCGTGGGCGTCGAGGTAGGCGATGGAGGCGACCTCCATGGCGCCGAACATCACTCCCAGGGGGAGGAAGAGGGCGAGGAGCGGGCGGACGCCGCGCAGCGGGGCGGTGTCGCGGGCGGCCCGGGACGGCGGGGGTTCCGTCGAGCGCTGCGCGGTGAAGATCAGCATGCCGGTGAGGAGGAGGACGGCACCGGTGAGGGTGCCCGCCTCGGGGAAGACGGCCGAGCACAGGGCGGCGGCGACCACCGGGCCGAGCATGAAGCACAGCTCGTCGGCGGCCTGCTCGAAGGACATGGCCGTGTGGTGCGCGGAGGGGGACTCGCGCAGCAGGTGGGTCCAGCGGGCCCGGGACATGCCGCCGATGTTGGGCGTGGTCGCCGTGGCCGCGTAGCTGGCGAAGAGGGTCCAGGCCGGGGCGCCGGAGCGGAGGCACAGGATCAGCGAGAGCGAGCCGAGGACCGCGATCAGCGTGGCCGGGACGGCGATCCGGGCCTGCCCGTACCGGTCGACCAGGCGGGCGGTCCAGGGCGCGACCAGGGCGGTGGCCGCGAGGCCGGTGGCCGTGACGGCGCCGGCGAGGGCGTACGAGCCGCGCTGGCCGGCGATCATCATGACCGCGCTGATGCCGAACATGCCCATGGGGAGCCGGGCCAGCAGGTTCCCGGCGGTGAAGGCGCGGGTGCCGGGGAGGGCGAACAGGCGCCGGTAGGGGCCCGGCTCGCGACGGGGCGGGGGCGGCTGGTGGCGCGGGTGCGAGGGCGGGGCGATCACCAGCGTGGCGCCGGTCACGGTCATGCGGGGCGGGGGCGGGGCGGTGTGCGGCATGCCATCCAAGATCCGGGCCGGGGGGCCGGGGCGTCCAACACCTGTTCCTTGCCGATTCACCGGATCCGATTGTTAGTCTCGCGGGGTGAATGCCCGTGACGTGGAACCCCGGCTGCTGCGCTCCTTCCTCGTGGTGGCCGAGGAACTGCACTTCACCCGCGCCGCCGCCCGGCTGTACATCGCCCAGCAGGCCCTCAGCCGGGACGTGCGCCGGCTGGAAGAGGCCCTGGGCGCAGCCCTGTTCGTCCGCACCACCCGGACCGTCGAGCTCACCGCCGACGGGGAGCGGCTGCTGGCGCCGGCCCGGCGGGTGCTGGCCGCGTACGAGGAGCTGGCCGGCGTCTTCGCCGGCCCCCGCCCGCTGCTGGTCGACCTGAACACCGACGGGCCGAGCACCGCCCGCACCGTGCTGGAGCGGGCCCGCGAACTCGCCCCGGACTGCGAGCTGATGGCCCGCTTCGAGAGCGGGCTGACGCACGCCGCGGCCGAGGTCGCCGCCGGGCGGCTGGACGTGGCGTTCGGGTACGTCGACGGGCTGGAGCCGGCGCTGCGGGCCCGCCTCGACCACGCGCCCGTACGCTACGAGCCGCTCGCCGTGCTGCTGCCCGACGGCCACCCGCTGGCCGGAGAGCAGCAGCACGGCGGACCGCTGCCCGTCGGCGCGCTCGCCGGGGAGCGGGTGTACGCCGGGGCCGGGAACCCGCGGACCCTGGAGTGGACGCGGCTGGCGCGCGAGCTGTTCGAGGGGCGCGGGATCGCGCTGGCGCCGCCCGCGCCCGTGGCGGTGGGGAAGGACGAGTTCCGCCGGGTGATGGTGAAGACCCGCAACCCGGTCCTGGCCACGGTGGACTTCGTCGACATGCCCGGCTGCGTGAAGCGCCCGTTGACCGACCCCGTGCCGCTGTCGCCGCTGTCGATGGTGTGGCGCAAGGGTTTCCGGCATCCCGGCCTCGACGCGCTGCGGCGGGCGGTGGCGCACCTCGCCGACGGCCGCGGCTGGCTGGACGTGCCCACCGGGAGCTGGCTGCCGGCCGCCGCGCTCACAGGGCTGTCCAACGGCGGGTGAGTGCAAGGTTTCCCGCCGGTCATCCGGCGGGGACCGGGGCCGAAACGCGCCCCACCTACGGTCTCTCCGACGGACCGAGGAACGTGGAGGCGTGTGATGACCGGTACGACCGCACCGCGCAGGGGAGGCCGCTGGATCGAGCGGTGGGACCCGGAGGACGAGGCCTTCTGGAAGGAGTCCGGGGAGCGGGTCGCCCGCCGCAACCTGCTGTGGTCCGTGGTCAGCGAGCACATCGGCTTCTCCATCTGGTCCCTGTGGTCGGTGATGGTGCTCTTCATGGGCCCCGAGTACGGGATCGACCCGGCCGGCAAGTTCTTCCTCATCGCGACGGCGACCACCGTGGGCGCCCTCGTCCGCATCCCCTACACCTTCGCCGTCGCCCGGTTCGGCGGCCGGAACTGGACCGTCGTCAGCGCGCTGCTGCTGCTCGCGCCGACCGTGGCCGCGCTGTTCGTCATGGAGCCCGGCACCTCGTACGGGACCTTCCTGGCCGTGGCGGCCCTGACCGGCGTCGGCGGCGGGAACTTCGCCTCCTCGATGACGAACATCAACGCCTTCTTCCCGCTGCGCAAGAAGGGCTGGGCGCTCGGCCTGAACGCGGGCGGCGGCAACATCGGCGTCCCCGTGGTGCAGCTCGCCGCGCTGCTCGTCATCGCGACCGCCGGAGCCGGGCAGCCGAGGCTGCTCCTGGCCGTCTACCTGCCGCTGATCGTGGCCGCGGCCGTGATGGCGCTGCTGCGGATGGACAACCTGGCGCCCCTGCGCAACGACGGGGGCGCCCTGCGCGAGGTGGTCCGCGAACGGCACACCTGGATCATGGCGCTGCTGTACGTCGGCAGCTTCGGCTCCTTCATCGGCTACAGCTTCGCCTTCGGGCTGGTGCTCCAGACGCAGTTCGGCCGGACCCCGCTGCAAGCCGCCTCGCTCACCTTCGTCGGACCGCTGCTCGGATCACTGATCCGTCCCGTGGGCGGTGCTCTCGCGGACCGGTTCGGCGGGGCGCGCATCACCCTCGGCGCCTTCGCGGCGATGGCCGCCGCGACCGGGATCGTCGTGTACGCCTCGCTGCGCGAGTCGCTGCCCCTCTTCCTCGTCGGATTCGTCGGGCTGTTCGTGCTCAGCGGCATCGGCAACGGATCCACGTACAAGATGATCCCCGGCATCTTCCAGGCCCAGGCCCTCGCCCGCGGCATGGGCGGCGAGGCCGCGGCGGCCTACGGGCGGCGGCTCTCCGGCGCCTCCATGGGCCTCATCGGGGCGGTGGGCGCGCTCGGCGGACTCGGCATCAACCTGGCCTTCCGGGAGGCGTTCCGGGCCTCGGGATCCGGGACCGGCGCCTTCGTCACCTTCCTCGGCTGCTACGCCGTCTGCTGCACGGTCACCTGGGCGGTATACCTTCGCCGGCCCGCCGCCCCGGCCCGAGCGGCGGCCGGGGCCGAGACGAAGCCGCAGCTCACGTCGGTGTAACAGCGGTTTACGGCCACGAAATACGGTAGAACCGGGCCTGACACGCAAACTTGACAAGCTCGGTTCCCGTCGCGCGACACGTGGTCGCGAACGTGATAACGACCCACTGGGCAAGGCAGGTCACCATGGACGACGACACCCCGACGCGCACCGCCACCGCCACGGCCGTCGCCACCGCTCCCACCGCCGGCACCGCGGCGGCGGCAGCGGCCGTCGCCCCGCTGGCCGGATTCACCGTGGGGGTCACCGCAGCCCGGCGGGCGGACGAGCTGATCGCCCTGCTGCGCCGGCGCGGGGCCACCGTCCTGCACGCCCCCGCACTGCGGATCGTGCCGCTGGCCGACGACAGCGAACTCCTCGCCGCCACCAGGGAACTGCTCGCCTGCCCGCCCGACGCGGTCGTCGCCACCACCGCCATCGGGTTCCGCGGCTGGATCGAGGCCGCCGACGGCTGGGGCATCGGCGAGGAACTCCTCGGACGGCTGCGCGCCGCCGAACTCCTCGCCCGCGGGCCGAAGGTGAAGGGCGCCATCCGGGCCGCCGGGCTCGTCGAGACCTGGTCCCCGGAGTCGGAGTCCCTTGCCGAGGTCCTCGACCGGCTGCTGGTCGGCGGGGTCGCCGGGCGGCGCATCGCGATCCAGCTGCACGGCGAACCGCTGCCCGGGTTCGTCGAGGCCCTGCGGGCCGGCGGGGCCGACGTCGTCGGCGTCCCCGTGTACCGGTGGATGGCCCCCGAGGACCTCGGGCCACTGGACCGGCTGCTGGACGCCGTCGTGTGCGGCGGGGTCGACGCGGTGAGCTTCACCTCCGCCCCGGCGGCCGCCTCGCTGCTGTCCCGGGCCGAGGAGCGGGGCCTCGCGGAACCGGTGCTGGCCGGGCTGCGCGCCAACGTGCTCGCGGCGTGCGTGGGCCCGGTGACGGCGGTCCCGCTGCAGGCGCGCGGCGTGGACACCGTGCAGCCGGAGCGGTTCCGGCTGGGCCCGCTGGTGCAACTGCTGTGCCGGGAGCTGCCCGGCCGGGCCAAGGTGCTGCCGGTCGCCGGGCACCGGCTGGAGATCCGCGGTCAAGGCGCGCTGGTGGGCGACGAGCTGCGGCCCGTGCCGCCGGCCGGGATGGCCCTGCTGCGGGCGCTGGCCCGGCGGCCCGGCTGGGTGGTCTCCCGCGCGGAGCTGCTGCGGGCGCTGCCCGGGGCGGGCCGGGACGAGCACGCCGTGGAGACGGCCATGGCCCGGCTGCGCGGGGCGCTGGGGGTGCCGAACCTCATCCAGACGGTGGTCAAGCGGGGCTACCGGCTGGCGCTGGACGCGGGGGTCGACGCCAAGTACGCCGACGCCCCAGCGCTCCGCGGGTAGTGCTGCGACGGGCCGGCGTCCGTCCGCGGCCCGGTGCGGCCGGTGGCGCAGTTCCCCGCGCCCCTTCGGGACGCTGCCGAACCGGAGCCGGCCCCACCCGGCCGCTCAGTCGCCGCGGGCGGTGCGGTGGACGTTGTGCTCCTGCACGTCCGTCAGCAGTGCCGCCGCGGCGGTGAAGTCCTTGTCGTCGTGGAGGACGAACCCCTCCTCGTCCCAGTCCTGCGCGGCCTGGAAGTGGCGCAGCCGGGCCTCCGTGCGGCGCCGGCGCTCGACGTACTCGCGCAGGGCGAGGTTGACGGTCTCCTTCTTGGTCCGGGCCCCCGAGAGCCGCATCGCCTCGGCCAGGGCTTCGTCGTCGAGATCGATCCGGGTGGCTGACACAAGGGCCTCCAGCAGCACATGGGCTTCGCCCAAGCATCGGATACGTTGGATGCGGCGGGTGGGTTCGACTACCGTGCCCGGATGATCACCGACGGCGTGGGGATGCGGTACGTCGAGCCCGGCGACGCCGCCGGGCTGGCCGACGTACTGGCGCGCAACCGGGCGTACATGGCGCCCTTCGAGCCGTGGCGGTCCGAGGTGTTCTACACCGAGGAGGGCCAGCGGGCCCGGATCGCGGGCCTGCTCGCCGAACACGATGGCGGGCGCCTCTTCCCGTACGTGGTCGTCGAGGCGGCCACGGACGCGCCCATCGGGATGATCAACCTCGGCTCCGTCTCCCTCGGCCCCTTCCGCAGCGGCGGCGTCGGCTACTGGGTCGACCGGGCCTGGACCGGCCGGGGCGTGGCCACCGCGGCCCTGGAGGAAGTCTGCCGGATCGCCAGGGACGAGCTCCGGCTGCACCGGGTGGAGGCGTCGGCCCTCGTCGACAACACCGCCTCCCAGCGGGTCCTGGCCAAGGCAGGCTTCGCCCGGATCGGCCTCGCCCCCGGCTACCTGCACATCAACGGTGCCTGGCGCGACCACGTCCTCTTCCAGCGGCTGCTGCACGACGACCCGCCGCCATAGGCCCGGACGGGGGGTTCCGCATCCACCCGGGGCGCGGCACTCTGAGAGCGCGTCCCTGGACAAGAGGCGGTGACGGGCATGTGGTTCGACTCCGGGAGGGTGTGCCTGGACCTGCTGGCCACCTCCGCGGCGCCCACCGCCGCAGGATCTTCCGCCGCGGGATCCGACGGTGCGGGATCCGACGGCTCCGGCGGATCCGACGGCGGCGCCGGCCACGGCGCGGCCGCCGAGCGCACCGAGGAGCTCCGCGACGGCGACGGGCTGCGCCTGTGGCTCGCCGGCGCCGGACTCGTCCCCGACCGGACCCCCCTCACCCGGGTGGGCCCCGACTGGGTCGCGGCCTTCCGCACCCTGCGCGCCGACGTCGGCAGCCTCGTCCGCGCCGCACTCGCCGGCGCCGGGCCCGACGAGGGGGCGCTCGCCCGGGTCAATGCGCTGGCCGCCGGACCACCCCCCGGCCTGTGTGCCGTGCAGGACCCGGAGGGGCACCTCGTCCGCGAGCTGTGCGGCGGGGTGGAGTGCGGTGCGCTGCTCGCCGCCGTCGCCCGGGACGCCGTGGAGCTCCTCACCGACCCCGGCGACCGGGCCCTGCTGCGCTCCTGCGCGGCGGACGGCTGCACCCGCGTCTACCTGGACACGTCCCGCGGCCACCGGCGCCGCTGGTGCTCCAGTGAGATCTGCGGCAACCGCGAGCGCGTCGCCCG
This sequence comes from Streptomyces sp. NPDC127106, assembly GCF_042677605.1. NCBI lineage: Bacteria > Bacillati > Actinomycetota > Actinomycetes > Kitasatosporales > Streptomycetaceae > Streptomyces > Streptomyces sp. NPDC127106. The sequence goes on along the minus strand of NZ_JBHXTC010000082.1, from coordinate 5,085 downwards.
GCACCGGCGCCGCGTCCTCGCCGCCCGCCCGGCCAGGTGATCCGCGCGGCCGTCGCCGGAACGGGCGTGCGGACCGGCCGCGGCTTCGCGTACGGTTGACGGTCGCCCATGCACGTCAGAAGGGGGCCATTGGTGGCCGCGCAGGATGCCGCTGTCGACAGCACGGCGGATTCCGTCCGCGATCGGGAGATCGCGATCGAGCAGACTCATCTGGACCAGGTGTACCGCCGCCTCGAGGAGAAGATCGACGAGGCCGAGTTCCTGATGAACGACGCGGCCCAGCGCGGCCAGGTCGGCACGCCCGGCGCGCTGGCCGAGCGCGACGCGCAGGTCTTCCGGGCGGGCATCCACCTCAACCGGCTGAACAACGAGTTCGAGGACTTCCTCTTCGGCCGCATCGACCTGGTGCTCGGCAAGGACGGCGAGCGCGGCCCGGACGGCGCGTACACCTCCGTCGAGCCCGCCGACGACGCGATCCGCGAGAGCGGGGCCGGCTCGGTCGCCGACATCGCCGAGACCCTGCACATCGGCCGCATCGGCGTCCTCGACGCCGACTACTCGCCGCTGGTCATCGACTGGCGCGCGCCGGCCGCCGCCCCGTTCTACCGGTCGACGCCCAAGGACCCCGGCCGGGTCGTGCGGCGCCGCGTCATCCGCTCCAAGGGCCGCAAGGTCCTCGGCGTCGAGGACGACCTGATGCGCCCCGAGGTCACCGCCTTCCTCGACGGCCGCGAACTGCCCGCGATCGGCGACGGCGCCCTCATGGCCGCCCTCGGCCGGGCCCGTACGCACTCCATGCGCGACATCGTCTCGTCCATCCAGGCCGAGCAGGACCTGGTGATCCGCGCCCCCGCCGCGTCCGTCGCCGAGGTCGCGGGCGGTCCCGGCACCGGCAAGACCGCCGTCGCCCTGCACCGCGCCGCCTACCTGCTCTACCAGGACCGGCGGCGCTACTCCGGCGGCATCCTGATCGTCTCCCCGACCCCGCTGCTCGTCGCGTACACCGAGGGCGTGCTGCCCTCGCTCGGCGAGGAGGGCCAGGTCGCCATCCGGGCGCTGGGCTCGCTGGTCGACGGCGCCGAGGCCACCGCGTACGACGAGGCGGCCGTCGCCCGGATCAAGGGCTCCTCCCGGATGCTGAAGGTCCTGCGCAAGGCCGTCCGCGGCGCGCTCGAACTCGGCGACGCGCCGGAGCGGCTGCGCGTGGTGGCCTTCTCCCGCCGCGTGGAGCTGGAGGCCGACGAGCTGAACCGGATCCGGCAGAACGTGCTCGGCGGCACCGCCCCGATCAACCTGCTGCGCCCGCGCGCCCGCAAGCTGCTCCTCGACGCCCTGTACGCGAAGACGGGCGCCGCCGGCCGGCACAGCGATCCGGAGCTCGCCGCGGAGCTCCGTTCGGCCTTCGACGAGGACGTTTCCACCGAGGACCCGTTCATCGAGTTCCTGAACGCCTGGTGGCCCGAGCTGACCCCGCGCGGCGTGCTCGGCGCGCTCGGCGACGAGCGGCGCCTCGGCCGCTGGTCGCGCCGGGTGCTGAACCCGCGCGAGGTCCGCCGGCTGGCCCGCTCCCTGCGCCGCGTCGGGCCCGACGGCAAGGGTCCGCTGTCGGTGCACGACGTCGCGCTGCTGGACGAGCTCCAGCAGCTGCTGGGCGCCCCGGCGCGGCCGAAGCGGAAGCGGGAGGCGGACCCGCTGGACCAGCTGACCGGGCTGCAGGAGCTGATGCCGGTCCGCGAGGAGAGTCAGTGGGAGCGCGCGGAGCGGATCGCGGCGGAGCGCACCGAGTACGCGCACGTGATCGTCGACGAGGCGCAGGACCTGACGCCCATGCAGTGGCGGATGGTCGGCCGCCGCGGCCGGCACGGGACCTGGACGGTGGTCGGCGACCCGGCGCAGTCCTCGTGGATCGACCTGGAGGAGGCGGCCGCCGCCCGTGACGAGGCCCTCGGCACCCGGCCGCGCCGGCGATTCACCCTGACGGTGAACTACCGCAACCCGGCGGAGGTCGCCGAGATCGCCGCCCGGGTGCTGAAGCTGGCGATGCCGGGCATGGAGCCGCCGACCGCGGTCCGCTCCACCGGCCTGGAGCCGCGGTTCACGGCCGCCGACGGCGATCTGGGGACCGTGGTGCGGGAGGAGACGCGCAGGCTGCTGCAGCAGGTCGACGGCACCGTCGGCGTGGTCGTCGCCATGGACCGGCGCGAGGAGGCGGCCGGCTGGCTGGCGGAGCTCGGCGAGCGGGCGGTCGCGCTGGGCAGCCTGGAGGCCAAGGGCCTGGAGTACGACGCCACGGTGGTCGTCTCCCCCGCGGAGATCGCCGGCGGCACCACCCGTGAGGAGGTCGAGGCGGGCGAGTTCCCGGCGGGCCTGCGCGTGCTGTACGTGGCGCTGACGCGTGCGACGCAGCAGCTGACGGTGATCTCCACCGAGCGGGACGAACCGGACGCGGACGGCCTGCCGTTGCTGCTGCGGCCGTGACGGCGGCTCCGGCGCGGGCCGCCGGCACGGATGGCCCGCGGCCGGAAGCGTGGTGGGACGGGGCGGCGTCCCGCGCGGGGGACCGGCCGCCCGGATCCTTTGTTAGCCTGGGTACGACACCGGCTCGATCCAAGCCCCCGGGCCCAACCTTCGTCGCCTAGAGCGACCACTTGCCGCGAGGCGAGCATGGCGGGTCGGTGTCGTAGGTTTGCGCAGGTCCGCGCCCCTCGATTCCGAGGGGCGCGGACCTTTTTCGTGCCCGCGTACGCTTCCTCCGCTTCGTCGAATCTCGTATGGTGGAAGAGTCTTTCCGAAATTCGTAGCTGGTTACCTGCTACTGACCGGTAGGTGGGACGATCGGACAACAGGTCCTGCCGCACCGTGTGCTGCGGGGCCCTGTACGTACACGAAAAACAGGGACAGAAGAGGAAACACGGCCATGGCAACGGCGCCCAGCGTCTCGTACTCGATGACGGTCCGCCTGGAAGTGCCCGCGAGCGGAACCGCGGTCTCCCAGCTCACCACCGCCGTGGAGTCCTCCGGTGGCTCGGTCACCGGCCTCGACGTGACAGCTTCCGGCCACGAGAAGCTCCGTATCGACGTCACCATCGCCGCGACCTCCACCGCGCACGCGGACGAGATCGTCGACAAGCTCCGCGGCATCGAGGGCGTCACCCTCGGCAAGGTCTCCGACCGCACGTTCCTGATGCACCTCGGCGGCAAGATCGAGATGGCGTCCAAGCACCCCATCCGCAACCGTGACGACCTCTCGATGATCTACACCCCGGGCGTGGCCCGCGTGTGCATGGCGATCGCCGAGAACCCCGAGGACGCGCGCCGCCTCACCATCAAGCGCAACTCCGTCGCAGTCGTGACGGACGGCTCCGCCGTACTGGGCCTCGGCAACATCGGCCCGAAGGCCGCCCTGCCGGTCATGGAGGGCAAGGCCGCCCTCTTCAAGCGGTTCGCCGGCATCGACGCGTGGCCCATCTGCCTGGACACCCAGGACACCGACGCCATCGTCGAGATCGTCAAGGCGATCGCCCCCGGCTTCGCCGGCATCAACCTGGAGGACATCTCCGCGCCGCGCTGCTTCGAGATCGAGGCCCGGCTGCGCGAGGCCCTGGACATCCCCGTCTTCCACGACGACCAGCACGGCACCGCGATCGTCGTGCTCGCCGCCCTCACCAACGCACTTCGCGTCGTGGGCAAGGCAGTTGGCGACGTCAAGGTCGTCATGTCGGGTGCCGGAGCGGCCGGCACGGCCATCCTCAAGCTGCTCCTCGCGGCCGGCGTGAAGAACGTCGTGAGCGCCGACATCCACGGCGTCGTGCACGCCGGCCGGCCCGACCTGGTCGACGCCGCAGAGGACTCGCCGCTGCGCTGGATCGCCGACAACACCAACCCCGAGGGTTACACCGGCACGTTGAAGGAGGCCGTCGTCGGCGCCGACGTGTTCATCGGCGTCTCGGCCCCGAACGTGCTGTCCGGAGAGGACGTCGCCGCCATGGCGGAGGGCGCGATCGTGTTCGCGCTCGCGAACCCGGACCCGGAGGTCGACCCGGCCATCGCGCGTCAGACCGCGGCCGTCGTGGCCACCGGCCGCTCCGACTTCCCGAACCAGATCAACAACGTGCTGGTCTTCCCGGGCGTCTTCCGCGGTCTGCTGGACGCCCAGTCCCGCACGGTGAACACCGACATGATGCTGGCCGCCGCGACCGCGCTGGCGGACGTCGTCGGCGCGGACGAGCTGAACGCGAACTACATCATCCCGTCCGTCTTCAACGACAAGGTCGCGGGCGCGGTCGCCGGCGCCGTCCGCAAGGCCGCCACCGCCGCGGCGGCCGCTGTGACGACGCCCACGTCCGCCTGAGCCGGATCCCGGCGCGTCGCGGGATGCGGGCCGGGCGGGCCGCCTCTAGTGTTGCGGGGAATGCCCACGAGGACCGGGATGCCCTTCCCACTGGTGCGGACGGAGCGTCACCGTGGCGTGACTGTGGCGCTTTTCGTGTGACCCTGGCGGGTGCCGGATTGGCTTTCCCGCCGCTGGTGGGGGCAGGATGCGTAACCGGGCGCGAGGGTCTGACGCTTCAGACCCGGGTCCGGGCACTGTCCGAGGGCCCTGGCAGCATCGGCTTCGATCTCACGCCTCCAAGGCAAGTTGAACACGGGAGTACAACATGAACCGCAGTGAGCTGGTGGCCGCTCTGTCCGAGCGCGCCGAGGTGACCCGCAAGGACGCCGACGCCGTTCTGGCCGCGCTCGCCGAGACCATCGGCGAGGTCGTCGCCAAGGGCGACGAGAAGGTCACCATCCCCGGCTTCCTGACCTTCGAGCGCACCCACCGTGCCGCTCGCACCGCGCGCAACCCGCAGACCGGCGACCCGATCCAGATCCCGGCCGGCTACAGCGTGAAGGTCTCCGCGGGCTCCAAGCTCAAGGAAGCCGCCAAGGGCAAGTAAGTCCCGCCCTTGTGCCGAGGGCCGCACAGGCCCCCGGGACGGCAGGAGTACGTAGTACGTACAAAAGCAGTAGGGGGGGCCCCCCGGGGGGGGGGCCCCCGCGGGGTGGTCGCCGGCCCGGCAGGGCCCCCGCGGGCGCCCCACG
>NZ_JBHXTC010000081.1:15514-22770 GCF_042677605.1 Streptomyces sp. NPDC127106 | reverse complement strand
CCGGACCAGTTGAGCCATCCTGCCTCCCCGTGCTGGTCGTCACTTCCGCCCAGCACAACGAGCGACCCGGTGAACGTTCACGGTCACAGCACTAGCTCCGCTCTCGAAACCGGCGACCGCGCCCGGGCCGTGACACGGCCCGCCGAACCAGCGCTCCCGATCTCGGTTCTCCCGACATCAACGAGGCGGGTGTCCGCGTCGATGACGACCTGGTGGGCGGTGGAGTAGCGGTAGTTCTTGGACCACGCGCGTCAGCGCGCCTCGGCGACTATGAATCCTTCCAGCGCGGAGTCGATTCGCGGGTGAGCCCGCGGCTCAACAGGTCGATCACCGCGAGGCGGATCATCGCTTCGGAGCGATGCGGATAGGTTTCGTAGTCGCGGGCGACGCGGCACTGGTCCATGAGCCAGCCGAAGGTCCGCTCGACCATCCAACGCCGCGGGATGACCTTGAAGCCCTTCTGGCCCGCGTCGCGACGGGTGACCTCGACGTCGATGCCGAGGATGACCCTGGCCGAACTCGCTGGCAGCTCATCAACGACACCGGCGAGGACACCCTCGTCCACCGCGAGGAGCTCACCGCCCGCCGGTGCTCGCCGCGAGCGGCTTGGTGCAGGGCGGCTTGTACGCCACGCCCGGGAGGTAGCGCTCCCACTGGGCGCGGTCGGGCCCCGGCCCGGTCGCCTCGCAGATCCGCCGGACGGCCTCCGACGGAGCGGCGGACCAGCTTTGGAGGACCGCGCCGGAGCCGTTGCCCCGGACGACGGCCAGCAGCGTGTCCCCCGCATCGCGGAACGCCAGCGCCGTCACGCCTCCGTCCGTGTCCCGGGGGAGGCCGAGGGGCGCCGGGGCCGCGCGGTCCGTCAGGTCCCACAGCCTGAGCGAGCCGTCGGCGGCACTCACGGCCAGTGTCTTGGAGTCCGGGCTGACCGCCATGGCCGCGATCTCGTCGGTGGGCCCGGTCAGCGGGCCGCCCAGGAGCCGGGGCCGGCCGGGGCTGGAGACGTCCCAGAGTTCGACCCGGTGGGTGAACGTGCCGATGGCCAGGGTGCGGCCGTCGGGGCTGAAGACCATCTGCTTCGCCCCGGCCACCTGGAAGCCGGGGCCGTGGGAGTCCGGGGCTGCCACGTCGGTCACGTCCCACAGTTCGACCCGGTTGTCGAAGTCGACGGTGGCGACGAGGGGGCCGCGGGGACTCGGCAGCGCCTGCCGCATCTTCCCCTCGATAAAGCCCAGTGCGTCCGGCGCCTTGGCGGGGCTGGCGACCCGGACCCCGTCGCTCTCGGCCGTGTAGAGGACCAGGCCGTCCGGGCCCGGTACAGCCGCTGAGTCGCGGACCGCGTCCGGCACGGTCAGCTTCCGGGGGCTCGCCTGGTTGCGGACGTCCCACACCTCCGTCCCGGTGGCGCGGCCGACCGTGAACGTCGCGCCGTCCGGGGCCAGCGCGGGCCTGTCCGTCCCGATGGGCACCCCGTACAGGGAGTCCACCAGCCGGGGCTGTGCGGGGTCGGCGGTGTCCCACACCGCGCTCTCGTCGGACAGGAACCTGCCGCCCGGGCCGAACTCGGCCCAGGCGCCGGTCACCCGTTCAGCGCGGGGAGCCTGGAGCGGCGCCGGGCGGTTCAGGGCGGTCAGGTCCCAGAGGCGGACGGTGTGGTCCGCGGCCGCGGCGGCCAGGGTCCTTCCGTCGGGGCTGAGGGTCAGCTGGTGGACGGCCTCCGGCTGGCCCGCGAGTTCCGGCGCAAGGAGCTTGGGGCGGGCCGGGTCGGACACGTCGCGGAACTGGACGACGCCTCCGCGGGCGTCGCCGAAACCCCCTTGCGCGGCGGTGATCAGTACCCGTCCTTCCTTGGCGAACAGGACGGAGGTGACGCTCCCCGTCTTCTCCAGGGGCGGCGCCGCGGCCACCGGATGGTCCAGGTCCGACACGTCCCACAGCTGTATGCCGTCCACGGCGACGCCGAAGCCGGCCAGCAGCCGCCCGTCCGGGGAGAAGGTGCGCACGCCCTCTAGGACGGCCCGGCCGCTGAGGGTGCCGGCCGGGGTGGCGGGGGTGGCGGGGCCGCCCACCCGCCACAGGGTGACCATGCTGTCGGGCCTCCCGAACCGGGTGACGGCCAGGCTGCGTCCGTCAGGGCTGAAGACGGAGCCTACGGACGACACCTCGCCCTCGCCGGTGCGAAGGGGTGTTCCGTTGGCGCGGGGCTGGGCGGGGTCGGTCACGTTCCACAGTTGCAGGGTGCCGTCGGCCTGGCCCACGGCCAGCATGTCGCCGGACGGGTTGAATACGACGCTGTACGGATCGGATCCCTTGGGCAGTTCGGCCGTGAGGGTGGCCTCGCCCTTGGCGGAGACCTCGTACAGCCGGACGGGGCCGCCGGTCGGGGCGGCGGCCAGGACGTTGCGGCGCGGGTGGAAGCGCACGGTCACCGCGCCCGGCAGCTCGCCCAGCAGCCGCAGGGTGGCGACGTCCCGCAACTGGACGGGGCCTTCGGCGGTGTTGGTGACGAGGAGGGTACCGTCGAAGTTGAAGCGGGCATCGCGCATCGAATCCTGCTCGCTCTTGTGGTCGACCCTCAGGACGCGGGCGGCGGGGCGGTCCGCGAGGTCGAGCACCGCGCCGGCGGTCTGGGGGTTGGGTGCCAGTGTCCAGGCGGCCGCGGCCAGTTGCGCCGCCGTTCCCGGTTCGGCCGCGTACAGGTCGGGGGCGCGCGTCGCGAGGAGCCTGGCCAGGGCCGCGTTGCGCTCGTCCTCGGCGCGGCCGCGCTGCTGTCCCGCGTAGAGCAGAGCGGCTCCGGTGGCCAGCAGCAGCGCGGTCAGCGCGGCGACGGCTTGGTACAGCCGTCTGACGCCCCGGCGTTCGCGTGCCGTGGCGGCCGCCAGGAACTCCCTGACCCCGGGCGGCACGGACTGCCGGTTTCCCGGCTGTTCGGCCCAGGCCCGGGCGGTCGCGAGGCGGCTGCCGCGGTGCAGGAAGGCCGGGTCCCGCCCAGCGTGGCGCCACCGCTCGGCGGCTTCGACCAGCGGCCTGCGGACCAGGCCGCCGGCGCGTTCGTTCTCGATCCACTCGCGCAGCCGGGGCCAGCCGCGCAGCAGCGCCTCGTGGCTGATCTCCACGGTGTCGTGGGCCCGTTCCCCTGTGGTGCGGCCCTGGGTGAGGAGGCGGGCGCGGGTGAAGGCCTCCACGACCGCCCCGGCTCCGCCGTCGGCGAGTTCCTCGCGGACGATCCGGCGCCGGGCGGGATCGGAGTCCTCACCGATCATCACGAGGCGCAGGAACAGGTCCTGCGCCGCCGCCCGGCCGGCGGGGTCGAGGCTCTCGTAGGTGCGTTCGGCGGTGCGGGCGAGGGCCTCGTGGATGCCGCCGGTCTCCCGGTAGCCGCCGGTGGTCAGCAGGTGGCCGTGGCGCCGCTGCCACGTCGCCCGCAAGGCGTGGGCGAGCAGCGGCAGCCGGCCGGCCTCCTCGGCCGTTCCGGGCAGGGCCATCCCGAGGTCGTGGAGGAGCAGGTCGACCAGGCCCGGCTCCAGTTCGAGGCCCACCGCGGCGGCGGGCAGGACGATCGCCTGCTCGATCTCGGCTTGGGACATCGGCCCGACGACGACCTGGCCGTCGCGGGCGGCGGCGCGCAGCTGCGGATAGCGGGAGCAGTGGCCGTAGAAGTCGGCGCGGAGGCCGAGGACGACCAGCGCCCGGGCGGTGGCGAGTTCGGCGAGCCGGGCGACGAAGGCCTCCCGCTGCGCCTCGTCGTCGCAGAGCGTGAACAGCTCCTCGAACTGGTCGACGACCAGCAGGAACCGCCGTCCCGGGTCGTCGGGTCCGGGGAGGGTGCGCAAGTGCTCGTCGAGGACGGACACCGGTTCGGCGGTCGGGGTCATGATCAGCTGCGGCCAGTCCCGCGAGCGGGGTGCGGGGAGCCGGCCGCCCGAGACGGCGCGGGTCAGGCCCGCCCGCAGCAGCGAGGACTTGCCGGTCCCGGACGCGGCCACCACCAGCTGGAGGCCGGGGGTGTTCAGCCGCTGCGCCAGCCGTTCCATGAGCTCGGCCACGAGGCGGTCGCGCCCGAAGTACCACTGCGCGTCCTGCGGCCCGAAGGCGGCCAGGCCCGGGTAGGGGCAGTCCGTGTCGGCGGCGTCGGCCCGGTGCACGTTCGCGCCGCCGGGCCAGGGGAAGTGGATGTGCTGGTCGCGGCCGGCGACGTAGGCCGTGCCGCTGCCGGCGACATCGATGTGCTGGCTGGGGGTGTCGGATGCCGGGCGGGGGCCGGGACCGGGACCGGGACCGGGACCGGGACCGGGACCGGAGGTCGGGCCCGGGGGCCCGTCGGGCGGCTGCGGCATGTCGCTCACCTGCCGTTGAAGTGCTGGTCACCGCCGGCCACGTAGGCGGTCGCGCGGTCGCTGACGTTCACCTCCTGGCGTACCGGGGCCAAGCTCGCGGGCTCCGGCTGCCGTGCGGTGAGCTCGTCCACGGCCCGCCGGACCTCGTCCGCGAGTTCCGGCCGTGCCAGCAGCAGCCGGCGCAGGCGGCGCTCCCACTCGGCGACGAGGTCTGCGACGAGCTCCGCCTCGGCAGCCTCGTCCCCGGCCTCGCGGGCGGTGACGAGTTCACCGCCGGCCTCGACCAGCTCGGCGTCCACCACGTCCGCCCGCTCCGGGTGGACCTGCCGCCACCAGCCGACGGCGACCGCCCTCGTCTGCTCCCACAGCGACGTGGACATGGCGCCCACCAGTGCGGTACCCGCCGCCAGCGCCAAAGCCTCCAGCTCCATGCTCTTCCCGCCTTCCCCCGGACCCGGCGTACCGGGCACCATCAGAGCAGGGCCACCAGTGGCCCTGTCAACACGAGGACACGCCAAACTCCCCGTGTGGCACATCAGTTGAGGACGAGAAAGGCAGGCCGCGGAAGCCGCGGCCGGTCACGCGTACCCCGCGTCCCCGTGCTCTGCGCACCAGTCGACCGGGACCAGGCCGCCGCAGTCGTGCCGCGCGCACGCGCACCCCTCCCCCGAGCCGGCGTACGGCACACCGTGGCGAACCACCCCACCCGCCGGCCCTTCCCCGACGGCACCCCACAGGCCGGCCGGCCAGGCCAGCGTCAGCCGCAGGCCACCTGACCCCGACCGGAACCGCTCGATCACCCCCAACCTCCCCCAGCACCGCCAACGACCCCGTGCCCGGCGCGGCCAGCCGGCGCACGGACGCCCCGAACCCTCCGACCGTCAGCTCGGCCAGCGCGTCGGCGTCCACGTCCGTGAACCAGCCGGACAACTCGTCCTCCCACGCCGCGTCCTCGGCCAGGAGCAGACACGGGTCACCGAGCCGGAACCGCTGTGTGAAGCCCCCGCCCGCGGCCACCACCAGCGAGCCCACGATTGTCTCCGTGGGCACTGCGATCTTGTCGTAAGTCAAACCCGCAGGAGCGGGTCGCGCCAGCCACCCTGCACACCCCGCAGCAAGCGGCGGCCGGACCGCGGCGGCCGGACCGCGGCGGCCGGTGTCAGAGCGGGCCGCTAGGGTCCGGCGCATGAACCCCTCCGACCTCCTCGCGGTGCTCACCGACCTCAAAGCAGAGCAGGAACGCCTCTTCGCCGGCGCCCAGCAGCTCCAGACCCGGCACTTCGAACAGTTCAGCGACCACCAGGTAGGCGTCGAGTCCGGGCTGGTCCTCAGGCCCGTCGGCGCCGGAACACCACCGAACCCTCACGTCGCCGACCTGCCGACGGCAGCCGACTGGCCGCCGGGCATGCAGCTCCGCCTGAGCAACTGCTTCGAAGGCATCACCGTCCGGCAGACCGTCGACGAGTTCGGCATGGACGCCCACCTGACCGTGACCGCCGACGGCTACATCGCCTCCACCCTGGTATGGGCGCAGCTGGACCTCCCGCGGCAGGGCCTGCCCGCCGGCTACCACGCACTGCGCGAAACCCGAAGCCCCGCACCCACCCTGGCCGAGGCCTTCGCGGCACTGCGCAGCGAGATCGACGACCTGCTGGCCATGGACAATCCCTTCGCAGCAGTCGGCCCGCCGGCACCCGAGCCAGACGCATACTCCGGCTAGAGCTGCTGCCGAGCCCATCCGGCGGCGAGACGAAGGCCTGTGTTGGGGTGCTGCGGTGGAGGCAGGGGCTTGCGCCTGGTCACCCCCTACGGCGTTGCGCGCGGCGGGCCGGTGCCGACGGCGGCGGGCAGGACGAACGGCTGCTCCGCGTGGGCTTGGCCCAGGCCGCCCTTCGGCTACAGGTCGGTGTAGGGCGGAATGCCCCTCACGATCGACCAGCCGTCGTCCAGGAGAGGGATGCGGCGCAGGCTTGCGGGGACGCCTTTGCGGCCGCCTTCACCGAGGTCGGTGACGTCGACGTCGACGTCGGCGAGGGCGACGAGTTCGTCGGCCAGGCGCTCGACTTCGGCGGTGACGTGGGCGGGCAGGCCTTTGATGACCTCATCGGCGTTCGGGTCGTGCTCCCACCGCCAGCCGGTCACCGGGCTCCGCCGAGCGGGATGCCGGCCTCTGCCGCTGCCACATCGAAAATCCGGCCGATCTCCGCTGTGATCTTGGCGGCTTCGGCCGGGGTGGCTGCATCAGCGGCCTGATCCTCCAGCGCGCGCAGGCGGGCCGCCTGGCTGGGGTGGCGTTCGATGGCCACATAGAGAGCCCATTGGCACAGGAAGCGGCGCATCGGGGCGGAGCTGACCTGTCGCGTGCACGCGCCACGGCGGTGGCGCGTTCGGCGTCGAAGGTGGGCACCGCAATCGGGAGCCAGCCGGGCAAGGGCCGCGCGCAGGTCTTCGGCCGTCGCCGGCGGCTGCGGGCCCGCCGGTGTCGAGGAACGACCTAAGCTCCCCAGCCGCGTACGGATGCGAAAGTGGTGACGGCGTCTTCGGAGGCACGCCGAGTCTCGACTACAGGCGGGCATAAACCCCCATCGGAAGCCTGGAGCTTCTCCCCGAAGCAACTGGCTCCAGTCCAGGGGGCACAAGACCCTCCGCTCACTCACCGACCCCTGGGAATCGATCATCTAGGAGCCAGGCGACGACCGCCCTCGTCGCCCTTTCACGACGCGACGGAACCCGCCACAGTCCTGTGGCGGGTTCTCATGGTCGGCGCCGGTCAGCACGGGGTGTATCCAGCCCGCGCAGGGTCTCGACTACTCCTGGTTCAGGTTGGCCTGGTTGGTGTCACCGTCACCCTGGTTCACGTTCGCCTGGTTGGTGTCACCGTCACCCTGGTTCACGTTCGCCTGGTTCGTGTCACCGTCA
>NZ_JBHXTC010000081.1:0-15414 GCF_042677605.1 Streptomyces sp. NPDC127106 | reverse complement strand
CCCTGGTTCACGTTCGCCTGGTTCGTGTCACCATCACCCTGGTTCACGTTCGCCTGGTTCGTGTCACCATCACCCTGGTTCACGTTCGCCTGGTTCGTGTCACCATCACCCTGGTTCACGTTCGCCTGGTTGGTCTTCCCACCACCCTGGTTCACGTTCGCCTGGTTGGTCTTCCCACCACCCTGGTTCACGTTCGCCTGGTTGGTCTTCCCGCCACCCTGATTGACGTTCGCCTGGTTGGTCTTCCCACCACCCTGATTGACGTTGGCCTGGTTGGTCTTGCCCTTGCCCTGGTTCACGTTCGCCTGGTTGGTCTTCCCACCACCCTGGTTCAGGTTGAGCTGGTTGGTCTTCCCGCCGACGTCCTGTATCAGGCTCGGCGCCGTCTGAGGAGCCGCTTGAGCGCCCGTCGCTCCGACCGCTCCGGCGGCAAACGCAGCAACGAAGGAAGCAGCGACGATACGGGGGATGCGGGTGCGAAGCTTGACAGACATTGCGTTTCTCCTTGAAAGAAATAAATAGTTTCGGATACAGCAAGCGGAATTCATATTCGCTTGTTGCGTCACCCCTATGCGGCGACTCAGCGGCTTGCCTGAAACCAGATTGCCCCACCCCGGAAGGCGGACAAAGCCGCGGAAACTCGGGGCTTGACAAAGCCAACAGGAGACGTAAAATCCCCGCAATGACGAAGAGGGCGCACTGCTCCTGGCACGCAGCCCCTGGCCGCGGAACCGGTGGCGGTGGCGACGCCCTGCCGGCGTTACGAGATCTACTCGCTTGGCCCGCATCACCACGACCCCCAAGGCGGCCGCGGACCACCTGAAGCCGAGAGCCCCCGCTCATGCCCGCTCATGCGGCGGCAGCGCAACCCGGCGATACCGGCGGGAAGCCACTCCTTCCGCGAGAGGGCCACAACCCGGCCCTACACGACTGCGGCGACCCGCCGCCCCGCCAGTGGATGGGGCCCCTGGCCGAAAACTCCGGAATATCCGCTCGCTAAGGCTTCAAGTTCATCGAAGGTCAAGAACCGGCGACGGGCTTGCGTCGTTGCACGATCCACCGGTTCAGGGGCGGTGTCAGGCCGGCGCCCGCGATGAATCCGAGCGCAACGCTCTGGCTCGCGAAGGCGATAATCCCGATAACTGCGCACAGAACCATGCCGGCCACAACTAGGGCCGTGACCTTAACACTCGGCGCTACCTGGTTCAGCCATCTCACAGTCAGAGAGTCGTGAGATACACGGTGGAGCCGAAACCGGCCGACGCCAGAGCGGTTAGAGCATTCATTCCGCAACCTTTCAAAATCGGAAGCTGATATGTGTCTCTCCGGCCGCCACGGTCAGCCGTACTCCCTGTTCGGGCTCACTTGGCCGCCGACATGTTTACCTGCAGTATCCGTCGCCACCGCTGCCGCCGTAATAGCCATTTCTGGCCAGGACTGCCGCCGACGAAAGGGGTGCCAGCCCGGGACGCGTTCACGAAACCAGGCCGGCCGCCAGCAGGAATGGGCGGCCTCCGGCTGGGGCGTTACTGAGGTTTAACTCGTAATGTCGTGTTGTTGCTCAGGCGGGTCTAATGGTCAGGCCGGTCTCGGCGAGGCAGCCGTCTATGAGGTGGCTGCGGTGCTGGATGTGCCGCAGGCCGCGTCGGATGCGCTGGACGAGGTGTTCGGGGGTACTGAAGGCGACATCGGAGAGCCAGCCGCGTCGCAGGAGGGACCAGATCCCTTCGACGGGGTTGAGGTCGGCCGCGTAGGGCGGCAGGTAGGAGATGGTCAACCAGTCCCGGGCTGCCACCCATTCCCGCAGATCAGCGGCTTTGTGGACGTTCAGGTTGTCCCAGATGAGCACCATGGGGCCGCCAAGCTGCTGGTGGGCTGGGCTGCGATCAGCAGGTCACGGTAGTCGCGCCAGGAGAAGCTCTTGCGGCCGTCACGTTGCCCGTCGTCCCGGCGCGGCCGGTAGATCAGCCGGGATCCGTGGCCGGGGGGCTTGTAGCAGGTCAGCGCGGCGATGGATATCCGTCCGCGGGAGCGGCCGCGAACCCGCACCACTGGGGTCCAGCCACGCTGGGACCAGGTCTTCGCCTGCGGCGGCGTCATGGAGAATCCGGCTTCGTCCTCAAAGACGAGCCAGGCTCCACGGGCCACCGCGAGTCTTCCGCGCAGGGCCACACCTCCTTGACCCACCCGGCCACCGCCTCGTCGTCCCGCTCGATCGCCCGTCGGGCCGGGACCTGACAGGACCATCCGTTGCACACCAGCAGCTTGCGCACGCCCTGGACCGTGTAGGTCAGGTGGAAACGCCCGCCGATCACCGTCTTCACACAGCTCAGGGTCCAGCGCTGGTCCTCCCAGCCATGCGCGGCCGACCCCCTGGCCAGCTCCGCCTCCAGCTGCCTGAACTGCTTCTCGCTCAGCCTCGGCAACGACGCCGACCCCTGCGACCGCAGAGCACGCGGACCCCCCTCGTCCCACATCTGCCGCCACCGCCGCACCGAACGGACGCTGACCCGCAGGTCCCTGGCAATCACCGAACTCGCTTCGCCCCGGACGAACCGCACCGCCGCCTGGAGCCGTAATCCCTCACCCAACTACTGCCGTTCGGCGGTCAGCCCGCCCCCTTGTGGATACCCCATGCCCCGGTGATACCCCACAGGCCACGAGCAGTCAGCCCCTACGACACCACGAGTTCAACCTCAGTAAGGGCGAATGAGAGTTGATCGAACCGTTCCTGCCAGTGGGTGACCACGGGCCGAATCCCGACCTGCGCCCAGCAGTTCGGTCGGGGCCGCTGAGGCCCGTGGGTCTGCGCTGGCCGTCTCGGTGGCTGGGGCCTCCCGGGTCACCGCGGTGGCGCATACCGGGCGGGTCCCGTTCTCAGCCGGAGCTTCGATGTGCCCGGTTCTGGGACGTGACCAAGGAAGTAGGCCGCGCCACCCTCCCCGTCAGTGCCGACACTGTCGCGTCGTCACTGCCGGTGGCGAGGGTGCTTCCGTCGGGGCTGAAGGCCACCGACGTCACGGCCTTGGCGTGGCCGGTGAGGGTGGCGCGGGATTCATCCGTGTCCATGTCCCAAAGCCGCACTGTCTTGTCGGTGCTGCCGGTGGCGAGAGTGTGTCCATCGGGGCTGAACGCCAATGACGAGACCTTGTCGGTGTGGCCGGGCAGTGTGGCGCGCATTTTCCGGGTGGACACGTCCCACAGCCGGACCGTTCTGTCTTCGCCAGCGGTGGCGAGGGTGTGCCCGTCGGGGCTGAACGCCACTGCCGTGACCTCCCCCGTATGACCCAGCAGGCGCTGCTTCAGCGGCAGGGCGGCCGCGTTTTCCAGGCTGGCGAGGGCTTCGGGGGTGGGGCTGGTGCGGTACGCCCGGATGGCGAGCAGTGAGGCGAGGTCGGGGTTCGTGTCGATGAGGGCGCCGGACTGGGTGGCGAGCTGCCGGGACTGCGCCGCCTGCCGCTCTTCCACTGCCGAACGCCACTGCAGCACCGCGACTCCGGCGGCGATCAGCGCGAGCCCCAGCAGCGTGGCCAGGACGGCGATGACATGTCTGCGGCGCCGAGCGAGGGCCTGCTGGCGATTTCGGCTGGCGGAAAGGAAGGCCGCGATGTCTTCGGGCAGTCCGCGGCCCCGTGACCGCTTGAAGCCTTCCGCGAGCGCCGTCCCCGCGAGCAGGTCGCCCGGATCCTTCTTCTCGGCCCAGTGACGCTGCCGTTCCCAGGTGCGGTTGAGCCACTCCTGGAATTGGCGATCCTCATCGACCCACTTCCGCAGCCCATCCCAGTCACGGATGAGCGCGTCGTGGATCAGCTCCGCCACTGGCTCGCCCGGCGGGGCACCGGGCCGGTCCGGGTCGCGGAGCCTCTGCGTGGTGATGAGGCGATGGCGGGTGAGGGCTGCGATCACCGCGTCGAAGTCACCACCGGGCGCACTGTCGGGGCCGGCCGCCAGGTCGCGTAGTTCGTCGAGGGGCACCTGCGCGCGGACGTCGGGCGTGCGGCGTGCGCGGTCCGCGGGCCGGACCAGAGAGGTGAGGACGCGCTGCGCGATGAGCTGCCGGCCGGGGGACAGCTCGTTGAGGGCGGCGTCGCACCAGGTCGTCAGGCTTCCGCTGACCGCTCCGATCCGCCGGTACGCCTCGTGGGTGAGGTAGCCGTCGTGCCGCCGCAGCCACAGCTGTTTGAGCGTCATCTCGAGCAGCGGCAGGACGGTGACCGGTGCCCGGCCGCCGGGCGCCGGCTCCGGGCTGCTCGCCAGGACGTCGCTGATGATCTGTTCGGGCAGCCCCGGCTGGAAACGGAGTCCCACGTTCTCGGCGGGCAGCACGATGATGTCGTACAGGTCCCGCCGGCTCAGCGTGCCGGGCATGTTGAGGAGCCAGGGGGTCGCCGCCTCCAGCAACCGGGGTGCCAGTGCGGCCAGCTGGGGATAGAAGTCGTCGCGCATGATCAGGATCACGCTGAGCTCGCTGAAAGTGTCGCCACCCTGGGTGATGTCGTTGACGGTGCCCAAGAATTCCTGCATCCGGCCGTCGGCCCCCTGCAGCAGCAGCTCTTCGAACTGATCGACGACCAGCAGAACCCGATGGCAGTCGGGCTCGCTCCGCAACCGTCGTCGGGCCGCCGCCGTGATCCCGTCACGCCGGGCCCCGGGCAGGCCGGCCCGCTCGAGCTCCGCCGGCAGGTCCTGCCGAGGCCGGGCCAGCACCGGCAGCCACCGGTCGCTCCCCGGCACCTCTCCCCGCGCCAACGCCGGCAGAACCCCGGCCTGGACCAGCGACGACTTGCCCGACCCGGACGGCCCGAGCAGCAGCGTCAGCCGCCGCTGGCGGCTGAGGCCGGCCAGGACCTGGCCCAGCGCCTCCTCCCGACCCTGGAACCAGTCAGCGTGCTCCGCGGTGAACGGCTCCAGCCCCCGGTAAGGGCACACGGCCTGCGCGGCCAGCTCCGGCATGATCTCCCGCAGGACCTGCGACGGCGTGGCGTAGGCGATGTCGTGCCCCCGGCCGAGCGCGTCGGGCGCCGTGATCTCGGTGAGCATGCCGATGACCAGGCCGGTCTCCTCGTCGAAAATGGGCCCGCCGCTGAACCCGGTGGTGAGGCCGTTGGCCTCGGTCAGCTGAATACGCGCCCCGGCACGCCCCGAGGAAGGCAGCAGATCTCCCACCTTGCCGAAGCCGAAGTGCCCCTCTAGCGGTGCCTGGGTCGCAAAGCCGAATGAGCGGAACTCATGGCCGCGGCAACCCTCCGCAGAGCCCAGGGGCAGCACCGCCGGGCCCCCCGGCGTACCGCTCAGCCGGACGAACGCGACGTCCTCGTCATCTGGCGCGCGCCAACGTTCGGGGAGCACCTCCCCCTCCAGCCCGTCCGAACCGGCCGCACGGGGGAAGGCCAGCAGCACTCGGCCCCCGGGTTCGCTCCCGGCGGCCAGGACGACGTGCGCACACGTGACAAGCACGTCCGCGGCCACCAGGAATCCCGCACCGGCCACGCTCCCGTCCGGCCCGAGGATCTGCGCCACCGCCGTGGGCAGCTGCGACGGAGTCCCCTGGTCCGCCCGTCGGCCGGCGCTAGCCATGGCCGCTCCGCCAGGACATCGCCACCTGCAGATGGCAGGTGGCACTGCCCTTGGTGATCACCGCGCCGGCCTCGACCGCGAGGTCCACCCCGAACTCGATCGTGATCTCGTCGGGGCGCGCCTGGCGCAACTGGTCGAGGGCTGACTGTGCCGCCCGGGTGATCGGTTCCAGAGCCTCCTGGAACGTGCCGGGGACCTCGTGAACGAGGTCCCCGGCCCGCCCGGCCTTCACAGGTCCCGCGAGGCCGGCCGCCCCCTCCACCAGCACGCAGCCCCCGCCGTCCAGCCGGATCTGGGTCAGAGGTGTCACGATGCCTCCTCCGCTTTGCTCGCGAGCGCTCACCAGGGGTCCGCGGCCAGCATCCGGCACTTCCGCCCATGCCGCAGCACGGAGTGGGCCGTACGAAGGATGCGTGACAACCCATCCGAGCGCGTACTCCCGGCCGCGCGCGCCCCGACAACCCACTGACCAACACAAACACCCCACCCCACAGTGCGCCGGGCGCGTTCGCGCTGCCGGGGGTTAGCTGGAGGTGTACCGGGGGCCCGCGAGGCGGCCGACCGGATCCGCCGGCCCCACGGTGTTGAGGAGGATTCCACGATGACCAGCACCGTGAAGGACATGCTCGCCACCTACCCGGCCGACCTCGGCGACGTCGACCGCGACAAGCTCACCCGCTGCATCGAAGAGTGCATCGCCTGCGCGCAGGCATGTACCGCGTGCGCGGACGCCTGCCTGTCCGAGGGCATGGTGGGCGACCTGACCAAGTGCATCCGCACCGACATGGACTGCGCCGACATTTGCACCACCACCGCGTCCGTGCTCTCGCGCCACACCGGCTACGACGCGAACATCACGCGCGCCATGCTCCAGGCCTGCGCCACGGCCTGCAAGGCGTGTGGCGACGAGTGCGAATCCCACGCCGACATGCACGAGCACTGCCGCATCTGCGCTGAAGCATGCCGCTCCTGCGAGACGGCATGCAACGAACTGCTCCAAGCCTTGGGCTGAAGAGCCGCGGCCAGCTGGCGCGGACTCGGTCAGCCGCGAGCCGCGAGAACAGCGGCAGGCGCCTCGCAGCGCGCCGGCGCAAAGAGCTGCCCGACCCCTACGGCGCCTCCGTGGGCGCGCCGGGGCCCAGCCAGGCCCCGTACCGGCGTGACGTCGCGCTTTGCGCGCATTGCGGGCGTGTGGCGCAGACAGCGCCCAGGCCCGCGTCCCCGGTGACGGTCTGGCCGACGGCGCCAGAACCGCCGTCGAAGTACACCGGCCCCGGGACGCCGCCATCAGCAACGAGTACCCCCATCCGGCCCCGGTGCGACGCGCCGAACTCGTCCGACTCCCAGGTCTGGTCCATGCGTGGTCACTTGTTGCGGGGCGCGACCGGTGTGTGGTGCCCCGGTTGCCGGTCAGCGGCTTGGATCCGCGGGCTCCTCGGTGCACCCACGGTCGAAGCACGTCATGCGCCCGGCCGGACGCATTTCGCGGTCGGCACGCGCGTGCCCGGCACACCGCCGGGGGCAGCCTGCCCCGGTTCTGCAGCAGGAGAACGAGGGAGAAGGGCCGAGCAGCGCGCATGCGCGGGAGGCGCGATCCCCTCCCGCGGAAGCCACCGGCCTCGTGGTTCTTCCTGACGGGTGGCGGCTGGACCATGGAGTGGCGTCTCCCTGATAGCGATCGACAACCCGGTGCTTCTCTGGGACGCCGACGGCTGGGAACCGGACTGGGGCCAAAACCCTCACGATGGCCTGTGCTACGCAGTACCGTCTCTGCGCCAATGGCTGTGCACCTGGGCGGATGGAGGGGACGTGTGGGACGAGGCACTGGTACAGATCAAGAAGGACTCAGCAACCATGGGCGGTCCTGGACCAGCGACCCGCAACCCGCGACGGATCTGCATCAGCACGGCGTCACCCGGGCCCGCCGGGGTGAACAACAGCGCCCGGTGACCGTCCAGCTTCTACTCGTACGCCGCCCCCGCCCGCAGCGCGGCTACGACCCGGAACCTGCTCCGGGGCCTGCGCCAGCATCGGCGGCGCAACCGGCGGTCGAGGCACCACAGGGGGCGCCCTTCCCTGGCCCCCTTCCAGCGTCACCGACCGTCCGCCACGCCGGCGTGAGTGGCAGCGCATAAAATCGAACCTATGCTCTATTAGAGGTGGTGTCTCCGCCCAGCACCACCCAGGAGCACCCGTTGCGGCAGAGCGCCGTGCCTGGCCCCGCTGGACAACTGCGGTGCTCAGATCTCCGATCACGGCTACGCACTGGTCGCGTGTCATCGCGTGCAGGCCGCCAGCCGGGACGACAGGCTCCGCCGGGCGTGGGGTGCCGGGGGCACGTGGGGGAGCGTGTTGTGCGCCTACGCGCTCAAAGGGTGTTGCAGGTGGTTCGCTATTCGAGGGCTCGCCGAGATGCCCTTCTTGCCGCTGGCGGGTGAGCACGCGTCAACGGCAGAACAGCGCAGATCGGTGTCTCCGGTCGCCTCATGAGGCGGACAGGGCTGGTACGACGTGTGGCTCATCGGGTTTCCGGCAGTGGGAGGCGATGGGAATGACGGTGGTGACCTCGGCGGGCACGGTGCGGGACGTGGATCAGGTGCTCCGGGATGCGGAGGCGTTGACGCACCCGGCGCTGCGGGCCGCGGTAGAGGGGCTGCCGGTGGGGATCCGGCATCCGGTAGGGGTGCATTTCGGCTGGTGGGACCAGGCGGGCACTTCGCTGGAGGGTGGGCCGGCGGGCAAGGCGGTGCGCCCGGCGCTGGTGCTTTCGGCGTGTGAGGCGGTGGGCGGGGTACGTGAGGCGGGAGTCGCCGCGGCGGTGGCTGTGGAGCTGGTGCACAACGCCTCCCTGCTGCACGACGACATCATCGACGGAGACCGGCTGCGCAGGGGGCGGCCGGCGGTGTGGGCTGCGTTGGGAGTGCCGGCGGCGATCCTGGCCGGGGACGCGTTGTTCTTCCTCGCCGTCCAGACGGTCACCGAGGCTCCGGGACCGCTGGGCGCGGCGGGGCCGGGCATGCTGACGGGCGCGGTGCAGGAGCTGATCGACGGCGAGTACGCGGACACGCTGCTGGAGGATCGCGAGGCGGCGTCGGTGTCGGTAGCGGAGGCCACGGCGATGGCGCAGGGCAAGACCGGCGCACTGATCGCCGCCGCATGTGCGCTGGGGGCAGTGGCCGGCGGCGCGGATGGGCAGCGGGTGGGGTTTCTGCGGGCGTTCGGGGTGCATGTGGGGGCTGCGTTCCAGCTGATTGACGATGTGCTGGGGATCTGGGGCGATCCGGTACGGACCGGCAAGCCGGCCGGGGCGGATCTGGCGGCGCGCAAGAAGTCCCTGCCGATCGCCGCGGCGCTCGCTTCCGGCTGTGCGGCGGGGCGGGAGCTGAGCCGGCTGTACGCCGGCGGCGGGCCGCTGGGCACGGCGGAAGTGGCGCGGGCGGCGGACCTGGTCGAGGAGGCCGGCGGGCGCAGCTGGGCCGTGCGCGCGGCAGAACGGCACACGAGGCAGGCACTGGAGGAGCTCACGGCCGCGCGGCCGCAGCGGACCGCGGCTGCCGAACTGCGGGCCTTGGCCGATCTGGTGACCGGCCGTGACCACTGACCCGGCCGGACACGCCGGTGGCGGACTGCACGGTGGGCTCCGCCGTCTTCCCGTCCAAGCGTGGGGGGCTGCGGTCGAGGAGGTGCCGCAGCGCAAGGCCGAGGGCTGTCCAAGAACCGGAGTACGCCTTAACCCCACGATATGACAGGAGGAACGATGTCTCTCTCCCCGTCGGCCGTCTCCCGAGGCGAAGATCCGGACGGTCCTCTGGCCTTCACCCTCCCGCTCCTGACCGTGCACCTGCCTGCACCGCGCCTGCACCCGGCCGCGAGGCAGGAGACGCGGCGCACCGCCGACTGGTGCCGGACTCACCTGCGCTGCCTCCTGCCCGACGACGACGCCCTGGATCTCTTCATCGCCGAGCACGCGGAGTACTTCGCGCTGTGGTGCTACCCCGACACCCCGCCCGAACGCCTCGGCCTGATCACCGACCTCATGCAGTTCTTCGGAGCCGTCGACAACGTGCTGGACAGCGTCCGCGCCACCGATCGCACCGGCTCCACCACCCGGGCCCTCTTGGAACCCGTCCTCGATGCCCTGAAGTCCGACCCGCCCGATGATGCGACCGGCACAGCCCCCGACGTCCTGCGGGAGCTGCTGGAGCTGATGACCCGGTTGCGCCAGCACCTGAGCCCGCGCCAGGGCGAACGGCTCCTGCACGCCGTGTCCGAATACGCCGACGGGTGCATGCGGGAAGACAGCCTGCGCGCCGCGGGCACCGTGCCGGACTTCGACACGTACCAGCAGGTGCACGTGGGCACCAGCTTCCGCGGCCTGGTCATGGTCCTGATCGAGTACGCGCTGGGCATCGACGTCAGCGCCGCGCTGGCCACCTGCCCCGCCCTCCAAGCCGCCGTCGACGTCGCGATCCGCCACGTCCTCCTGGTCAACGACCTGTTCTCCTATCGCCGCGAACACTTCCACGGCGACGCGTCGATCAACCCGATCACGATCTTCCTCCAACAGCCGGGCGAGAACCTCCAGGGAGCTGTTGACCGGCTGAGCGCACTGATCCTGGCCGCCGAACGCGATCTGTACGACGCTCGTGCCGCCACACTGGCCTCACCCGCAGCCACCGAAGCAGCAGTCATCGCCTTCCTCGAGGGGCTGGAGATGTTCTGCTCCGGCTACCTGCGCTCGGTCTACCTCGCCGGCCGCTACAACGGGGTCGGTCACACCTGGAACGGCCTCACCTCCGGCACAGTGGTCCTCCACCCCGACCGCACCGAATACCTGCCGTGAACGGCTGGCCCGCACAGAGGCGGCTGCTGCCCGCAGGAACAAAACCGGTCCGGCCGTCAAACCCGGCACACCTGCCAAGGCGGCGCCCATCGCGGACCACAGTGTCATGGGGCTCTGACCGGAGCCTCTAGCAGACGGGTGCAGGCGGGCCGGAAGGCCCGCTCCCGTCGACCCGTTGGAGGTCGTCTCGATGCGTCGCGCTGACGTCCCTGCCGTCCGTGACCACGCCGTCGTACTGGGCGCGGGTATTGCGGGGCTGTGCACCGCCGCCGTACTCACCCGTCATTTCGCCCGGGTGACACTGGTGGAACGCGACCAGATCAAGGGGAGGGGCACGGACGGCAGGGGCAGAAAGGGAGTCCCGCAGAGTCCGCACATCCATACCGTCCTGACTCGCGCGGCACAGCAGATGGAACAGCTGTTCCCCGGCTTGATCGACCAGTGTCTGACCGGCGGTGCCGTGAGCGCCGAGCTCGGCAGTCAGAGCCGCATCACCTACCACGGTCACACGTTGCCCCAGAGGTTCGCGGGAGTTGACGGGATCATGGCATCGCGGCCGTTCCTGGAAGCCCAGCTCCGCGAGCGCACTCTGCAGCTGACGTCCCTGTCCCTTCGCGACGATGCAGAGGTCACAGGGTTGGTCACTGACGGCACCCGGGGAGAAGCGGCTGTACGTGGAGTAGCCCTGTATCCACGCGGTGGAGAAGCTGGCGGTGAGGTTCTGGAGGCGGACCTCGTGGTCGATGCAATGGGCCGCGGTGCGCGAAGCGGAGCCTGGCTGGAGGAGATGGGATATCAAAGAGCCCCGGAGGAGCGCACCCGGATCAACGTCACCTACGCCAGTCGGCATTTCGCGCTCCCGCCCGATGCGCTCGGCGCCGACCGGGCCATCATGATCGGCGCCACATCGTCACAGCCACGTGGGATGGTCTTCGCGGCGCAGGAGAACGGCAGCTGGGTAATGTCCCTGCACAGTTACGGTAACCACCGCACTCCAGTAGACGACGAAGAATTCCTGGATTTCGCCGCCACGATCGCCCCTCCCGATGTCATGAGCGAACTACGGCGTGCCGAACCGCTGGATCCTATCGCGGTGTACCGCTTCCCTTGTGGGGTCCGACGCCGCTACGACCGGTTGAAGCACTTCCCTGATGGGTTGCTGGCCATCGGGGATGCTCTCTGTTCGGTCAACCCCGTTTACGGCGCCGGGATTTCTTTGGCCGCCCGCGAAGCCGTCTTGCTCGGCGAATGCCTTGCCGAGGAGGGCGCCAAGCCATTGGCTCGTCGCTTCTTCTCCTCTGCACACGACGCGACCTATCCATCTTGGTGGCTGTCCAAGATCGGCGACTACAGCCTCCTACAGGATGGGTTCAGCGCTCGGCTTCTCGGCTCCTACTTTCGCCGTCTCATGGCCGCCGCCGCAAGTGACCCGAAAACCGCATCCGCGGTACTCAGGTCACTCTCTTTCGTTGATTCCCCGCTCAGGCTCGTCCGCCCCCGCATCCTCCGCCAGATGCTCCATCAGCCGATTTCACGAAGACCGGAGACGGCGGCGAAGTGACCCAAACCGACGGCTCCCCGGGTGCGGAGCTGGAGTTCCTGCTGCTGGTCCACCAGGACGTCAACCGGTATGTGCCACCCCCCGCCCGCGCCGGTCGACGTGCCATCGACCGGACCGGCCAGACTGACAGACGGGGCGGTCACAAGGTGCGGCTGCAGGGCCGCCACCCATCACCTGCTCACCTGCTGGGCAGGCAGGTACAGTCAACGAGTGTGGATGCGCTCACTCCCCGTACAGGAGTCATGCTTGCCCGAGCCGGACCGCCTCGCCCTCCTCATCGTCAAACCGGACGGCGTGGCCCGGCACCTGACCCGACTCATCTCTTTGTGGATGCGCGACCACGGCTACTGGCTGCGCGGCTTCCGCGAACTGATACTCGGCCCAGAGCACCAGGCCCTCCTGAACGCGAACAGCCAGACCAACGGCCCCGTGGACGGAGAGCTGGACGCGGTCATATACACCCTGGGCCCCATCCACGCCCTGCTGTTGGAACAGAAGACCGACGGGCAATCCGACAGCCGCCGAACTGGCGAAGCAACTCATCGGAGACTTCCTGCCCCACCGGGCGCGGCCCGGCACCCTGCGCGGGGACTTCGGAGCGCAGAACCCCGTCTTCAACCTCGTTCACGCCACGGACAACACCGAAAACCTCGACCGGGACGCACGAGCTCTCTTCGACCGACCCCTCGCCGAGCTACTGCGGACGGGTGGCGAAACGGCATTCGGAATCGCGCAAACCCCGCACCTCCTGCGCCCGTTCAAACTGTGGAGCACCGTGGCAGGAGTCCTGACGGCCTGGCTGGGAGCCGAGGCCGTACGCCCTATCGACTGGCCCGCAGACTCCCACGGTCCCTCCCGCCCGGCAGTCGGCGCCGCCCTGATGGCCTGCACACGCGCAGCCAGCGAGTCGGCGGCGAAACCGGCGCGCTGCTCGCCGGCATGCTGGACGGGAGCACCTCCTACCGGCACTTCACCCGCCTGGTCCCCAACACCGACTCATGGCCCGGCTACCTCACCTACACCACGCTCCGCCACCTGGCCATGAGCGCCGACACCCCATCACCGGGGTGTCCCTGAGGCCATACGTAGTGGGCAGCCCCGCCGTACGAGATGCCCAGCGCTGCCGTGAGCACCTTCATGTCGAGTTCGGGACTGTGAATCGTTCGGTGTAACTCCCGATCAAGGAAGGTGCCACCGATGTCCAGCGAGAACGTGACCGCGGCCAAGACACCACGCTGGAGGAGATGGAGGCCTGGCGGCCACCGGCTTCCCCCGCCTCTTCAAGGGTGACGGGTCGGCCGGAAAGGGACACCCCGGAGCAAGCGTTGGGAACGGGTCTTCGCGGGCGCCGGCCTCGGCGTCGTCTGCCTCCCGTGCACGGCACACGTCGAGCCGGACTGGGGCGCATCGCCGATGTACTCGCCAGGTCCCGGCGATGACCGTTCTCACACACACATCAGCCCCCGTTCGGCCCTTCCGGGTCCGTACGGGAGCTGTCGGGCCTGCCGCTACTTCAGCAGGGTGCGGAACTCTTCGAAGTCGAGGACCCCGTCGTGGTTCACGTCGGCCGTCATGGCCTTCTTGACCTCTTCAGCGAGGTGCCCCTGGGCGCCCTCGGCCTTGAAGCCCTCCGCCAGTTCGACGATGTTGATCCGTCCGTCGCCGTCCGTGTCGATCTCGTCGAACAGCGCCCTGAGCTCTGCCTCGTTCATGTCATACCCCTCTCGCGTTCGCAGGACCCCGAAGGCCCACATGCCCCACCACTCTGCCACACCATCAACACGACGCTAATGGCCAAGCCTTCGGACGGAGCTGGCCGTCTGGTGGGTCGTCCGGCTGCAGCGGTGCGTTCGACCGCGCGGGCCGGCGTGTGCAGCAAATGCCAGCGATCTGCTACCTCGGTCGCGTCGGGCGCCGCGCGGGCAGCGGCCTGGCTGAACGTGCTGCACCGGTCCCGGCAGATCACCTTGATCTCGGGTGGTCCGCAAGCCAAGCGGCTACCCTCACCGGCAGGCAGCCGGCGACCGGGCGCCGGCCCGGCCACCGATGGCTACCCCGATCGCCTGCACCATCCGGGCGACCACCTGGGTGCGGCGCCGGTACGGCGTCGTCAGGTGTGCGACCTGCTCCGCGACGGTCCGGCGCTCGCAGTCGCCGTTGTCACAGAAGAACCGGCGGCCGTCAGCCGCAGGGCCACCCGCCGTCCCCCGATCGTGCGGTCCGCCAACCGCCGTCTGTACGTGCTGTGCAGACGCGAGACCGACACACCGCACGCCGGACACATCACCGCCCGCTGCCCGGCATGCATCAGCTGCGGTCATTCACCGAAGTCTCCTTCAACGGTCACATCGGCGGGCCAGGTGCCGCGCTCGATGAAGTACGCCACGGCATGGCCAGCGACATCGAAGGCGACAGTGTCCCGGTCGGCGTAGCTGTCGACCTGCCCGTTGGACAGCACGTAGCCATCAGAGGAGCCTTTGCCGCGCGGATCGACGAGATGCTCACCAGGGTCGCCTTCCCCGTCCAGCAACACGACCATCGCGCGTTCGCCGTTAGTGACTACGGCCAAGAGCCGCCCCGCGTCATTCTCGAACCACGTCTCCTGGCTCCCCCAGTCCCACCGGCTTCGCAGCAGCTGTCGAGCTTCCCCGCCGGAGTAGGCGTGATCAGGAGAGCCTTGCAGGTACCAGCGATTCGTAGTGGTCAAGGTGCTCCTGCCTCGAGCTAGCGTCTCCGAAAGCAGGGCCGGACACGGCGATGACAGCGGCGGGACCGCGTCTGAAGGGATCCCCATTCTCACACCCACGACTACCGTCAAGAACGGCGATGGGGAGCTGCGCCCATCCCACGGATCAAGGGCACTGGCCAGCCCAACCGTCGTGCCTCTCAGGCATCTCCCCAACCGTGACCGTCACGAAGTGTCCGCCACAGCCTTGAAACTCCCCACCCCCTGCTCAGGGGGTGGACAGACCGGCTCATGATGATTCCCCAGCCGCACCAGGCCGACGCGAGGTGGAACCACGCAGCTCTGACGTCCCCTGCCCCTCTCAGGTCTCCCGGAAGATGAGAGCTGCGCCAAGGGACGCTTCTGCCGGAACGAAGAGCTCCCCTCGGGCCGTCTTGCGTACGGGCAGTCCGTTCTCTGTGAGCAGCGCACGCACCAGAGCGATGTCGGGGACGGCGACTGTGCAGGCGACGAGTGCCGGGAGCGCGGGCGGAACCTCACCTGGCAGCAGATCCGAAAGGTCGGCCTCGGTCAGGAGGGTGACCGGTCCCTCTGCGGAGATCGGCCGGCCCAGGTACCGCTCGTACCGCTCGCGAATCAGGGGGAGTTGTTTCTCAGAAGGCTTCCGCTTTCCGAACGTAGTCATTGAATTTCCACTGGTCAGGCATGGTTCCGGCTGTCTGGTGGGAGAGACGGCGCATCGTGTTG
>NZ_JBHXTC010000080.1:0-24696 GCF_042677605.1 Streptomyces sp. NPDC127106 | reverse complement strand
GCTCCCGCAACCGGGCAAGATCATCACGCTCAACGCCCACGGTCCTCGCAACTCCCACAGATCGCGGGTGTTGCGAGGACCGTTAGAACCCAAGGAGGGGGGCGGGGGGCCTGCCGTGTGCGGAACCGGCGCGGTACCGCGCCCCGCAGGGGCGCGGGGAACTGCGCGACCGGCCCCCACCGGCTCGCGGTTCCACGACCGGGCTGCCGGCGGAGCCTAGAGGTTGCCGCGCTTCTCCTGCTCGCGCTCGATCGCCTCGAACAGAGCCTTGAAGTTGCCCTTGCCGAAGCCCATCGAGCCGTGGCGCTCGATGATCTCGAAGAAGACGGTCGGGCGGTCCTGCACCGGCTTGGTGAAGATCTGGAGCAGGTAGCCGTCCTCGTCGCGGTCGGCGAGGATCTTCAGCTCGCGCAGGGTGTCGATCGGCACGCGGGTCTCGCCGACCCACTCGCCGAGGGTGTCGTAGTACGAGTCCGGGGTGTCGAGGAACTTCACGCCCGCGGCCCGCATCGAGCGGACGGTCGCGACGATGTCGTTCGAGGCGAGCGCGATGTGCTGGACGCCGGCGCCGCCGTAGAACTCCAGGTACTCGTCGATCTGCGACTTCTTCTTCGCGATGGCCGGCTCGTTGATCGGGAACTTCACCTTGAGGGTGCCGTCCGCGACGACCTTCGACATCAGCGCCGAGTACTCGGTCGCGATGTCGTCGCCCACGAACTCCTTCATGTTCGTGAAGCCCATGACCTTGTTGTAGAAGCCGACCCACTCGTCCATCCGGCCGAGCTCGACGTTGCCGACGCAGTGGTCGATGGCCTGGAAGGTCCGCTTGGCCGGCGGCTCGACCATCGGGTCGACGGCGACGAAGCCGGGCAGGTAGGGGCCGGTGTAGTCCTTGCGCTCGACCAGGGTGTGGCGGGTCTGGCCGTAGGTGGCGATGGCGGCGAGGACGACCGTGCCGTGCTCGTCGGACACCTCGTACGGCTCGTCGAGGCCGCGGGCGCCCTGCTCGACGGCGTACGCGTACGCGGCGCGGACGTCCGGGACCTCGATGGCGAGGTCGATGACGCCGTCGCCGTGCGCGGCGACGTGCTCGGCGAGGAAGCGGCCGTGGTCCGTGCTCGCCTTGATGACCGAGGTCATGACGAAGCGGGCGGAGCCGTTGGTCAGGACGTAGCTCGCCGTCTCGCGGACGCCGTTCTCCGGGCCGGAGTAGGCCACCAGCTTCATGCCGAACGCGGTCGAGTAGTAATGCGCGGCCTGCTTGGCGTTGCCGACGGCGAAGACGACCGCGTCCATGCCCTTCACCGGGAAGGGGTCGGCCTCACGCGCGGTGTGCGGGGTGGTTTCGATGTTCGCCAGGGACTCAGTCATGAGCGCAGAGTCCCGCCGATCCACAAGCTGCGCAATAGTTTCCTGTTCTGCTGTACAAACTGCTCAGCCTCGGCGCAACATTGCTGAAACATCTGTGCAGTATGACCACCTCTGAGCCGCCTGGAGCCACAGCTATGGGAATCGACGAACTCGACGGTCGCCTCATCGTCCTGCTCGCCCGCGAACCGCGGATAGGCGTCCTGGAGGCCTCGCGCCGACTCGGGGTGGCCCGCGGCACCGTGCAGGCCCGGCTGGACCGACTGCAGTCGAACGGGGTGATCCGCGGCTTCGGGCCGCAGGTGGACCCGGCCGCCCTCGGATATCCGGTGACCGCGTTCGCCACGCTGGAGATCAAGCAGGGCCAGGGCGCCGACGTGCGGGCGCACTTGAGCGGCGTGCCGGAGGTGCTGGAGCTGCACACGACGACCGGGCACGGGGACATGCTCTGCCGGCTGGTGGCCCGCTCCAACGCCGATCTGCAGAGGGTGATCGACCGGGTCGTCGGGTTCGACGGGATCGTGCGGGCGTCGACGGCGATCGTGATGGAGAACCCGGTGCCGCTGCGGGTCATCCCGCTCGTGGAGCAGGCGGCACAGGAGGGCTGAGCCGGCGAGGGTCGGATCCGGAGGCCAAAGTTCCAAAGAAGGCGTTGCAAAGAAACCCTTGCACGGGTTTCTTTGCAACGCCTACGGTTGAGGCATGCCCGAGAAGCCGGAAGCTCCGGGAACCCCGGAACCCAAGACCCGCACCCTCGACGCCCGCTCCCTGCGGGGCCTCGCCCACCCCCTGCGCATCCGCCTGCTGGGCGCTCTGCGCCAGGACGGCCCGGCCACTGCGTCGCAGCTCGCGCAGCGGTTCGGCGAGTCCAGCGGTGCCACCAGCTACCACCTGCGCCAGCTCGCCGCCCACGGGTTCGTCGAGGATGCGCCCGGGCACGGCAAGGGCCGCGAGCGGTGGTGGAAGTCCGCGCACGACGGCACGGTCTTCGACGAGCAGCTCATCCACGACGAGGACCCGGCCACCCGCGGCGCGGCCGACCTCTTCCTGCACGAGATCGCGACGCTCCACGCGCAGGAGATGAACGCCTGGCTCGGCAGCGCCCACGCCTGGTCCCAGGAGTGGCGGCGCAGCTCGGACATCAGCGACTTCGCCCTGCGCCTGACCCCCGAGCAGAGCCTCGACCTCATCCACCGGATGCACGACCTGATCAACAGCTACCGCGACGCGCCGCAGGACGGGACGACCGAGACGGTCCGCTTCCACGTCCACGCCTTCCCGCGCAGAAGCAGCAGGGACAGCGGAAGCAGACACCGCGGAAGCAGCAGCGAGTAGCGCCCTCCAGCACCCCCGCCCCAGCAACACACCACAGCACAACACACAGCACCGCACAGCACAGCACAGCACGCAGCACTCCCCGCACGGCGCAGCCGCGCACCTCGCACGACAGGTCGCGCGCCGGTCAGCCATGCCTCCACCGCCTTCCTCACCCAGAAGGAGTCCTGTCATGCCCGCCTTCACCCCTGCCGACATCCAGGCCGGGACCGCCCTGCCGGCCCACGCTGCCCGGGCCGTCGGATGAGCCGCCGCCCCTTCGTCGCCGTTCTCGTCGCCAACACCATCTCCACGGCGGGGAGTTCGCTCACCCTCATCGGTGTCCCCTGGTTCGTGCTGCAGACCACCGGCAGCGCCGGCCGGGCCGGGGTCGTCGCCTTCTGCGCCACCCTGCCCGTCGTCGTCGCGGCCCTCGCCGGAGGCCCGGTCATCGACCGGGTCGGCCGGCGCCGGGTCTCCGCGGCTTCCGACGCCGTCTGCGCGCTGTCCGTCGGCGCGATCCCGCTGCTGCACTACGCGGGCCTGCTGGAGTTCTGGATGCTGTGCGCGCTGATGGCCGTCGGCGGCCTCGTGCACACCCCCGGCCTGACCGCCCGCCACGTCCTGCTGCCCGACCTCGCCGCGCACGCCGGCACCACCGTGGCACGGGCCGCGAGCCTGTACGACGCGGTCCACCGCGGCGCCCGGATGCTCGGGGCGGCGGTGGCCGGCGTCCTCATCGCGGTGGTCGGTGCCGAAGCCGTCCTGCTCGTGGACGCTGCGACCTTCGCCCTCTCCGCGCTGCTGGTCGCCGCGTTCGTCCGGGGCATCCCGGCGGCCGAGCCGCAGCCGCGGCCGGAGAAGGTCTCGTTCGCCCGCTACCGGGCCGAACTGGCCGAGGGCTGGGCCTTCCTGACCCGCTCGCGGCTGCTGATGGGCATCACCGTCATGGTGATGATGACCAACGGCCTGGACCAGGGCTGGTCCGCGGTGCTGCTGCCCGTGCACGGCCGCGAGGCCCTCGGCGGCGCCACCGCGCTCGGCCTGCTCGTCTCCCTCTTCGGCGGCTTCGCGCTGCTGGGCGCCCTGCTGTACGGGGCGTGGGGCGAGCGGTTCCCGCGGCGGGCGGTGTTCGCGGCCGCGTTCCTGGTCTCCGGGGCGCCCCGGTACGCGGTGGCGGCCCTCACCGACACCACGCTGCCGCTCGCGGTGACGATGGCGCTGGCCGGACTGGGCGCGGGCATGCTCAACCCGATCCTGACCACCATGATGTACGAGAAGGTCCCCGACGGGCTGCGCAGCCGGGTCGCGGGCGTGACCACCGCCGGCTGCGAGCTGACGATGCCGCTGGGCGGGCTCGCCGCGGGCCTGCTCGTCGACGGGTTCGGGACGGTCCGGGCGCTGCTGGTGTTCGGCGGGACCTACCTGCTGACGACGCTCGCCCCGCTGGTCTTCCCGTCCTGGCGGTCGATGGAGCGGGAGCCGGTCAGCAGGACGGAGCCGGCTCCCCCCGGTTCAGGGCGCGCAGCGCGTTCACCGCGTCCGACAAGGAGCTGACCGGGATCAGCTGGAGGCCCTCGGGCAGCTCGGAGGCCGCGTCGGAGCACTCCGCCTCCGGGACGAGGAACACGCTCGCCCCGTCGCGGTGGGCGGCCTGGGTCTTCAGGGCCACCCCGCCGACCGCGCCGACCTTGCCGTCCGCGCTGATGGTGCCCGTACCGGCGACGCTGCGGCCGCCGGTGAGCTCGCCGCCGCTGCCGTCGCCGTCGAGCTTGTCGACGATGCCGAGGGAGAACAGCAGGCCGGCGCTGGGGCCGCCGACGTCGGCGAGGTTGAGGTCGACCTTCACGTCCTTCGGGTCCTTCTTCAGGAAGCCGAGGGCGGCCCGGGTGGCGTCCTGCTGGGAGGCGGCCATCTGCTCCAGGTTGTGCTTCTCGATCTCCTCGTCGCTGCCGCCGGAGGGGTAGACGGCGTCCTTGGGCATGACCGAGCGGCTGCTGTCGAACCAGTCGTCGAGGAGCTGCGGCAGACGCACGGTCGTCGACGGCCCGGTGGCCTGGATCGTCGTCATGCGCAGCTGGCCCTTGGTCGGCCGGGTCGGCGCGCCGGTGATGACGATGACCGGCTTGCCGTCGTGGGCGCCGAGCACGTCCGCCGTGAGCCCCGGCTGGGCGATCACGAAGGGCAGCGGTGCGAAGGCCGCCACGGCGAACAGGCCGAGCACGGGCACGGCGCAGACGGCCAGGGCGGCGGGACGCGACAGACGTGAGAGGCGAGAGAGCACCCGGCCAATCTATCGGGCGGTCCGGGCACGGCCGCGCCCCGGCGGCCGGGACGCGGCCGTGCGGGGCGTCGTACGGGGCCTGCGGCGCGGGTCAGCGCAGGGCGTCGGCGACCTCGCGGGCGGCGTCCACGACCCGCGGCCCGACCCGCTCGGGCACGGCGTCGGACAGCATGACCACGCCGACGCTGCCCTCCAGCCCGGTGATCCCGACGAGCGGGGCGGCGGCGCCGCTGGCACCGGCTTCGAGCTCGCCGTGCGTCAGCGTGTACCCGGGCTCGATGAGGGTGCCCTGGCGGGCGGCCAGAATGGCCCGGCCGGCGGCCCCGCGGTCCAGCGGGTGGCGGAACCCGGCCCGGTAGGCCACGTGGTAGTCGGTCCAGGTGGGCTCCACGACGGCCACGGCGAGCGCCTCCGTCCCGTCGACGAGGGTCAGGTGCGCGGTGGCTCCTATGTCCTCGGCGAGGGAGCGCAGTGCGGGCAGCGCAGCCTCGCGCACCAGCGGGTGCACCTGCCGGCCCAGTCGCAGTACGCCGAGCCCGACGCGGGCCCGGCCGCCGAGGTCGCGGCGGACCAGGGCGTGCTGCTCCAGCGTGGCCAACAGGCGGTAGACCACGGTGCGGTTGACGCCGAGACGGTTGGAGAGCTCGGTGACGGTCAGACCGTGGTCGGTGTCGGCGAGCAGCTTGAGGACTCTGAGACCTCGGTCGAGAGTCTGTGAGGTTTCCGCGGTCACGAAGCCTCTCCCTCGTGGTGAGCGGCGGTGACTCTCGGGGTGGAGCGGCGCCGGTCCCACGGCGACACGCACGGAGAGGCCGCCGGTTGCGGCCATGGCACCGGCTGCGCTCCCGCGGCGGCGCTGCCACGGGGCGTTCGATGCGGGGACAGTAGCGAGCAGGTCCGCTCAGCGGAAGGCCTCGTCCAGAATCCGGGCGCGGACGGGCCTTTTGTGCCGGTTCAGGAGCGCTAAACGCGCCGTTGCGCGCTCTCGTGCGCCCCAATACGCCTGTGCCATCACACGAGCACCGGCGGCGGGGGCAGCTGTCGCCCCCGCCCACCGGAACCGTCAATTCCGCGGCGGGGCGGGCCCGTACGATGCTCCACACGCCGGGCCCGCCCCACCCCACCGACGACGCCGACGACACCGACGACACCGACTGCGCCGGCGACACCGTGACGCCGATGACGCGTCAGCGCATGCGGGTAGCCCACTCCTGGACCTTCTTGATCCGCTCCCGCAGCTGCCCGGCCGTCGCCTCCGCGCTCGGCGGCCCGCCGCACACCCGCCGCAGCTCGGTGTGGATCACCCCGTGCGGCTTGCCGCTCTGGTGGACGTACGCCCCCACCATCGTGTTCAGCGACCTGCGCAGCTCCAGCAGCTCCTTGTGCGAGACCACCGGCCGGCGCTCGGCCGGCAGCTCCAGCAGGTCGGCCTCCGTGTCCGGCCTGCGCCGGCTGTGCGCGATCTGCCGCGACTGCCGCTTCTGCAGCAGCAGCTGCACCTGGTCCGGTTCCAGCAGGCCCGGGATGCCGAGGTAGTCCTGTTCCTCCTCGCTGCCCGGGTGCGCCTGCATGCCGAACTCGGCACCGTCGTACAGCACCCGGTCGAAGACGGCGTCGGACTCCAGCGCCTCGAAGGACATCTGCTCGTCCTCGCCGGTGTCCTCGTCCTCCTGCCGGTTGGCCTCCTCCATCTCCTTCTCGGACTGGGCGTACGGGTCGTCGTCCTCGCCCGCCTTCTTCGGCCGGTCCAGGACGTGGTCGCGCTCGACCTCCATTTCGTTGGCGAAGCCGAGCAGGTACGGGATCGTCGGAAGGAACACGGACGCGGTCTCGCCGC
This sequence comes from Streptomyces sp. NPDC127106, assembly GCF_042677605.1. NCBI lineage: Bacteria > Bacillati > Actinomycetota > Actinomycetes > Kitasatosporales > Streptomycetaceae > Streptomyces > Streptomyces sp. NPDC127106. The sequence continues at coordinate 17,893 of NZ_JBHXTC010000080.1, read as the reverse complement.
GCCTGCGCGAACGCACGAAACGGCCGACGGCCTGCGCGAAGAACAGCGGCGTCGAGATGGTCGTCGCGTACACGCCGACCGCGAGGCGGGGCACGTCGACGCCCTCCGACACCATTCGGACGGCGACCATCCACCGGTCGGTGTTCCCGCTGAAGGTGTCGATGTGCTTCGAGGCGCCCGCGTCGTCGGAGAGCACGAGGGTGGCCTTGGTGCCGGTGATCTCCCGGATCAGCTTGGCGTACGCCCGGGCCGAGTCCTGGTCGGAGGCGATGACGAGGCCGCCCGCGTCCGGGATGCCCTTGCGGACCTCGGTCAGCCGCTGGTCGGCGGCGCGCAGCACGTTCGGCATCCAGTCGCCGCGCGGGTCGAGCGCGGTCCGCCAGGCCTGGCTGATCGCGTCCTTGGTCATCGGCTCGCCGAGCTTGGCGGCGATCTCGTCGCCGGCCTTGGTGCGCCAGCGCATGTTGCCGGAGTAGGAGAGGAAGATGACCGGCCGGACGACGCCGTCGCCGAGGGCGTTGCCGTAGCCGTACGTGTAGTCGGCGGACGAGCGGCGGATCCCGTCGTTGCCCTCCTCGTACGTGACGAAGGGGATCGGGTTGGTGTCGGACCGGAACGGGGTGCCGGTCAGGGCCAGGCGGCGGGTCGCCGGGTCGAAGGCCTCCAGGCAGGCGTCGCCCCAGGACCGGGAGTCGCCGGCGTGGTGGATCTCGTCGAGGATGACGAGGGTCTTGCGCTGCTCGCAGCGGTTGCGGTGCAGCATCGGGCGGACGCCGACACCGGCATAGGTGACGGCGACCCCGTGGTACTCGCGGCTCAGCGGGCCCGCCGAGTACTCGGGGTCGAGCCGGATGCCTATGCGGGCGGCGGCCTCCGCCCACTGCTTCTTCAGGTGTTCGGTCGGCGCGACCACGGTCACCTGCTGCACCACGTGGTGGTGCAGCAGCCAGGAGGCGAGGGTCAGCGCGAAGGTGGTCTTGCCGGCGCCGGGGGTGGCGACGGCGAGGAAGTCACGCGGCTGGGTCTGGATGTACTTGTCCAGCGCGCCCTGCTGCCAGGCACGCAGCTTGCTGGCGGTACCCCACGGCGCACGGCCGGGGAAGGCGGGTGAGAGGTGGTGGGAGGCGGTAGTAGTCACGGTCTCCGGTTCGGGCTCTCGACGGCGGTCGTTCGAAGGACAACCGGGCCACCCTACCGGGGCCGACCCGCCCCTCGCGGAGGGACGGGCCCGTGACCTCGGGCGGTGCGGCGAGTCTCACACCGGCCGCAACTCCCGCAGCCGGGAAGCGATCACCGCCACCTCGGCCACGGCCCCGGAGGCCACGTCCACGACCAGGTCGTACGCGGCGTCCTGGTCGACGTCCGCGAGGTCGACCCCGTTCACGGCGAGGAACGTCGCGGCCGCGAGCCAGGCGGTGCGCTTGTTCCCGTCGACCAGGGGGTGGTTCGTCGCGATGCCGTGGAGCAGCGCGGCAGCCTGCTCGTACGGGTCCGTATAGGCGGGCGTCCCGAACATGCGGGCCCGCGGCCGGTGCACGGCGGACTCCAGCAGGCCGGGGGCGCGCAGCTCGACGGGCTGGTCCTGGGCCAGGCAGGCGTGCCGGGCCAGGTCGAGCACCTCGGAGAGGGTGAGGTGTCGCACGGGGGCGCCGGCTCGGGTCGTGGTCATGCGCCGAGCCGCTTCAGGAGCGGGGCGTGCCGCTGCGCCAGCCGGGCCGCCGCGCCGCCGACCTGCTCGCGCTCCCGGCTCAGGTGCTCCCGTACGGCCGCGGCGGCGTGCTCCTCGGGCGTGGCGGCGGTGGCGTCGGCGAGGTCGGCGAGCTCCGCGCACTCGGCGGCGGAGAGCCGGATGATCAGCTCGTTCATGCGCGCAGCGTAGCGGCGCCGCGCCGGCCGGTCAGCCGGTTTTGGCGGCCGGGCGCTCGTGCAGGCGGGTGGCGACCCAGGCGCCGACCAGCGCGACCGCGGCCATCGGCAGGAAGACGACCACGAAGGCGGCCGGGTGCGAGACCGCGGCTCCCGCACCCTCGGCCACCGAGTGGGCGGCGGCCCCCACCGAGCCGCCGCCAAGCGCGGCGAACGCGGCCCCGCCCGCGGCCAGCAGCACCACGTTCGCCAGCGCGTCGGAGATCTGCAGCGCGGCGGAGTTGGCCCCCGCCTCCTCCGGCGCCGACAGCTTCAGCAGCAGCACGCTCGTCGAACCGATCACCAGCCCCATGCCGAGACAGCCGACGCCCCAGGTCAGGGCCAGCGACCACACCGGCACCCACGGCACCAGCACCGCCGGCGCCGCGGCGATCGCAAAGGCCACCAACACCATGCCGAGCACCATCAGCCGCTCCCGATACGGCGCCACCCGGCCCGTGGACTGGATCCACGAGCCGCCCGCCCAGGTCAGCCCGCCCAGCGCCAGCGAGAACCCGGCCAGCGTCGGGCTCAGCCCCCGCTGGGTGACCAGCATCAGCGGCACGAAGCTCTCGGCCGCGATGAACGAGCCCGCCGCGACCCCGCGCAGCAGGACCACCGACGGCAGCCCGCGCCGCGCCCGGTACGTCCCGCGCGGCAGCAGCCCCAGCACGGCGGGCACCAGCAGGCCCGCGCCCACGGCCCCCGGCAGCAGCGACCACCACCTCAGGTCCTGGGCGGCGTACTGGAGCAGTCCCGCCCCGAGGGAGATCCCGAACGCCAGCCGGATCCGGCGCCGGTCGAACGCGACGGGCGGCGCGTCCGGATCCACGGGCCCGGACGCGGTCCGCCGTATCGCAGGCAGCGCGACCGCGAGCGGCACAACCACCAGCACCGGAATCCCGAGGAACACCCACCGCCAGCCGAGGTGCTCGGTCACCGTTCCCGCGGCCAGCGGCCCGACGATCGAGGGGACCACCCAGCTCGCGGCGAAGGCCGCCATGATCGCAGGCCGGAGCCGTTCCTCGTAGGCCCGGCTGACGACCACGTACAGCGCGACGATGACCAGCCCGCCGCCGAAGCCCTGCACGGCCCGGCCCAGCACGAACACCCACATGGCCGTCGCGGTCCCGGCCAGCACCAGCCCGGCGGCGAAGGCCCCGATCCCCACGGTCAGCGCCCGCAGCGGCCCCCGCCGGTCACACCACTGCCCCGACAGCACCATCCCGAGGAGGCTGGTGGTGAAGTAGGCGGAGAACGCGAAGGCGTAGACCCCGATCCCGTCCAGCTCGCGCGCGGCGACGGGCATGGCGGTGCCGACGGCGGTGGCCTCGAAGGCGATCAGGAAGATGCAGGAGATCATCCCGATGCTGAGCGTCCGGTACGCGGACCCGAGAATCCCGCCCCGGGGAGGGGGCGGGACGGGTGTACTGGTCTGCGAGACACGGGGCTCAAGGGCGCTCATCGCTTCAGCGTAAGCGGCACACCCCGGTTTCGCCCCTGTCCGTTCGACGGAACCTCACTCCGCCGCAGGACCTAGGCCGGGGGGCGGGGGGCGGTCGCCACGGGCCGACTGTGAACACGGCATGGCGGTCTCATTGCACCCCCCGGGAAACCCTTCCCGGGCCGACCCCGCCCCCGTACGGTCGTGTCCGAAGCCAAACAAGGCCGTGTGCCCGAGTGGTTGAGGGACTCGCCTGCAAAGCGAGTTACGCCGGTTCGATTCCGGTCACGGCTTCTCCCGAAGACCGTCCAGGGCAGGCGCACCCCGGACGGCCTTCGGCATCAGCTGCTCCGGCGCCGCACGAGAACCGCCGCAACCGCACCACCGACGAGCACGGAGACACCCAGCCCGAGTGCGATCCAGGTCGTGCTGCTGGCGCCGCCATCGCTTTCCTTGCCCCCGGCCTGCGGCGCGGCGGACGCACCGGACTGCGGCTTCTTGCCGTCACCGCCGGTCGCCGGGGCGGGCGAGTTCTTCGCGTCCGCGGCGGCGAGGTCCGGCAGCGGGTAGACATCCGCGGGACCGGGATCGCCGGGGGTGGGCAGCGCGATCTTCGGACGGACGATGCCGTAGCCCAGGTAGTCGTTGCGCTCCTTGCCGTCATCCGCCTTGCCGGCAGTGTTCAGGAGGACACGAAGCACCTGGTTGTTGGTCCACTCCGGGTGGGCTGACCAGAGCAGCGCCGCCGACGCGGAGGCGAGGGCGGTGGCGTCACTGGTGCCATGGTTCTTGCACACGCCGGTTTTACCGCCGCACGCCGTCACGATGTCCATCCCCGGGGCAGACATGTCGACCTGCGGACCGTGCTGCGACTCCGCGGTCGCAACGCCGTCAGCTCCAACGGCACCGACGCCCACCACGCCCGGCGTCGCCGCGGGGTACATGACCGTGTTCGTGGTGTTGCCGTCGTTACCCACCGAGGCAAAGATCAGCTTCCCCTTGGACAGGGCGTACTTCACTGCATCGAGTCGCCCAGGATCATCCCGCTCCGCACCCATGGAGATGTTGATGATCTTGGCGTCAGAGTCCGCCGCGAACCGGATCGCCTCAGTCCAGATCGGGCTCGTCTTGTTGAACTCGTGCGGCACACGAATCGGAAGGATCTTGGCGCCAGGGGCAAGGCCGAACGCCCCGTCACCACTCGGGTGCTTGCCCGTGGCAGCGATCAGCGCAGCCATGGTGGTGCCGTGCTTGTCGTAGTCGGTGCGCTCGTCTCCCGAGTCCTGCGTCGCATAGTCCTTACCTGGAAGGACTTGGCCTTCAAGCTCGGGGATGCGGTCGACGCCACTGTCGATGACGGCAACAGTGACGCCCTTGCCCGTGCTGGCCTTCCAGATGTCATCGGCCTTCATGGCGTCGAGATGCCATTGCTTGGACCGGATGGTCTCAGCGTGGGCCGGGGTCGCGGCGACCCCGGCCAGCAAGAGGCCCACTAGGGCCGCGGTCGCCTTACGCATGCGCATCCCGTACAACGTCCGTTCTACTCAGTCGATCACTGGCGGGACGACACGGCCGCTGCTCCGCCACGTCTCTTCGTCCTCGGACAGGTAGTCGGGGCGCTCGCCCGACTGGTTGTCGCGCCGGTTCCCCGGAGCGTGAACGCCCGCGCCGGCGTGGCCTACTGCGCCGCGAGCCGAACCGGCCCCGGCCTCGTTGCGGACGAGACCCGCACCGCCCTGCGTAAACGGCTGTCCCCCGGTGGAGGTTCGACCGATCATGCCGGGCTGGCGCCCGCCGACGACACCGCCCGGCTCCATGGCCAGTCGACGCCCCATCGCGGATCCACCCTGGCCACCGGCGTGAGGACCGCCCATGCCGGGGTGCATGCCGCCGATGCCGCCTCCGGTGCGGCCACTGCCCATCGGGCCTTCCGTGCCGATGACCGTTCCGCGCGGGATGCCGTGCGTGGGGCCGCCCGTGGTCACCTGACGACCACCGACGATGCCAGTGTCACGCGGCAGCAGGGGAGGAAGCCCCCCGATCTTGCTACCGGAAGTCGGCGGAGAGGGGATGGAGGGGACCTTGTTGATGGGGCCACCGCCACCGGGCAGCGTCGGTCCCCCACCAACGGGCGGGAGCCCGATCGGGGGCATGGGCACGACAGGATTGGGACCGTTGGGACCGGGAGTCGGGAGACTGGGCAGGCTGGTGACCGGCGGGACAGTCTTGTCCGGCAGGACCGCAACATGGTCGAGGTCCACGTCCACGTCCTTGTCCGGCAGCGGCACAGGCGCAGGCCCGGTCGTCGGCGGCAGGCTGATATCCGGTCGACTCGGCCCTCCACCGGAGTCACCGGACGGACCACTGCTGCGCGGCGATGACGGCATGTACGCGCCACCAGTCGAACCTGAGGCACCCCCGTATCCGCCTCCAGAGCGATCGATATCCTGGTGGCTGTCCAGGCCCTTCGGCTGAAAGTCGCCCGGCGGTGGCGGGAACGTCGGGATCTCGATCATGCCGATCTGCGTCGACGACTGCTCGTACGACCCGGCCAGCTTCGTCATGGCGTCCACGGCCTTCTGGTGGTCGCCGCTCAGCTTGGACCGGGCTTCCTGGCCGATCTTCTGGGCGTCCGGGTCGTTGTGGAAGTCCTTGGAGGCCTGAAGGTTCTTGGCCGCCGCCGCGTCGTACTCCGGCATGTTGACCTTGACCTCGTGCATGGTCTGGGCGGTTTCGGCCATCCACCTGCCGCCTGCGGCGCTGAGGTCGCCCAGACGCAGCGTGGCGCTGCCCGCCTGGCTCGCCCAGTCCGCGAAGGCAGTGGCGGCGTCGCCCTCCCAACCCGTGACCTTGGTCTTCTTGAGGGCGCTGCCGATCTCCTTGATCGTGTCGGCCGCCTCGGTCAGCTGCGCGGCACGCGACTCCACCGTCTTCGGATCAATGGAGGCAACCATCGCGAGCAGCTGCTGGTGGGTGAAACCCTCGAAGTTCGTCGCCATCAGATCTTGCCCTTCGGCTTGTTCGCCTCGCCCGTCGCGCTGTGCTCGGCGTCCTTCTGCTGCTGCACGAGCGGATCTCGCTCCGGAACGTAGTCCTCCTTCGCCTGGACGACGATGGAGTGCATACGGCGCTTCGTCTCCTCGTCAACGCCCGCAAAGCCCTTGCCGGACGTCAGGATCGCGATGCCCAGCCCCTCGATCTGCGCGGCGAGGCCCTTCGAGAGGTTCTGGAGCTGCGTGTGGACCGTGTCATAGGTCTTGAAGAGGGCGTCCGCCTCGGCGAAGCCCTTGCCGAGGGTGCCCTCGGGGAGGGTGCCGTCGGCCAGCTTCTTGTCGTACGCCTCCGAGCCCTTCAGCTTCGTCAGGAGCTCGTCGACCTTCTTCTTGTAGCCGGTGAGCGTCTCGTAGTCGACCTCAAGGGCCTTGGCCTGTGCGCGAATGGCTGCCGCCGCGCTGGCGGCTGTGTTCCCCACTCCCAGCAGAACCGGCTCGTTGTTCTCTGCCACGGCGGCCTCCCCGCATCCCCGTTTTCCCCGTTCGGTTCGCGGCCGGCAACGCCGCTCCCCGTTCCCCGTTCGCTCGCGTTCACACGCATGCAAGAACAGTCCTACTCGATCACTCTAGCGACCGGCGGCGACAGTCCCAACCTCGGGGTTGCACGTGCAATGCGGGTCACACCGTTACGAGTTGGCTGCCGCCACCGCCGCGGAGGGCCTGATCGGGAGGCGGTTCACGGGGCGGCCCGTGGCCGCCCTGACCGCCGATGCCACGGCTGCCGGGGCCGTCACCACCGGGACCGCGCTCGCCGCCTTCGCGCCGAACGGGGCCACCACGTCGCGTTCTTCGACCAGCTTGACGATCCGGACCGTCGGGGCGTCCAGTGCCGTCGGCAGGGCGTAGCCCGTCAGGTCGGGGTGGCGGACCAGGCCCGCCACCGTGCGGAGGTTCTCCGTCAGGGCCGCGCCCACGCCCTGCGTGACGCCCGCCTCGATACGGGCCTCCAGCTGGGCCGGGTTGAGGATCCGGCCGACGTCCTGGGCCACCGCCAGCTCGACCACGCGCACCGTGCCGAGCTCGATGTCCACGTCCACGACCGCGCGGATCGCGCAGAACGCGAGGCCGACGAACGCGTCGCCCTGGCCGTCGCCGTTCAGCGGCTCCGTCGGGTGGGGGCGGCACTGGGCCGTGGCCCAGAGTTCCTTGCCCATCATCGCCTCGCCCACCGGCATCGAGAAGGCGCCGTCGTACGAGGTGATGCGGCCGTCCTGGATCTGCAGGAGCTCCGTGGACATGCCCAGCTTGTGGGCCATCGGCTGGAGGAGTTGGGTGCGGACCATCTTCGCGGCGCGCTCCACCGCACCGCCCGACACCCACGTGTGCCGGCCGTGCGCCGACGGGCCCGCCGGCGGCTGGTCCGTGTCGACGGGAGCGGTGATCACCTCGTCCACGCCCAGGACTTCCTGGACGATCTGACGGGCGAGCGTGGCGAAGCCCTGGCCGGTGTCGACGGCGGCGCAGATGACGGTGGCCACGCCGTTGACGACCTTCACCGTGGCCGTGGAGACCTCGTCGGCACCCTCCGCACCGAGCATGTGGACCATGCCGACGCCGTACCCGACGCCGCGCCGCACCGCGCCCGGCTCGCCCGCGCCGTCCGGGCCGCCGGGCAGCAGCCACTCGTCCTCCGGGGCGTCCTTCGGGAGGGAGGGGAGTTCGTAGTCGCGGACCGCGCGCAGGAGTTCGGCGACCGGCGCCGGGCAGGTGACCGTCTGGCCGGTGGGCAGCAGGTCGCCGGTGGCCAGCACGTTGCGCATGCGCAGTTCCGCGCCGTCGATGCCGAGGGCCGCGGCCAGCTTGTCCATCTGCCCCTCGTACGCGGCGCAGACCTGCATGGCGCCCTCGCCGCGCACGTGGCCCGACGGGGGGTTGTTCGTACGGACCGCCCAGCCCTCCACGAAGGCGTGCGGGACCACGTACGGGCCGCAGGCGAACGCCACGGCCGCCGCGAGGGATTCGGCGGAGGAGTCCGCGTACGCGCCGGCGTCCATCAGGATCTGCGCCTCGACCTTGACGAGGCGGCCCTCCGCGTCGGCGTGGTGCCGGTAGCGCAGCAGCGTCGGGTGGCGGTGGGTGTGGCCGAGGAAGGACTCCTCGCGGGTGGCGGCCAGCTTCACCGGGCAGCCCGTGCGCAGGGCCAGCAGGCCGAGGGGCAGCTGGAAAGCGGCGTCCTCCCGGTCGGCCGTCGCGCCGGGCACGCCGGTGACGACGACGCGGACGCGGTCCGGTTCGAGGCCGAAGCAGGCGGCGGCGAGGTCGCGGTCCAGGTGCGGGTCGGTGGAAGCGGTGTAGAGCTCGACGCCGCCGTCGGGGCGGGGGACGGCGAGCCCGGCCTCGGCGCCGATGGGCGCCGGGTCCTGGCGGCCGATCCGGTACAGGCCCTCGACGACGACCTCGCCCGTGGCCTCCGGGTCGCCGTAGCGGAGCGGGATGTGCCGGATCAGGTTGCCGTCGGGGTGCAGGGGCGGGGCGCCGAAGGCCTGCTCGGGGTCGGTGATCGCGTCGAGGAGCTCGTACTCGACGGTGATGGCGGCGGCCGCGAGGCGCGCCGTGTCGGGGTGGTCGGCGGCGACGGCGGCGATCGGTTCGCCGTGGTGCCGGACGACTTCGTGCGCGAAGACGGGCCGGTCGGCGATCCGGCGGCCGTGCGTGGTCGCGCCGGGCACGTCGGCGTGCGTGACGACGGCGCGGACACCGGGCATCTCGCGGGCGGCGGAGGTGTCGATGGACAGGATCCGGGCGTGCGCGTGCGGGGACCGCAGCACGGCGGCCCACAGCAGCCCCTCGGCCCACAGGTCGGCGGCGTACGGGAAGGTGCCCTCGGTCTTGGCGCGCGCGTCGGTGGCGGGCACGGAGGTCCCGATACCGCGCGGAACCGTTAGTTCCGTCGGCTCGGCCGGGCCGCCGGCCGAGCCAGCGGCACCGCCCGCGACGCTCGTCGTGACCGTCACGGTCGTGGTCGCCGTGGCCGCGTCCTGCCCGCTCACGCCATGCCTCCGTTGTGGTGGATCCCGCCCTCGCCCGGCTGTGCCTGGTGCGGGATGCGCGGGCCCTCGGCCGCGCCGCCGCCCTCGGCCGCCGCTGCTGCCGCGGCCGCTGCCGCTTCGGCCTCCGTGCGCTCGGCGACGACCTCGCGGACCGCCTCCAGGACGCCCTTGTAGCCGGAGCAGCGGCACAGGTTCCCGCACAGTGCCTGGCGGGTCTCCAGGTCGCTGGGGGCGTGGTTGCCCTCCAGCAGGTCGTGGATGGTCATGGCCATGCCCGGCACGCAGAACCCGCACTGCACCGCGCCCGACCTGCACAACGCCTGCTGCACGTCGGAGAGTTCCCCGCCGCTCGCGAGCCCCTCGACCGTCCGGACCTCGCTGCCCGCGGCCGTCGCGGCCGGGACCAGGCAGGACGCCACGAGCCGCCCGTCGACCTGCACCGCGCAGGCCCCGCACTCGCCCTGCGAACAGCCGTCCTTGGCGCCGGCCAGGCCGAGGCGCTCGCGCAGCACGTACAGCAGCGACTCGCCGATCCACGCACCGGTGACCGGGCGGTCGGCGCCGTTGACGCGCAGCACGTAGGAAGCCAGCGGGTGCTCGTGATGGGCGACGGCCGCGGCGGCCGCCTGCCCTTCCTCGTACGAGGGCCCCGCGAGCGGGATCCCTTCCCCGATGCTCGCGTCCGGCGGTGACACGGCGCCGTCCGCGGCGTCCGCACCCGGCGCCGCTGCGCCCGCGGCTCCGCCCGGGGCCCCGGCGACGGCTTCGGCGAAGCCGTGTCCGTCGGCCGCGGCCGGCTCCGCCGCGGCGGCGTGGGCGGCTCCCGTGAACCCGTGCTCGTCCGCCGCCCCGGTCATCGCCCGGCCGGGCTCCGGGCCGGCCTCGGGCCCGAGCTCGGGGCCGGCCTCCGCCACCGCGCCGTGGCCGTGGCCCGGCTCCGCAGCGGGCTGCGGCTCCAGCTCCCGCTCCGGCCCCTGCTCCGAACCGGCGCCGTGGCCGGTCGCAGGGAAGCCGTGGCCGTTCGTCTGGGACTGCCCGGCCGGGCCCGCGGGGCTGCCGGTGAGGGCGTACTCTACCGGCGCGCCGGCCGGCTGGGCCTCCGCCGGGGGTCCGGCCTCGGCCGGCGCCGCGTGGTGGATGTCGTGCTCGACGCCCGCGTGCAGCGCGGGTGCCTCGGCGGGCGTGCCGGCAGGGGCGCCGGCGTGCACGTCGGCGTGCTGCGCCTGCTCGTGGTGCCCATGCTGCTCGTGGTGCCCGTGCTCCGCGTGTCCGTGGCCGTCGCCGAGCGCGATGCCGCGCCCGTGCGTATGTCCGGGCCCGTCGCCGAGCGGGATCCCGTGCCCGTGCGTGTGCCCGTGCCCGTGCCCGTGTTCGGTCTCGTACCCGACGTGGCCGTACTGGCCGTGCCCGTGCTGCCCGTGCTGCTGGCCGTGCCCGTGCTGCCCGTGCTGCTGGCCGTGGCCGTGCTGCCCGTGCTGCTCGTGCTGCTGACCGTGCCCGTGCTGCTCGTGCTCCTGCCCGCGCGCGTACGCGTCCGCCGGGGCGTGCGCGGCCTCGATGTCGTACGGGGCGGGGTGCGCCGGCTCGCCCTCCGGGAGCGGGGTGCCCACGCCCGGCCCGCCCAGCACGCGCGGGGGGCGGCCGGGGGCGCCGACGCCGGGGCCGCCGAGGAGCCGCTGGCCGGCGCCGGACGTGCCGGTGCCGCCACTGCCCGACTGCGCGTCGGGCAGGACGCCCGAGCTCAGCGGGGCGTCGGCGTGCGGGGTCTCGAAGCCCGGCTGCGTCGCCCACGGGGCGGGGGCGCCGCCCGGCAGGGTCGCGGGGGCCTGGCTCCAGTCGGCTTCCAGGGGGCCGGGCCGGAACTCGCCGGTCTGGTCGTGCAGTTCCGGCAGGGTCCACTGGCCGGTGGTCACGGGCTCTTCCGCCCGCAGCGCGTCGGGGAAGTGCCACTCCGCCGTCTCGCCGGGTTCGTCGTCCTGGGGGCCGGCCTGCTCCTGGCCCGGCACCGCGTCGGCGAACTCCGCCGCGACCGCCGCCGGGATCGGGATCGACGCCGGGATCGGCCCGCCGACCGCACCGGAAGCACCCGTCACACCGGCCACCGCTGCGGCAGCACCCCCGGCCGCCGGGCCGGCCTCGGCCGCGTGGCCGGCCGCGTCCGGCCACTGCGCCGGGATCGTCCACGTCCCCGTGACCGACGGGTCCGTACCGGCGGACCCCAGCGGAACGATCATCGGCGGCGGGACGTACCCGTGCCCGGGCGCCGCCAGCGGCTCCCCCGTGGCGAGGGCGTCCAGCATGCCCGGCGGCAGGCTCACGAAGGCCGTCGCGTCGGCGGCGTCGTTGAACTCGCCGCTCTGCGGCACCGGCTGCCAGCCCCAGCCCGGGGCGGCCCGGCCGCCCGTGTCCCCCGTCGTTCCGCTCACGTTCTCGTTCTCACTCATGAGGTCAGCGCCCTCCCCAGGGCCCTCCGTGCCAGCACGGCCACCGTCCGCCGCAGATGCAGTACACCGGGAGCAACCGGTTCCCCCTGGTCGGGGACGCAGGCGGCCGCGACGTAGTCGCCGAAGGCCTCCAGCGCCTCGGGGGCCAGGTTCCGCTCCCCGTCCCAGTCGATCAGCGAGGCCACCCACTGCTCGGCCTCCAGCGGCCGCAGCGGCATCGGGGCGACCGCGCCCACCGCACAGCGCACACCTCGGCGCGCCGGGTCCAGTACGAGCCCCACGGACGCCACGGCGCGCCCCGGGCCCGTACGCCCGGTGGCCTTCAGGAACACCTGCGGGGCGTGCAGCAGCGGTACCCGCACGAAGCCGATCAGCTCGCCGGGCCGCAGCATCTCGCGGCCCGCCAGCAGGTACGAGACCGGGATCTCACGCTGCCCGATCGGGCCGACGATGATGAGGGTGGCCTCCAGCGCGGCCAGTACGGGCAGTGCGTCGCCCGTCGGCGCGGCGCTGGCGATGTTCCCGCCGAGGGTGCCCGCGTTGCGGATCTGCGGCGGCCCGGCGGCCCGCGCGGCGGCGGCCAGCCCCGGCATCAGCGCGGCGAAGTCGGGCCGGCCCATCCGGGCGTGGGTGAGGCCCGCGCCGAGCAGGGCGTGGCCGTCCTCCTGGTAGTGCCAACCGCGGATCTCGTTGATCCGCCCCAGGCTCACCAGGCCGGCCGGCCGCAGCAGCCCGGCGTTCACGGCCGCCATGAGGTCGGTGCCGCCGGCCACGGGCACGGCTGCGGGCATGGCGGCGAGTGCCGCCACGGCCTCGTCGAGCGAGGCCGGCAGCATCACGGACTGCGCAGCCTGCGGTGTGTGCGGTGCGTGCGTGGTCAACCCAGCTGCCCCTTCCCGATGTCCCGGTCCCGGCGCTCACGCCTGTCCGCCGTACGGTACGTGCTCACCGCCGGGACGTGGCAACTCTGGCACATCTTCCCCACCGCCCGGCGCGAGGGTCCGCCGGGCGCCCCTTCGAGCTCCCGACCGTCCGGTTTCCCCCGTATCAACCGACTCGTCCACATCAGGCGAATCAACCGAATCCGAGCTTGCGCGGCGTTTCGCACCGATTCACATAGCTTCACGCCGGTGCGCACCCCATGGGCCCGGATCGAGCAAGAGTTCCCGACCACCCCCAAGTACGTAGGACGTCCCGGATTCCCCAGGGGTTCCGATCGGCTCCGGAGAATTCCCAAGGCTCCCCCAAGGCTCCCCCAAGGCTTTCCCGAGGTGCTCCGAGGGCACCCCGGGCGCACCCTGGGAGCGCCCCCGGAGCACTCCCGGGGGAACCCCGCCCGGAAAGCCCCGTACGGCCCCGCGCGCGCCCCGCGGCCGCCGGGGCGCGCGGCGGGCCGCGGGCGGGCCCGTGCGCCCCGTCCACCCCGTCCGCCGTTCCGGGTCACACGTTCGGCGGCTCCCCTTCGATCGGACGTCCGAGCACCCCCGGCCGCCGCTGCCACGGCAACGGCCCGCCGGGCGGCCGGTGCTCGACACCCAGCACGTCAAGGCGGCGCCGGTGTGCGGCCATCCGGGCCGCGAAGCCGGCGTAGTCCCGTTCGCCCGGTTCGGGCAGCGCCGACCACACGACCTCGGCGAAGGCCGCGAGCCGCGGGAAGACCTGGTAGTCGACGCGGCCCTGGTTCTCCATCACCTCGGTCCAGACGTTGGCCTGCGCGCCGAGGACCCGTTCCGCAGCCGCCCCCGACAGGGCGGGCGGCACCGGCTCGAACCGGTACACGTCCTCCAATGTGCGCACGTACCCGATCGGCACCGGCTCGTCGGGGCCCGCCGCCTGACGGTGGTCCAGGTACACGTGCTGCTCGGGGCACATCACGACGTCGTGTCCGGCCTCGGCGGCGGCGATCCCGCCCGCGTAGCCGCGCCACGACGAGACCGCCGCCCCGGGCGCGAGCCCGCCCTGCAGGATCTCGTCCCAGCCGATGAGCCGGCGCCCGCGCCGGGCCAGCCAGCCGTCGAAGTGCCGGACGAACCAGGACTGCAGCCCGTCCTCGCCGTCCACCCGCAGCTCGCGGATCCGCTGCTGCGCGGCGGGAGAGGCCCGCCACTGCGCCTTCGGGCACTCGTCGCCGCCCACGTGCACGAACGGGGAGACCTCCGCCGGGAACAGCTCCAGCAGCTCCTCGAACACGCCCTCGTAGAAGCGCAGCACGGCCTCGGTCGGCGCGAGGACGTTCTCGCTGATCCCCCAGTCGTCCCACACGCCCAGCGCGGCGGTGTCGACGACGTCGGTGTTCCCCAGTTCGGGGTACGCGGCGATGGCGGCCTGCGAGTGACCCGGTACGTCGATCTCCGGGACCACCCGGACGTGCCGTTCGGCGGCGTAGGCGACGATCTCGCGGATGTCGTCCTGGGTGTAGAAGCCGCCGTGGGGGGTGTCGTTCCACAGCGGCGAGGCGCGGTGTCCCCAGCGGCTGCGCGGGCGCCAGGCGCCCGTCCCGGTGAGGCGGGGGTGGCGCTTGATCTCGACGCGCCAGCCCTGGTCGTCCGTCAGGTGCAGGTGCAGCACGTTGAGCTTGTGGGCGGCCAGCAGGTCGAGCCAGCGCAGGACGCCGCTCTTCGGCGTGAAGTGCCGGGCCACGTCCAGCAGCATGCCGCGCCACCCGAAGCGGGGGCCGTCCTCCACGGTCCCCCGCGGCAGGCTCCACACCCGCCCCGCACTGCCGAGCGGCGCGGCCCGCCGGTACGCGTCGGGGCCGAGCAGCTGGCGCAGGGTCTGCGCGGCCCAGAACAGGCCCGCCGGCGAGGCGCCGGCGAGGTCCGCGCCCGAGGCGCCGACAGTGAGCACGTACCCCTCGGGCCCGAGGCGCGCGGCGAGCCCCTCGTCGAGGCGCAGCCGGATGCCGTCCGCCCCGCCGCCGGGTGCTGCGCCGCGGTCCGCCCCCGCCGGCGGCAGGTCCCAGCCGGTGGCGGCGCCCAGTTCGCGGCGCAGCCAGCGGGCCGTGCCCCCGGTGCCGGGTCCGGTGTCCAGGACGGGCCGGGGCCCGAACACGTAGGGGGGCGCGTCCGCGCGCAGGTCGGCGGTGCGGGGTGCGGGGATCAGGTCCATGCGGCGGCCCTTCGCAGCGGCGCGGCGGTGCGCCCTGCGCGGCACACGGGGCGCGGGGCGCTCGTGACGCCGCCGACCCTAGTACGCGCGAAGGCCCCCGGGTGCGCGTCGTGCGCACCCCGGGGGCCCGGGTTCCGCGGAGCCGGGTCCGGGCCGTCCGCCCCCAGGGGGCGGCGGGCGGTCGGTCGACCGTCGGCGGGCGGCCTGCGGCTACTTGTCCTTGCCGCCCTTGTCCTTGTCCCCGCCGGAGCCCATGGAGTCGTAGATTTCCTTGCACATGGGGCAGACCGGGTACTTCTTCGGGTCCCGGCCCGGCACCCACACCTTGCCGCAGAGCGCCACGACGGGGGTCCCGTCGAGTGCGCTCGCCATGATCTTGTCCTTCTGGACGTAGTGGGCGAAGCGCTCGTGGTCGCCGTCGCCGTGGGACACCTGCGGCGTCGGCTCTACGAGGGTCCCCGTACCAGTCCCGCGCTCGGGCTCAAGAGTGCTCATGCAAGCCAGGGTACCGATCCCGGCGCGGGTCAGTTCAGCGACGGGTCGTCGGGGTACGTGGCCACCATCGCGAGCTCGCTGCGCTGCCGGCGCAGCACCGCCCGCCACAGCCGCGCCGGGTCGGGGAAGGAGATGTCCCCCGGCTCCGACTCCACGACGTACCAGGCGCCCTCGCCGAGCTCGTCCTCCAGCTGGCCGGGGCCCCATCCGGAGTAACCGGCGAAGATCCGCAGCGACCCGAGCGCGGAGGCGAGCAGCTCCGGCGGCGCCTCCAGGTCGACCAGGCCGATCGCCCCGTGCACCCGGCGCCAGCCGAGCGGCCCCTCGTCGCCCGGGATGACCGCCACCCCGAGCGCCGAGTCCAGGCCGACCGGACCGCCCTGGAAGACGACCCCGGGGTCGCCGGCCAGGCCCGCCCAGGGCAGGAGGATGTCACCGACCACCACGGGGGTGGGCCGGTTGAGGACCACGCCGAGCGAGCCCTGCTCGTCGTGGTCGAGCAGCAGCACCACCGCGCGGTCGAAGTTCGGATCCGCGAGGGCGGGGGTGGCCACGAGCAGCCGCCCTGTGAGGGAGGACACCTCGGTCATGCCGACATGATCCCGCACATTCGCCCTCCAGGGGGAGCCGGGGCGGCATTCCGGTCCCCGGCAGCCCGGGCGCACGGCAGCAGGGAGGAGCGCGCACCGGGCCTCCGGGCCAGGTCCGGGCACCTCCGGGCACCTCCGGGACGGGCCGGGACCGGGCCGGGACCGGGCCGTGCCGCCGCCCTGTGCCGGGGACGTTCCGGCACGGGGCCGGGCGGGCATTCCGGAACCAGCGGAATGCGACGCTCCGCCAGCGGGTGGGCACTGAGGGTGTTGTGGCCGTTTCATGACGCTATTCCGGCCGCGTCGGCCTTACGAAGCGGGGGGCAGTGCCCCTTACCCTTTTCCCTGGTCCCTGCCCACCTCCCCCGGCCCTGCCGGGGGGACCCCTTCCGGAACGCGAGATTCATGACCGGCACAGACGATGTCCTGCTTGTCCACGGCGGTACCCCGCTCGAGGGCGAGATCCGTGTCCGCGGTGCGAAGAACCTCGTGCCCAAGGCCATGGTCGCCGCTCTGCTCGGCAGCGAACCCAGCCGGCTCCGCAACGTGCCCGACATCCGCGACGTGCGGGTCGTCCGTGGCCTGCTCCAACTCCACGGGGTGACCGTTCGCCCCGGCGAGGAGCCGGGCGAGCTGGTGCTCGACCCGACGCACGTCGAGAGCGCGAACGTCGCCGACATCGACGCCCACGCGGGCTCGTCCCGCATCCCGATCCTCTTCTGCGGCCCGCTGCTGCACCGCCTCGGCCACGCCTTCATCCCGGGCCTGGGCGGCTGCGACATCGGCGGCCGGCCGATCGACTTCCACTTCGACGTGCTGCGCCAGTTCGGCGCGACCATCGAGAAGCGCGAGGGCGGCCAGTACCTGGAGGCCCCGCAGCGGCTGCGCGGCTGCAAGATCCGCCTGCCGTACCCGTCGGTCGGCTCGACCGAGCAGGTGCTGCTGACGGCCGTCCTGGCCGAGGGCGTCACCGAGCTGAGCAACGCCGCGGTGGAGCCCGAGATCGAGGACCTCATCTGCGTCCTGCAGAAGATGGGCGCGATCATCTCCATGGACACCGACCGGACCATCCGGATCACCGGTGTCGACCGCCTCGGCGGCTACAACCACAAGGCGCTCCCGGACCGCCTGGAGGCCGCCTCGTGGGCTTCAGCGGCCCTGGCGACCGGCGGCAACATCTACGTGCGCGGCGCCCAGCAGCGCTCGATGATGACCTTCCTGAACACGTACCGGAAGGTCGGCGGCGCCTTCGAGATCGACGACGAGGGCATCCGCTTCTGGCACCCGGGCGGCCCGCTCAACGCGATCGCCCTGGAGACGGACGTGCACCCCGGCTTCCAGACCGACTGGCAGCAGCCGCTGGTGGTGGCCCTGACGCAGGCCACGGGCCTGTCGATCGTCCACGAGACGGTCTACGAGTCCCGCCTCGGGTTCACCTCCGCCCTCAACCAGATGGGCGCGCACATCCAGCTGTACCGCGAGTGCCTGGGCGGCTCCGCCTGCCGCTTCGGCCAGCGCAACTTCCTGCACTCGGCGGTCGTCTCCGGCCCCACCAAGCTGCAGGGCGCCGACCTGGTCATCCCCGACCTGCGCGGCGGGTTCTCGTACCTGATCGCGGCGCTGGCCGCCGAGGGCACCTCGCGGGTCCACGGCATCGACCTCATCAACCGCGGTTACGAGAACTTCATGGAGAAGCTCGTCGAGCTGGGAGCCAAGGTCGAGCTCCCCGGCGGCGACCTCGTCTGACCTCCCCCGCCCGGGGCCCGTGTGGCCCGTGTGGCCCCTGAGGGGCCCTCAGGGGCCCCGTACGGGCCGCGGACAAGCCGAAGGGGGGGGGGGGGGGCGCGCGGGGGGGGGCGCGAGG